>DVNS01000120.1 GCA_018714145.1 Candidatus Avilachnospira avistercoris
CTGAACGGTACGGTGGAGAATTCACTTTTGTTCAAGGATGTATATGTTGGCAACAACTGTGTGATAAAGAACTCCATAGTCCTCAACAATGTATATATCGGCGACAATACGGTACTTGAAAACTGTATAGTTGAATCAAGAGATGTCATTCGAGCCAATTCTACCTATATCGGGTCTCCCGATGCGGTAAAGATAGTGATTGAAAAGAATGATAGATATGCTATCTAAGGTGGCATACCTTTTGAGAAATTTTCGGAGGGTATAATATGCAGATAACAGATGTCAGAGTCAGGAAGATCGACAAAGAAGGAAGATTGAAAGGCATGGCATCCGTTACGTTTGATGACCTCTTTGTAGTACATGATATAAAAATCGTTGACGGAGAACATGGACTTTTCATTGCAATGCCGAGCCGGCGCTCCAAGGAAGGGGGATACAGAGACATAGCTCATCCCATCAATCCAGAGATGCGGCAGAAGCTTCAGGACGTCATCCTTGATGAATTTTTCAAGCTTGGCGGAGAACAGACCGGAGATGATATGCCGGACAGCCTGTAGCTTAAGCAGGCAGTAAGAGGAGCAGGCAGGCTGCCTGAGTCTCGTGTTTGATAAGCTATACGGTCCGTCGAAGGTTAGGCTACCACTTATCCTTCGGCGGGCCGTTTTTTTAGACGGCAAGCAGATGCTTTCTGGCATTTGATGCCATTTGATGCTATTTAAGAAGGCCTTAGGAAACTGAGTCCTTTAGGCGTACATGAAAGGAGGAGATGACCATGGAGGATATAGCAAGATATATTGATCATACCATACTTAAGCCCGAGGCAGGTGAGGAGACCATAAGGAGGTACTGTGCCGAAGCAAGGAGATACGGCTTCTGCTCAGTATGCGTCAATTCCTGTCATACTGCCCTCGTACACAGGGAGCTTGCCGGCTCAGGCGTCAAGACCTGCACTGTGGTGGGCTTTCCCCTTGGGGCCATGTCAGAGGCGGCAAAGGCCTTCGAGACGAGGCAGGCTGTGGCTGACGGGGCAGACGAGATAGACATGGTCATCAATATTGGAGCCCTCAAGGATGAGGACGATGAGAGGGTGCTGTCTGATATAAGGGCTGTCGTGGAGGCTGCCAAGCCTTCGATAGTAAAGGTCATAATAGAGACCTGCCTCCTTTCCGAGGAGGAAAAGATAAGGGCCTGCAGGCTTTCGGTAGAAGCCGGAGCAGCCTTCGTAAAGACCTCTACGGGCTTTTCTTCGGGAGGGGCCACGGCAGAGGATATAAGGCTCATGCGAAGGGCAGTTGGAGATAAGGCGTTTATAAAGGCCAGCGGCGGCATCAGGACCCCTGAGTTTGCAAGGGAGCTTATAGAGGCCGGAGCAGACAGGATAGGAGCCAGCAACGGCATAGCGCTCCTTTAAAGCCCTTGGCCTGACAGACTTTGGCAGATAGCCTTTCACCATCCTGATAATAGAGTTATAAGACAAAATGTGTTGATGAAAACTGAACATAAAGAATGCAAAAACTTCTGCCAAAAGGCCGGAACATGGCCCTGCGCAGAAGTTTTTGCATTTAAATCACATAGGTTTAAATTATTTTTGATGATATATTTTTTATATTATCCAGAACCTTAGAGTATGTGCTTATCCTTGAGCATGACATCGTGGGCTCCGCCCTCGACGATGCTGGTGGAGGATACGAGGGTTATCTTAGCATTCTTCTGAAGCTCAGGGATACTCAGGCATCCGCAGTTGCACATGGTTGACTTTACCTTGCTTAAGGTGAGGGCCACGTTGTCCTTCAGGCTTCCTGCATAGGGAACGAGGGAATCCACGCCCTCCTCGAAGCTCAGCTTGCTGCTTCCGCCAAGATCATATCTCTGCCAGTTACGGGCTCTGGCACTTCCTTCACCCCAGTACTCCTTCATATAGCTTCCATTGACATTGACTCTCTTTGTGGGGCTCTCATCAAAGCGTGCAAAATATCTGCCGAGCATCACGAAGTCTGCTCCCATGGCAAGGGCAAGGGTCACATGATAATCATGCACTATACCTCCGTCTGAGCAGATGGGGATGTATATGCCTGTTTCCTCATAATATTCGTCTCTGGCCTTGGCTACCTCCATGACTGCTGTAGCCTGTCCGCGGCCTATACCCTTCTGCTCTCTGGTGATGCAAATAGCTCCGCCGCCGACGCCTATCTTGATGAAGTCGGCACCTGCCTCTGCAAGGAAGCGGAAACCGTCTCTGTCTACGACATTGCCGGCACCTACCTTGACGCTGTCGCCATATTCCTCTCTGATATATTCGATGACCAGCTTCTGCCACTCAGAGTATCCGTCAGAGCTGTCTATGCAGAGCACGTCGGCTCCGGCCTTAAGAAGGGCGGGCACACGGTCTCTGTAGTCTCTGGTATTTATGCCGGCACCGACCATGAAGCGCTTGGAGCTGTCGATGAGCTCGTCCTCATTTTCCTTATGGCTGTCATAATCCTTGCGGAATACCATGCTGACAAGGTGCTGGTTTTTGTCTATGATGGGAAGGGAATTGAGCTTATGCTCCCAGATTATGTCATTGGCCTCCTTCAGGCTGGTGTCATCATAGGCGTAGATGACATCTTCAAACTTAGTCATGAACTCGCTGACCTTGGTGGAGGGGTCCATACGGCTTACACGATAGTCCCTGCTTGTAACTATACCGATAAGCTTTCCATTGGGACTTCCGTCCTCGGTCACAGCCATGGTGCTGTGGCCGGTCTTTGCCTTCAGCTCAAGGACATCGGAAAGGGTATTGTCAGGGTCAAGGTTGGAATCACTTACCACAAAACCGGCTCTGTAGGCCTTTACCCTTGCTACCATCTCAGCCTCTGCTTCGATGGACTGAGAGCCATATATAAAGGAAAGACCGCCTTCCTTTGCAAGGGCGATGGCAAGTTTATCGTCGGAAACGGACTGCATTATGGCTGAAGTAAGGGGGATATTGAGGGATATGCTAGGCTCCTCACCCTTTTTGAATTTGACAAGGGGGGTGCGCAGACTGACATTTTGAGGAATACACTCTGCCGAGGTGTAGCCGGGTATCAGCAGGTATTCACCGAAGGTACGGGAAGGTTCATTGATCAAAATGGCCATTTTTAGACTCCTTTTCGATGAAAAAAATATAAGTTTGAAAATGTATATTGGCATTATCCTAACGCAGAGACGGAAAAAAAACAAGTGAAAAATAGTGAAAATACTCCATATCTTAAACGGATAAACTGATTTTGGATAAAGATTTCCCTTGCAAAATCCGGCTTTTCATATATCATGTTAGTATGGATAGATTTTTAAATGAGGTCCTGAAAAACATACGAAAATATG
>DVNS01000121.1 GCA_018714145.1 Candidatus Avilachnospira avistercoris
CGTTTAAGGTCTTCATTCAAGGTCTCAAGATAATGTACGAGATATTCTCCCTTCCTTACTATCCGAAGGCTCTTATCCAGCTCATCATAGGTGAAGGACTTCCTGCCTCCGCTCTTCATGCGCAGCCAGAACACGTTGATATCCTTAAGCGGAACATAATATATCTCGTCCCTCTGGGTATACATAAGTATGATGAAGGCTATACCCCCCTGCCTTTCAAGGTCATTCATAAACTCTATCTGGTGCTCGTGGATATTCTGCAGGGGCACCGTATCCACGGCGCTCTCCTTAGCATCAAAGCAGACGGGGATGCCCTGAACTGCACCGATATAATCCACGGTGGATTTCTGCTCAAAGTAGGCCAAGGTTATCTGCTTTTTTTCATTCATATCCACCGGAGTGATGGGTGTCGGCACCTTCTGGATAAGGGCAAGGCCCTTCCTTCTGTAGCACTCGTTGGTCCGATTGAGCATATCCTCAAGGAGAGAACCCCTTAGGCCATGACCTCTGAATGAAGCCATGGCTTACTTAAGCTCTGACTCCCAGTCTGATATCAGAGCAGAGTCAGAAAAATAATTTATCTTCATGGCATCCTTGACATCGGAAAGGGTCCTTCCTGTGGTCTCCCTTGCCTTCTCGGTGCCCTTCTTAAGTATCTCGTAGACCGCAGGGATATCAGCCTCCCACTTAGCCCTTCTCTCCCTGATGGGGGCAAGCTCCTCATTGAGCACCTTCTCAAGGAACTTCTTGCACTTCACGTCTCCTAGGCCGCCCCTTCTGTAGTGTTCCTTCATCTCGTCAAGGCAGCTGTAGTCAGGCAGATACTCCTTAAAATGCTCCTCATTGGAGAAGGCATCCAGATATGTAAATACGCAGTTGCCCTCTATCTTTCCGGGGTCAGAGACATTGATATGGTCAGGGTCAGTGAACATTGAAAATACCTTCTCATGGAGCTCCTTCTCCGTGGCATGAAGATAGATGCAGTTTCCGAGGGACTTGGACATCTTGGCCTTGCCATCGGTACCGGGCAGCCTGCGGCAGACTGTATTTTCATTTAAAAGTATCTGGGGGTCCACCAGCACATCTCCGTAGGTGGAATTGAACTTGTGGACTATCTCCTTGCACTGCTCAAGCATCGGCATCTGGTCCTCACCCACGGGCACGCAGTTGGCCTTGAAAGCCGTGATGTCCGCAGCCTGAGAGATGGGATAGGTATAGAAGCCTACAGGAAGTCCCACGCCGCCCTCATTGAAGCCTCTCATCTTTATCTCGGCCTTGACGGTAGGATTGCGCTCAAGCCTTGCAGTGGTAACGAGGTTCATATAGTAGGCCGTCAGCTCATAAAGGGCCGGAAGCTCCGACTGTATGCAGATGGTGGTCTTTTCAGGGTCTATGCCGCAGCTAAGATAGTCAAGGGTCACATTGATGATATTGTCCCTTATCTTCTTAGGTTCGTCGGCGTTGTCAGTAAGGGCCTGAGCATCGGCGATGAGGATATAGATGTCATCGAACTTCCCGCTGTCCTGAAGGGCCACCCTGCGCTTCAGAGAGCCTACATAATGCCCGATATGAAGGGGCCCTGTTGGTCTGTCTCCTGTAAGTATGATGTTCTTTTTTGTCTCAGCCATATCTATTCTCCTAAAACATATGCTAAATTTATGTATTACTTTTCCGCATGGCTTCTGCTAAGAGCTTTTTGTCTCGTAAAGTCTTTCGGCAGAAGCATTGCAGAATTTAATTCAAATAATTAATATTGCCCTTCAGCTATCAGTTGATAAAATCAGCACCGTCCGTACTTCAAGGTCTCAGGCTAAGGAAGGCAGCCATATTGCCCCGCTTTGTCCCCAGTGCCCTGTGGGACCAGAAGGTATCCGTGTTGCAGCGTGTGCAGACATTTGTCACGGAGATATGCTCCGGCCTTACTCCGGCCATTCTGAAGATGAGCTCATTGGCCTTCCAGAGGTCTATATGGTATTTTTCTTCTCCGGCCTCATTGAAGCTTGGTCCGAGGATGATATCCTTATGGCAGGTCTCGGGGAAGCTGTCCCTGAACTCCTCTGACACCTCAGGGCCCACCTCAAAGCAGTCCCTGCAGATGCTCGGCCCCACACAGCATACCACATCTTTCGGCTCAGTGCCATAGAGCTCTGACATTTTCCGAAGGGTGATCTCTCCCATGCGTCCCACTGTGCCCCGCCAACCACTGTGACTCAGGCCTATGGCTTTATGGACCGGGTCAGCTATGTAAAGGGGTACACAGTCGGCATAAAAGGTCACGAGGGTAATCCCCGGCACATTAGTCACAAGACCGTCAACGGACTCAAAGTCCGAGCTCCGAAGCAGTCCCTTTCCGGCATCCGCCTCAGTTACCTCCCGGACATTTGTAGTATGGGTCTGGTCGGAAAGCACCATCCTTTCCATATCAAAGCCTGCGCTCTCAGCCACACGCCGGAAGTTTTCAAGGATGTGTTCCCTCGTTTCTCCCTCCTTTTTAAGGGTCAGATTGAGACTGGAAAGCCAGCCCTCGGACACGCCGCCATGCCGTGTGGTGAAGGCATTTGGAAATATCGAAAGCTCGTCCAAGGCCCTGAAGCTAAGATAGGGCGTATCTGCCTCGTGCAGGGCGAAAATATTATCGTCGTTTTTAAAATTTAAATCTATTTTCATAGTATGTAATTATTTCAGGAATAATTTAAAGTCGCCTTCCTACTTAGTGGTAAAAATTTTTCTGCCAGGATTTTTCCTTGAGCCGTCCATTACGAGTGGGCTTCCAAGCAAAATCCTACATAAAGTATATTTTACTGCCTCCTTATCACGCTTAAAGGTAGTTATACAAAATAATTCCGCTTCATATACTTTGGCCTCTGAAAGGCATCGGGAAGGATACGATACTTATCTCCCTCTATCTCCACCACATCAAAACGGTAGTTCCTTAGCTCATTGCCGGTGGGATCTGTCTTGGGCGCATCAAGGTCTGAGATATAGTGAAGCGCTGATTTATATATCCTCTCCTGCTTCTTCTTATCCACCGCCTCAGAGGGATATCCATGCTCGGAGGAGCTCCTGTATTTGACCTCTATAAAGCACAGCATGCCGTCCTTTGCAGCGACGACATCTATCTCTCCGTCCTTGGTACGGTAATTTTCTGAAAGCAGCTCATAGCCATTTAGCTTAAGGAGCTTTGCAGCAAGCTTTTCATAGTGAAGGCCTACGGCAGTCTTGGACTTAGGCACGAAGCTCATGCGATGTATGGGCGTGGGGCCCATGCTTTCCAAGGCCTCAAGATGCTCCTTGGTGCCATAGCCCTTATTTTTTGCAAAACCGTAGCCCGGGTACAGCTCATCATATTCCACCATCATTCGGTCACGGCGCACCTTGGCAAGTATGGAGGCTGCAGCTATGGATACTGAGGAGGCATCTCCCTTTATGACAAAACGCTGGGGAAGCTCAAGTCCCTCTATGGTCTGATTTCCGTCGATAAGCACCAGCACCTTAGGTCTTTTATGTCTGGAGCCCAGTTCATTTTCCTCTGGCCTCACTTCTGCATCAGCTGAGACCAGCTGCTCTTTATCATCTGAAGCTCCATCAGAAGGCTGTATATCGGAAGCTTGCTCAGCAAGCTTCCATGACGCAATTTCCGGCTGTTCAGTTATAATCAGACAAAGCTTCTCATAGCAGGCCTCTATGGCCTCCTTCATGGCCCGCTTTGTGGCATTGAGGATATTTATCTCGTCTATCAGCTCTGGTGAGGACTCGCCGAAGGCATAGCAGAGGGCCTCCTCCTTTATGGCCTCGGACATGATGTCCCGTTTCTTTTCCGAAAGCTTTTTAGAGTCATTGAGGAATAAAAGCTCCTTTTTCATATCCAGTACACAGCAGGCGGTGACTACAGGACCGCATAAGGGTCCCCTTCCTACCTCGTCCACGCCAAGGATGAAGTCATAGCCCTCTTCCATGGCTTCCTCCTCATACTGCTTCATGCCTTTGATGCGCTCCCTCTCGGCCTCGAGCTTCTCCGGCTTAAGCTTATTCAGCATTTTCATATATCCGTCAGTCATGCCTGATATATTAGCATATTTTCAGAGCTTTTTAAATACAACAGCAAAACTTCTGCCATATGACCTTTTAAAACAACGGTCTAAGTCAGAAGTTTTGCCTTTCTTATTTAAAAGATTTTTATGATATTATGACATCAGCCTTTATCACTCCAGATTAAGCCTCTGCTTTAGGACCACATTGGTAACAAGGATGAAGGCCGCAAGATTTATCACGCAGTAAATGAACATGGCTCCTACCACCATATGTACCGCTATCATGGGGTGTGCTGTTGCGAAAGCTCCCATGATGCTCACGGTCCCAGCCCCTAAAAACAGAGCCGCATAAAATACTATGGATGCGATGATATTGATGCCTATGTACCAGAGCACTGAAAACAGCACCTTATGCTTCCTTGACATCTGTCCAAGGGCCATGGCAGCATAGAACTGATATATGCCTGCAAAGGCCGATATAATAGCCATCAGTATAAATTCTATCGCAAATATCGTAAGGTTAGTAAGGTCCGCCGGCGTGATGGTCCCCCTGAGCAGAGCCTCGTTGACTGCCCCTATCAGCTGCCCCGGTATCTGGAATATGGCTAAGATGAATTCAAAGAGATCCACTGCTGAAAGCAGCCCTATGGCAAATATCGCCACTATGATGGATATGAAACCTGCTAAAAATGAGACTATGGCCTTTGATAGTGTGAGCTCCCATACCTTTACCGGCAGCGTGAACATAAGATAGCCCTCATCCCGAAGTAATCCCTTATAAAACCTCTGCACGGACACGATGGTGCTTATGACAAACAATGCCACTATGATAACTACATAGGCTATGACGAGCACCACCTGAAGCAGTGTGAGTACCACCTCCAAAAATCCAAGTCCCGGCATGGCAGACAGCCTTGTAAATATATCCAGCTCTGAGCCAAGGCCTATGATGACTGAAAGGGCCAAGGCAGCTATATATACCGGAAGGAGGGAACGCATCATGGCTCTCCATTCATATTTAATAAGTTTAAATAACATAATCATCCTCCAATTTATCCTTCGGTTCCTATTGCAAATATCTCACGGAACAGCTGGTCTACGCTCTTACCCTCCTGCTCTCTGATATGGTCTACATTTTCATGTCTTATTAATCTGCCCTCCTTCAGGAAGATGACCTCGTCAAGGACCTTCTCCACATCAGAGATGAGGTGGGTAGAGATGAGCACCGCCGACTCCGGACTGTAGTTAGTAAGTATGGTGCGTAGTATAAAATCCCTTGCCGCAGGGTCCACGCCGCCTATGGGCTCATCAAGGAGATAAAGCATGGCCTCACGGCTCATGACAAGTACGAGCTGGACCTTCTCCTTCGTACCCTTGGACATGGTCTTCATGCGGTCAGCTTCAGAGATGTCAAGGCTCCTAAGCATGGAAAATGCCTTCTCCTTATCAAAGTCCTGATAAAAATCAGCGAACATCCTGACAAGGTCACTGACCTTCATCCAATCGGCCACATACATCCTGTCGGGAAGATAAGACACGATGGCCTTGGTCTTTTCTGAGGGGCGCTGTCCGTCTATATATACCGCCCCGCCATCCGGATGAAGGAGCCCGTTTGCAAGCTTTATGAGCGTAGTCTTGCCTGAGCCGTTAGGGCCAAGAAGCCCCACTATCCTTCCTCCGGAGATGCTGAAGCTCACATCCTCAAGGGCACATTTCTTTCCAAATCTCTTTGTCAGCCTGTCAAGGCTTAAGATATCATTTGCCATATATGTGATGCCTGAGTTCCATCAGGCCCTCCTTTCAAAAATCCCAGTTTTATTTTATCAAAAGAAATCTTATCTGTTTTCCTTAAAACAAATGCAGCTGTCCTGCTAAATAAGTCCAGAGCCTCCTACGCTTCAAAGATAAATCAGGCTTTTATACCACGGTGCCTCCGCTTCTTTCCGATATGGCCTTCCTAAGGAGGGACTCAAGCTCGTTGTCCTTAATACCAAGCTCCTCTATGCTGTCTAAGAAGTCCTCTATGCGTCTCCTAAGTATACCCTGCCTTACGCTTTTTATCCTCTCTGCATCCTCGGTCACGGTCCTGCCGGCAGTCCTGTTAGTCACGATGAGCCCCCTCCCTTCAAGCTCGGAAAGGGCCCGCTGCATGGTGTTCGGATTGACCCCTGCCTCCGAGGCAAAATCCCTGACCGAGGGAAGCTTTTCTCCGGGCTTAAAGCCCCCTGAGCTTATGTAAGCCTCAAGCTGCTCCGTAAGTTGGGACCATATGGGAAATCTGTCATCTATCTTCCATTCCAATATGCCACGTCCTTTCCATATCTTTCTATGAAAAACTTAAACTGTATTAACTGCTTAATACAATAATACTGTTTTTCTGATAAATCAATCCCTATTAAGGAAATGTAAGGGAGAATTAAGGGAGGCAAAAGTCTTGCGAAACAGATAGCCTAAGGCAGAAGTTTTTGTCAGATGATTTTTAACCATCCTCCAAAGAAATAGAATGGATAAGTAAAAAAGCAACAGAGGAACCTTTATTAGGAAGTTAATAAATAGTTCCTCTGCTGTTTGTATCAAGACAGACCTAAGCTTGGCTTTTAAATAAGGCAAGCCAAATGAAGCATGATAATGAAAAAGAGAAATTTAGGTTTTACTTTTTTACAAAAATTTATACAAATCAGGCTACAAAGGCATACATCATGATATAGTGACAGAGGCTTCCGCCCATGACGAAAAGATGGAATATCTCATGAGAACCGAAGTTTTTATGCCTTGAGTTGAATATCGGAAGCTTCATGGCGTAGATGACTCCTCCTATGGTGTATATGATGCCGCCTGCAAGGAGCCAATAAAAGGCGTGGGGCGGAAGGGCGGCCACCAGCTTTTGAAACGCAGCCACACAGGCCCAGCCCATGGCTATGTATATGAGGGAAGAGAACCATTTGGGACAGTTTATCCAGAAGGCATTGATGAGCATCCCTACTATGGCTATGGCCCAGACTATGGCAAGCAGTGTAAAACCAGTCCTGTCTCCGAGGACTATGACGCATACCGGAGTATAGCTTCCGGCTATCAGGATAAATATCATCATGTGGTCAATCTTGCGAAGAAGCTTATTGACCTTAGGGGAGATATTGAGGGTGTGGTAAATGGTACTCGCAGCGTAGAGCAATATCATGCTGGTAATAAAGATGCTCATGGCCAGCACATGGGTATAGCCGGGAGTCCTCGCCGCTTTTATAATCAGGGGTATGGAGGCTCCGAGGGCAAGGAGCATGGCTATGAAATGAGTAATGGCGCTTCCCGGGTCCTTTATCCTGCTTAAAATCCTTTTGATATTTTCCAAATCTT
>DVNS01000122.1 GCA_018714145.1 Candidatus Avilachnospira avistercoris
AAATATCTGGAAATCGCTTCAGAAAGTGCCGGCGGGCACCATGTTTGTACCCCTTATTATAGGTGCGATAATAACTACCGTCTGCAAGGGTATGCTGGGCTTTGATCTGTGGGCATATCTGGGCAATCCCATGAAGGATATGTTTTCCTCAAGCGGACAGATGCTACTGATTGGTCTCATGCTTTTCTGTACCGGCACCTCTCTTAAGCTGTCTGACCTTAAGGATGCCATGAAGAGAGGAGTATTCCTTATCATCGTTAGACTTGTCGTCGCCTATGCACTTTGTGCATTGTACTATATGATGTTTGGATATGCGGGCGTATTTGGGATATCCTTCCTTGCCTTTACCTGTGCGGTGACCAGTGCTAATGCGGCTCTTTACATGGGCATTATTCAGCCCTTCGGAGATAAGTCCGATAAGGCAAGCTTCGGAGTGATGCTTATCTGCTCTATGCCGCTGCTGCCGCTTCTGTTTTTGGGATTTTTCGGGACCTCAGGCTTTGGCATGGCTCAGATACTGCAGATAGTTTCTCTGCTGATACCGTTTATACTCGGCATGATACTTGGCAATCTGGACATGGATATCAGGAAGGTATTTGCAGGAGGCAATGCGATAATACTTCCGTTTTTAGGATTTGAATTCGGTTCAACGATAAACCTGTTTGATGCGGTTAAGATGCTGCCTCAGGGCATAGCTTTAAGCATTATCTTTTTTATCATAGTTATCGTACCTTCATATATATTTGAGCGTACTGTGCTGAAACGTCCGGGCTACGCCTCAGTAGCTTCCGGCTCTCTTGCAGGAGTAGCACTCTCCATACCTGCTCTTGCAGCAGCAGGCAATGAAGCCTTAAATGCTTATGTGGACAGCTCTGTAGCGACTCTTGCCTTTGTGCTGGCAGTAACCAATATACTCTGCCCCTTCATGGTAAGGTGGATACTTAAGAAGCATCCTGCCGATGAAGTCAGGGGACATATGGAAGGAGTGCTGAAGGCAGCTCACTGAACCAGCCGAAAAGACTCAGTAAAAATTGACTAAAAAGACCAGGCTGCGAAAAATTTTGAAAAAAGATTTATCATCAGCATACATACTTAGCAACAGGTAACGAAATATTAACACATCAAGGAGTGACATTATCATGAAAAAAATTGTAAAGCTGGTACAGGCATCCACATTAAATGCTTTGATGCTGGGCAATTTTGACTGCACGATCTCCGTAAGGGATTTCCTTGCAGAAGCAGATACAGGCATAGGTACTTATACAGGACTTGACGGTGAGGCCATATTTGAGGATGGCGTGGCCTACAGGGCTACTGCCGATGGCGGAGTCAGCGTCATGAAGCCCGAGGACGGAGTAGCCTTCGGTACCGTGGCAAGATTTGACAGCTCCCTTCCCAGGCATAAGGCAGAGGGCTTTAAGGACATAGAGGAGCTCAAGGAGCTTCTTAAGCCTTACACGGATGAAAATCCCAATATCTTCTATATGCTCGTTATGAGCGGAAGCTTCGATTTCATGCATGTAAGGAGCTGCTACGCCTGCGAGAAGCCCTATCCGACCCTTTCAGAGGCAGCAAGCCATCAGAAGGAGTTCAAATATGAAAATGTGAAAGGTAAAGTTATCGCAGTTTACTGTCCGCCCTACGTAGAGGGCATGAACCTGCCGGGCTGGCATTTCCATTTCCTGAGTGAGGATAAGACCAGCGGAGGCCATATACTTGGCCTTGCCGGAAAGGATATAAGCTATCAGATAGAGCCGATCACTGAGTGGGAACTCATACTTCCTGAAAATGCTGAATTTGCAAAGCTGGATCTCTGCGAGGATCTGAGTGCAAAGACTGCCGCAGTTGAGGGAAGTGCGAAGAAATAAATAATATAAATGGAGGATGGGAAAATGTTAAGACTCAGGATGATGCGCGCACCGCAGAAGTATGTACAGGGAAAGGATTCCCTGCTCAAGTTCTATGAAGAGATGAAGGATCTCGGAAAGAAATGGCTCTTCATCTGCTCAAACAGCGGATTCAAGGCCTGCCATGACAAGCTTGAGAAGAGCTTTGAAGGTACGGAAGATGAAAGAAAATATGAGATCTTCGGCGGCGTCTCCAGTATAGGAGAGATTGAACGCATGAGAAAGCTGGTAAGGGAAAACGGAATTGAGGTAGTAGTAGGAGTAGGCGGAGGCTCAGCCATAGATACTGCCAAGGCTACTGCCCACTATGAAGGACTTCCGGTAGTTATAATCCCCACTGTCGTAGCAACTGATGCACCCTGCACGGGACTCTCTGTTATCTATAATGATGACAAGACCTTCAACAGCTATCTTTTCTATCCCAAGAATCCTGAGGCTGTTATCGTAGACAGCAATGTCATTGCTCATGCTCCGGTAAGCTTTCTGGTATCCGGCATGGGAGATGCCCTCGGAACCTTCTTTGAAGCTAGGGCATGTGAGAGGACTGATGCTCCGAGCCTTGAGAATGGAGGCATCACCAAGTCAGCCATGGCCCTCTGCAGGCTCTGCTATGAGACCTTAAGAGAATATGGCGCTCAGGCAAAGAAGGCCTGCGAGCTTAAGGTCGTAACTCCTGCCCTTGAGGCTATAATAGAGGCAAACGTCTATCTTTCCGGTGTGGGAGCTGATAACGGCGGGCTTGCCTGTGCCCATTCCTTTTATAACGGCATAACTGCTCTTGGCGGACACAGCGCTCCCCACGGAGACTGCGTAGCCTTTGGTACTCTGGTACAGCTGGTACTGGAGAGGGCTCCCAAGGAGGAGTTTCGTGAAGTGCAGGATTTCTGCATGGAGGTAGGTCTTCCTGTGACCCTTTCACAGATAGGCATCACTACGGATGAGCAGATAAAAGTCATAGCCGAGCATGCCTGTGCTGAGGGTGAGTCCATCCACAACATGGTTGCAGATGTTACTCCGGATCAGCTCTATGCAGCCATCTTGGCCTGCGATGCTCTTGGAAGGGAGAGGCTTTCTGAGGCCTGATATTAAGTCCCCCTGAAGGGGCAGGCCTAAGAGACTGATTTCCCTAAGCTAAAAGTATAGGAAAAATGGCTTTCAGCTAAGGGAGCAGAAAAAGTGCATAAAAATATAGATGGGCTATACCATCCTCCGGGGCATATCCCCGTTTACATATCACCGCTGCAATGCAGGAGCTTAACTGCAGGGCAGCGGTGTTTTATGCTTGGGATCATGATACTGTCAGAGCAGAGGTGTCATACCGGTCTTTCCATCAGGGGTATTTTGCTTTTAGTTTCAGAAGCTGTCCTTCAAAAAAACTTAAATGGAAACAATCTGCTTCATGTGCTATAATCCAAGGCATGAAGAAGACAGCTTTTTTAATATTATCGATATGTATGTCTGCGTTGATGCTTTCTGCCTGCGAGCGCTATGAGCCTGTGGCCCTTAGCTCCACTGAGGAGCTTGCCACTGAGACAGCTGCTGAGGCGGTCGTTGAGAGCAGTGAGGCCATAGAGGAGAGTGAGCCCGTGGAGACTGCTCCCCCTGAGCCTGAGGATACGAGGGAGAGGACCGTGGCAAAGGGCATCTACTTAGCTTATGCGCCGGTCAATAATGAGAGCTTCATGGACGAGATAATCTCTGTCATGGACGAGACCGAGCTCAATGCCGTGGTCATAGACGTGAAGGATGACTATGGCCGTATCACCTACGATATGCAGGGAGTTCCCCTGGTGGATGAGATAGGAGCTTCCTCCGGGGCTATAGAGGACCTGCCGGGTATCATAGCAGAGCTCAAGGCTCACGACATCTACTGTATAGCCCGTGTGGTAGCCCTTAAGGACCCCTTCATAGCTGAGGCTAAGCCTGAGTGGGCCCTTTATAAGGGGGACGGGAGCATTTTCCGTGACAATGCCGGCGATGCATGGGTCAATCCCTATAAGACCGAGTACTGGGATTATCTCCTTGATGTCTCAAGGGCAGCCGGAGAGATAGGCTTTGATGAGATACAGTTTGACTATATCCGTTTCTGTACCGAGCGGGGAGTGGGCGATGTGGTCTATGATGAGGCCGACACCCTTGGCAGGGATAAGATAAGCATCATCACCGAGCTTGTA
This sequence comes from Candidatus Avilachnospira avistercoris, assembly GCA_018714145.1. Classification (GTDB taxonomy): domain Bacteria; phylum Bacillota; class Clostridia; order Lachnospirales; family Lachnospiraceae; genus Avilachnospira; species Avilachnospira avistercoris. The sequence goes on from DVNS01000122.1 coordinate 4,082, forward strand.
AATTATCTGTCTGAAAATCTTCGGGAGGAGGGCCTTTTCGTATCAGCGGATGTTTTCGGAACCATCATAGGAAGCTCCATAGATGCCAATTCCGTAGGACAGAGCTATACCCAGATGGCAGATGCCCTTGATTATATCTGTCCGATGATATATCCCTCACACTATGCCAGCGGAAACTTTGGGCTTGAGCATCCCGATCTTCAGCCCTATGAATGTATCTTAGGAGCTTTAGGACTTTCTGAACGGGAGCTCAGTAATTCTTATATAGAGGGCACGGCACAGGCCATAGTCAGGCCTTGGCTTCAGGCCTTTACCGCCTCATACTTGGGCTCAGGAAACTATATGGAGTACGGAGCAGATGCCATCAGGGCCCAGATACAGGCCGTCTATGACGCAGGCTATGATGAGTGGATACTCTGGGACGCGGCGGTCTCCTATGATTACGGAGCTCTGCTTAGTGAGGCCGATGCAGAGGCTGAGGCGGAGCGCATAGCTGAGAGCAGAGCGGCGGCGGAGGCCCTTGCAGCCATAGAGGCCGAGAGTGAGGCTGAGACCTTCCCCGAGGAGCTTCAGAATGCCCTTAACGGCGACGAGTTATATGAGAGTGATGCGGCAGTCCTGTCGCAGGACGGACCCATAATCACATATGAGGAGGAGCCTTCGCAGAACTGATACTAAGCTTAAGCGGGACTTATATTTTGAGGTAACTTGATAAATGAAGATGATATGCTTTGACCTTGACGGGACCCTGCTTTACCATAAGGAGGGGAAGATACCGGAGTCTGCCCTGAGGGCTGTGGAGGAGCTGAGAAAGCAGCATAAGATAGTCATATCCACCGGCAGGGACATGGACAGCCATTATAGTACGATGTGGCGGGATATGCTGGGACCCGATGCCATCATACACCTTAACGGCACCAAGATAAGCGTGGGAGATAAGCTCATATTTGAGCATTTCATGGATGAGGCCTTGCTTAAGGCTATATATGATTTTGCCATCGAGAGGGGCCTTTGCTTCGGCACCACCATAGGAACAGAGGATTTTTATACTGACCCAAAGATGAAGGCTGAGGCTGATGCGGCGTATTTTAATCCGGTGAAACGTAATTATCTTCCCTTTACGGAGATATTTGAGCGGGGACTTAAGGTCCATGCCATATCCTTTGCAGGGGATGTGGAGCAGAACCGGGGCCTTATAAGGGAGCATTTTCCGAGCCTCAGGCTCTGCGGCTTTGAGTCAGGAAAGGGCGCCGATGTGGTTGAGGAGGGTTGCTCCAAGGCTGAGGGACTTAAGCGTCTCTGTGACTTCTTTGACATAAACATGGCTGACACAGCAGCTTTCGGAGATTCTCAAAATGACATCGAGATAATCGAGGCCTCAGGCCTTGGCATAGCCATGGGCAATGCTGTCCCTGAGCTTAAGGAGACGGCGGACTATGTGACCGAGCCTATATGGGACGACGGCATACTTAGGGCCTGTGAGCATTTTCATTATTTTGAGTGAGCAGGCTGCTGCTTAAAAAAGTATAATTGAAGCATAAGGCGATTTGTGATGTATCAGTGATGTTTAATAAGTATTAAACTTTGATTTTCTGCAAAACCTCTGTCGGGAGACCTCGCAAAGCGGATAGTTCGAGACAGGGGCTTTGCAGAGAGGTTTTTATAAACGATAGAAAAGTAAAAGGACAGGTCATATGAAAACGGAATTGACACTTCTCAGAAAAGCCATGCAGGAGCAGGGCATAGACGTATATCTTATAACCATGGATGACGACCACCAGTCTGAGTATGTGGGAGACCACTATAAGGAGATACGCCTTATAAGCGGCTTTACGGGTTCAGCAGGCAGGCTCGTGGTCACCATGGACGAGGCAGGGCTCTGGACCGACGGCAGATATTTTGTTCAGGCAGAGAAGGAACTTTCGGAAAGCGGCATCAGGCTTATGCGCATGGGACGAACTGAGACTCCGGATATCATGGATTATATAGCTGAAAAGGTACCTGAGGGCGGAAGGCTGGGACTAAACGGCCGCTGTACTGCCTATCTTGAGGCAGTATCACTTAAGGAGAGGCTAGAGGCAAAGGGCGCTGAGCTTGTGAGCGATACGGACCTTCCGGCGGACTTCTGGGAGGACAGGCCTAAGAAGGCTGCAGAGCCCATTTTCATATTGGAGGAGAACTTTGCGGGAGAGAGTACAGCTTCTAAGATAGAGAGGCTTAGGGCTGAGCTTCAGAGGCTTGCCGCAAAGGTACATATCATCACAAGCCTTGACGACATAGCCTGGCTCCTTAACCTGAGGGGAGATGATATCGCTTACAATCCGGTGTTCAGAAGCTTTCTTATCATTGATGGGGAGAGCATAAGGCTGTACCTTGATAAGGAGCATCTTACGGAGGAGGTCTCAGACTACCTTTCCAGGCTTGGTGTCAGTGTGGACACCGAAGAGGAGCATTTTTATGAGGCTGTGAAGGGCCTTAAGGAGGGCCCTGTGCTCATAGAGTCAGGAAAGATAAATGCTGCCTGCGGCTTTGCGATATCTAAGGAGCTTAAGCTTATCGACCGCATGATGCCTACGACCCTTATGAAGGCTAAGAAAAATAAGACTGAGATGGCTAATCTCAAGAAGGCGCATCTTAAGGACGGCCTTGCCCTTACCCATTTTATGTACTGGTTTAAGGAAAATGTGGCTTCCGGAGAGCTTACGGAGTGGGGCTGCGTGGAAAAGCTCCATGAGTTCAGGGCTCAGAATGAGGGGTTCCTTGGGGAGAGTTTTTCGACCATCTCAGCCTATGGAGCCAATGCGGCCATGTGTCACTACAGTCCTTCAATGGAGCACGACACTCCCATAGCCCCTAAGGGCCTTTACCTTGTGGACTCGGGCGGACAGTACTATGAGGGCACTACCGATGTGACCCGTACATGGAGCTGCGGCCCAGTGACCGATGAGGAGAGGACCTCTCTGACCCTTTCTGTCATAGCCAATATGAGGCTTGCAGATGCAAGATTTTTGGAGGGCACCGGCGGAGCTGCCCTTGACTATATAGCGAGGGAACCCTTCTGGAGGAGGGGACTTAATTTTGACCATGGCACAGGCCACGGAGTGGGCTATCTTTTGAACGTGCATGAGCGTCCCGTGGGCATACGCTATAAGGCAGTGCCCGAGAGACAGGACCAGTATCCGTTTTCCGAGGGCATGTTTGTCTCGGATGAGCCCGGACTTTACATAGAGGGAAGTCACGGAGTCCGCACTGAAAATATGCTCATGTGCATGAACGACTACAGCAATTCATACGGACAGTTCTGCCGCTTTGAGGCCTATACCCTTTGCCCGATAGATAAGTATGCCCTTGACACTTCCATCATGGAGGAGAGGGATAAGGAGCTTCTTAATGCCTATCATAAGAAGGTATGGGAGGAGCTTGGACCCCATATGGAGGGGAAGGAGAAGGAGTGGCTCAAGGATATGTGCGAGCCCCTTTGATATGAGCAGGTGTAAGGGTTTGATGGTATGATGCAGCGCAGACGGAAAGCAGCTGTGATATTTATATGAGCCTTTTATAACTTAGGCATTAGTTCATCAAGCATGTCAAATGAAGATTTTAATGCAAAAGATGAATTATCGATATTATATTACATCGATTAATGAAAGAAAAGCTGTTGTATTTTCTTTGTTATTATGATATTCTAATAGGGCTTGTGCAAAGCCCTATATTTTTATGCCCGAAAATGGGCGGGGACTTGCAGCAGTTATCATCAAACATGTCCATAGATAAAGCCGTAAGGGTGCTTTGCGGGACTCATCACGATGGCGATGTGCCAAGGAAGCTGATGAGCGGGACAGAGCCTTCCGGTCATATATGGGCAGACGCTTAAAACCAAGGAGGAAGATATGAGCGTAATTTCTATGAAGCAGCTTTTGGAGGCCGGAGTACATTTCGGACACCAGACAAGAAGATGGAACCCTAAGATGGCTCCCTACATCTATACCGAGCGTAACGGTATCCACATCATCGATCTTCAGAAGACCGTAGGTAAGGTTGACGCTGCCTACAAGGCACTTAACGAGATCGTTGCAGAGGGCGGCACAGTCCTTTTCGTAGGTACCAAGAAACAGGCTCAGGAGGCTATCAAGACAGAGGCCCTTCGCTGCGGAGAGTTCTATGTAAATGAGAGATGGCTTGGCGGTATCCTTACCAACTTCAAGACCATCCGTTCAAGAGTTGAGAGACTTAAGGCCATCAGGACCATGGCTGAGGACGGCACCTTTGACGTGCTTCCCAAGAAGGAGGTCATCCTCCTCAAGAAGGAGCTCGAGAAGCTTGAGAAGAACCTTGGCGGTATCGTGGAGATGAAGGAGCTTCCTTCAGTTATCTTCGTTATCGACCCCAAGAAGGAGAAGATATGTATTCAGGAGGCTCATACCCTTGGTATCCCTCTTGTAGGTATGTGCGATACCAACTGTGATCCCGAGGAGCTTGACTACGTTATCCCCGGCAACGACGATGCTATCCGTGCAGTAAAGCTTATCGTTTCCAAGATGGCAGATGCTGTCATTGAGGCTAAGCAGGGCGCTGAGGCTTATGTAGAGGAAGAGGCCGTTGAGGACGAGATGGCTGAGGCCGCTGAGACTGCTGAGCCCACAGACATCGAAGAAGTAGCTATGGCTGAGGAGACTGAGGCTGAGTAAGACTTCAGAGATGACCTGAGGCATGGGAGAGACCTATGCCGGGCGTTCAAGGTTTGACGCCTGAGGGCGCATAAGAGTATAAGATAAAGAAAAAGTAAGCTAAAGGGCAGGAAGGCTCTGCCTCCTGCCCGTTTCTATGTTCATTCCGCTTATGCGGAGCATATCATTATCAGGAGGATAAGATTCATGGCAGCAGTTACCGCAGCAATGGTAAAAGAGCTCAGGGAAATGACCGGTGCAGGCATGATGGACTGCAAGAAGGCACTTTCCGCTACCGATGGAGATATGGACAAGGCAGTTGAGTTCCTTCGTGAAAAGGGACTTGCCGGAGCGGCTAAGAAGGCCGGAAGGATAGCAGCAGAGGGTATCGTAGACACCCTTGTTTCCGAGGATGGAAAGACTGCAGTAGTCGTAGAGGTAAACTCAGAGACCGACTTCGTGGCAAAGAACGAGAAGTTCAGGAACTATGTTGCAGACGTGGCTAAGCAGGCCCTTATGTCTAATGCAGCAGATATGGACGCATTTATGGCAGAGAAGTGGGTAGGAGATGAGAGCCTTACCGTAGAGCAGGCCCTTTCTTCACAGATAGCCATCATCGGCGAGAACATGAAGATACGCCGTTATGAGAAGGTAGAGGAGCAGAACGGTTTCGTAGCTTCCTACATCCATGCAGGCGGAAAGATAGGCGTGCTCGTTGATGTTGAGACAGACGTAGTCAATGACGCAGTTAAGGAGATGGCTAAGAACGTAGCCATGCAGGCAGCTGCGCTCAGACCTCAGTTCACCAACAGGTCTGAGGTAAGCGAGGAGTATATCGCTCACGAGAAGTCCATCCTTATGGCTCAGATACAGAATGATCCCAAGGAGTCCCAGAAGCCTGAGAAGGTCATCAACGGCATGATCGAGGGACGTATCAATAAGGAGCTCAAGGAGATCTGCCTTATGGATCAGGTATATGTAAAGGCAGAAGACGGAAAGCAGAGCGTTAAGGCCTATGTTGATTCCGTTGCAAAGGCAGAGGGCGCCAAGATAGCCATCAAGAAGTTCGTTCGTTTCGAGACCGGTGAGGGCCTTGAGAAGAAGAGCGAGAACTTCGCTGAGGAAGTTG
>DVNS01000123.1 GCA_018714145.1 Candidatus Avilachnospira avistercoris
AATGGTGCTAAAGTAGCATTAAGTGGTGAATTGTGTCAGGAAGTGGTAGAAAATTATGCTGATGGGCGAATACAATCACATAATAGATGCCAAGGGCAGGCTGATAATCCCTGCTAAGTTCCGTGAGGAGCTTGGGGACAGCTTTGTCGTGACACGAGGACTTGGAAGCTGTCTTAGCATTTACCCTGAGGCTGCTTGGGAGAGGATGATAGAAAAGGTGAGGGAGCTGCCCGTCACGGATAAGAGGGGCAGGGACTTCAAGCGCTATATCGTGTCCGGAGCCGCGGACTGCGAGCTGGATAAGATGGGAAGGATACTGCTTCCCCAGCCCCTTCGTAATTTTGCAGGTCTCAACAAGGAAGTGGTCCTTGTGGGCCAGATAGATTTTATAGAAATCTGGGACAGAGATAAGTGGGATGTCGTTCAGAAGGGCTTTGAGGAGCCCGGCGAGCTTGAAAATGTATGGGAAGGACTGGGTATCTGATATGTTCTCTCATAAGCCGGTGCTTCTTTCAGAGGTCATCGAGGGCCTTGACATAAAGCCCGATGGCATATACGTGGATGGGACCCTCGGAGGAGGGGGACATTCGGAGGAGATACTTAAACGCCTTTCTGACAGGGGACGGCTCATAGGCATAGACAGGGATGAGGCTGCCATAGAGGCCTCTTCTAGGCGGCTGAGCCCCTACGGTGCAAAGCTCACCATCCTGAGGGGCAATTATGAGGACATGCAGAGCCTCCTCCTAGGACTTGGCATAGAAAAGGTCGACGGCATACTGCTGGACCTCGGAGTATCCTCCTATCAGTTCGATGAGGGAGAGCGGGGCTTTTCCTACAGATATGAGGCTCCCCTTGATATGAGGATGGACAGGCGTCAGAGCCTCTCGGCCTATGAGGTGGTCAATGGCTATGACGAGCAGAGCCTGTACCGTATCATACGGGACTACGGAGAGGACAGATTTGCAAAGAACATTGCAAAGCATATAGTGATGGAACGGGCAAAAAAGCCCATCGAGACCACTACGGAGCTTTCAGAGATAGTAAAGCAGGCCATCCCCATGAGGATGAGGGAGAGCGGAGGCCATCCGGCAAAGAGGACCTTTCAGGCCATCAGGATAGAGGTCAACCGTGAGCTTGAGATACTTCAGGACTCCATAGAGGGCCTCATAGATATGCTCAGACCCAAGGGAAGGCTCTGTATCATTTCCTTCCACAGTCTTGAGGACAGGGTAGTCAAAAATGCCTTTAAAAAGGCGGAGGATCCCTGTATATGTCCAAAGGATTTTCCAGTATGCGTATGCGGGCGGAAGCCTAAGGGACGCATCATAACTAAAAAGCCCATAGTTTCCGGAAGCGAGGAGCTTGATGCAAACAACAGGGCCCACAGCGCAAAGCTGAGGATATTCGAAGCAAAAGGGTGATAAGATTGGCAGTAAGGACAGGCACGAAAAACAGATCCTATCAGAGGAGCTTATATGTGACTGAAGGCAATACGGTAAGGGTAGCTGAGCCGTATATTCAGGAGCCTGCAAGGAAAAGCCAGAAAAGGCCTAGGCCTGTAAAGCAGACTTCAGCAAGGCCTGAGGTCTCACGGGAGTACAGGAAGAACCTTCGCATAGGACTTCCAACTGTCTTCATGCTGTTTTTGGCCCTCACTGCGGTCATCTATATAATCTATAACTATCTTTATCTCACAGCGTCCATCGACACGCATAAGGACAACATCGTAAGCCTTGAGACAAGGCTTGAACAGCTCAAAAATGAAAATGACGCCCTCGAGCAGAGCATAGATACCTCTGTGGACCTGAACTATGTCTATGACGTGGCCATCAACGAGCTCGGCATGGTACATGCGGGGGAAAACAATACCATAAGATATGATAAAACGGAAAGCGGATATGTAAGGCAGTATGAAAGCATCACCAAGAACTGACGGCAGTAAAAGGAAACGGCCGCCTGTATTCAACAGGATCATGAAGCAGAAGCTCTTCGTGTCAGTGGCAGCAGTGGTGATAGTGCTTGGAGCCCTTCTCCTTCGTACCTATGCGATACAGGATGAAAATAACGAAGAATACAGCAAGATAGTTTTATCCCAGCGCCAGTCGGAGTATTCATCCACGACGATATTTTATAAGCGCGGGGATATTTATGATAGAAATGGAAATAAACTCGCCCAGAGCGAACGGGTCTATAATCTGATACTAGACCCGAAGCAGATGCATGACGCAGAGTACACTGCACAGGACGGCTCGAAGCGCCGCTATGTGGTGGAACCTACCATAGATGCACTCTGCGAATACTTTGGATATGACAGTGCGGAGCTCAGGGAGATGATCACCTCCCACAGCACCTCACCTTATATCATATATCAGAAGTCGGTAAGCTATGAGCAAAAGCAGGGCTTCCTTGACTTCATAGACCAAAAAAACAGCGAATTCCTCCAGAGCGAGGATGCGGAGGTCAGGAAGCGCCAGATAAAGGGCGTATGGTTCGAGGATGACTACGACAGGATATATCCCTATGGCTCCTTGGCTTCAAAGGTCATAGGCTTTGCCTCTGCTGACGGCTCAGTCGGTACGGGCGGAGTGGAGCAGTATTATAATTCCGAGCTCATAGGTACCAATGGCCGTGAATACGGCTATCTGGATGAGACCGCTGACCTAAATCGGGTCATTAAGCCTGCAAAAAACGGCAATGATCTGGTGCTTACCATAGATGCCAATATACAGAGCGTCGTGGAGAAATACCTTGCCGAGTGGCAGCAGGGCATAGGCTCTAAGCAGGCCGCCTGCATAGTCATGGACCCCAATACCGGAGAGATACTTGCCATGGCCGACAGCACCGGCTTCGACCTGAACTCGCCCCGTACCACCGAGGGCTATACTGATGAGGAGATATATCAGCTCGGCATCGAGGAATGCAAACGCCAGTACAAGGCGGAGCATGACGGAGCAGAGATAAGCTCTGAGCAGGTCCCTGAGTTCTACGAGCACAGCAGGATAGTCGAGCTCGGAACCTCAGTGGCTTGGAACCAGAGGTGGAGGAACTTCTGTGTCAGCGATGCCTACGAGCCCGGCTCTACCCAGAAGATATTTACGGTGGCCGGAGCCCTTGAGGAGGGCATCATCAATGAAAATGACAGCTTCCTCTGCGAGGGCAACCTTCAGTTTTCAGGAAGCGGACATACATGGAGGATAAACTGCGTCAACAGGAACGGCCACGGTCCCTTGGACGTGACCGGAGGTATAACCAATTCCTGCAACGTGGTCATGATGGAGATAGCCCTGAAGGAGGGCTCAGACATCTTCCTTAAGTACCAGCGAACCTTCGGCTTCGGCAGTGCCACCGGCATAGACCTTCCGGCTGAGGGCAATGGCCTTGGACTTACGGATGACATAGGTAAGGTAGACCTTGCTACCAGATCCTTCGGACAGAACTTTACCTGCACCATGATACAGATGGCAGCGGCCTACTCCTCCATCGTAAACGGCGGAAGCTATTATAAGCCCCATGTGGTAAGCAGCATCGTAGATGAAAATGGCACCGTGGTAAAGGAAGCGGAGCCCACACTGGTTCGTGAGACCGTATCGGCCTCCACCTGTGATTTCATCAAAAATGCTCTGTTTGAGACAGTAGAGACCGGTACCGGAGGTGGAGCTGCAGTCAGCGGCTATCATGTCGGCGGAAAGACCGGTACGGCAGAGAAGCTACCGAGGGCTGACGAAAATTATCTTGTCAGCTTCTGTGGTTTTGCTCCGGTCGAGGACCCGAAGCTTTTGTGCTACGTAGTAGTGGATCAGCCCAACCTTGTGGGACAGGAGCAGGCCCACAGTACCTTTGCATCCGAGATGTTTTCAAAGATAATGGGTGAGATACTTCCCATGGTGGGAGAATACCCTGACGGCATAGATGGTTCTGAGTACAGGGCTCCGAGCATAGCCCTTCCGGAGACCTCCGTGGAGGGAGAGAGCGGAGCAGCTGAGAGTGAAACCTCAGGGCAGGGCCCGGAGGAAAGCACAGTAAGCGGGACCCAAGAAGCTGAAACCACCTCCGCCTCTGAGACCAAGGCCGAGAGCACTCAGGCTGCTGAGACGGAAGGGGAGACCGAGAGCGTACCGATGGAGACGCAGCCGCCCCAGACCGACGAATTCGTTCAGGGAGAGGAAGAAAGTGGAAGCGGACTTCCGGACCTTCTATCCGATGAGATGGGAGACGGCTCCTTGGGGAGCGGCATGACGGAGCTTGAGGCCCTTTCGATAGACAGCACACCGGCTGCCTGAGGGATAAAACAGGGATAAAAGTAGGGAGCTTTTAGGATGATGGATAAAGAGCTATTGATATATTCTTCTATAACATTACTTACGGCCTTTGTGGCTGCCTGCCTTATGGGGCCCTATTTTATCCCCCTTCTTCACAGGCTGAAGTTCGGACAGGAGGTCAGGGATGATGGCCCCAAGGAGCACCTCAAGAAGCAGGGCACACCTACCATGGGCGGCATATTCATAGCCTTGGCAGTAGTCATAGCCGTGCTTGTGAGCATTATAGGCCATGGCTTTTCGGCAGAGGCCATGATAGTGCTCTTCCTGAGCATTGCCTTTGGAGCCATAGGCTTCATGGATGACTTCCTTAAGATAAAAAAGCATCAGTCCGAGGGTCTGAACCCCGGACAAAAGCTCATCCTTCAGCTCATAGTAACATTGATATTTGCTTATCTTTCCTATACCCATGGCAATATGGGAGGAAAGATATGGATACCCTTCCTTGGGATGGGAGAGGGAGCAAGGAGCTATATAGAGCTTCCGGCCCTTATATATTTTCCCTTTGTGGTCATAGCCGTGCTTGGCACCGACAACGGTGTCAATTTCACCGATGGCCTTGATGGGCTCTGTTCTTCAGTCACCGCCGTGACGGCGGCATTTTTTGCTGTCAGTGCCCTCCTTATGGGCTCAGGGGTCGCCATAACCGCCTCTGCGGTCTGCGGTGCCCTGATGGCCTTCCTTATGTTCAACGTATATCCCGCAAAGGTATTTATGGGAGATACCGGTTCACTTATGCTTGGAGGCTTTGTGGCTGGGGCGGCAGTCGTCCTTGGCATGGAGCTTTATATCCCCATCGTGGGATTTATATATCTGATCGAGGTAGTCTCGGTCATCATCCAAGTGGCTTATTTTAAAAAGACCAAGGGAAAACGATTCTTCCGCATGGCCCCGATACATCATCATTTTGAGCTTTGCGGAAATTCTGAGACGAGGATAGTAGCGGCCTTTACCGTCATCACCCTTCTGCTTTCCCTTATCTCTATAGTTGGAATCTATGTGTATGTCTGATATCTTTTGGAGGAAAAGATGAAAAACGGCAGAAGGATATTTGTAGCCGGGACCGGAAAAAGCGGTATAGCCGCAGCTAAAATGGTGCTTCAAAGCGGAGGAGAGGTCGTACTGTATAACAGCGATCCAGAGACAGATGATTTAGAGGTCATGTCTGACTTCTCCCCGAAGGATGATATAGAGTTCATAAAGGGAAAGCTTTATAAATCACAGATAATGGGTGTGAGCTTGGCAGTGGTAAGCCCCGGTATCCCCCTTTCAGCAGAATTCATAGGCGTCCTTGATAAGGAACAGATACCGGTCATAGGTGAGCTGGAGCTTGCCTATCAGGCTTCAAAGGGAAGGCTGTGTGCAGTGACCGGCACCAATGGCAAGACCACTACCACTGCACTTATAGGAGAGATACTTAAGACCTATTATAAGGATGTGCATGTGGCAGGCAATATAGGAGAGCCCTTTTCCGCAGAGGCCCTCAGCACCTCGGATGATTCGGTCAGCGTGGTGGAGGTCAGCTCCTTCATGCTGGAGACCATCATGGATTTCCATCCGAGGGTCAGCGCCATACTCAATATCACTCCGGACCACCTTGACCGCCATGGCACCATGGAAAATTATATCAGGTGCAAGGAGGCCATCACCATGAATCAGACCGAGGATGACTATGTGGTGCTGAATTATGATGACCCCATACTCAGGGAGTTCGGAGAAAAGAAGGAGCTCAAGCCGAAGGTCATCTGGTTCTGCAGCGGAGAAAGGCCGAAAAAGGGAGAGTATCTCTATCTGGAAAATGACGGCATATTCCTCAATGACCAGAAAACGGTGACGGAGCTTGTGGATGTCCATGAGCTTAAGCTCCTTGGAAAGCATAATTATGAAAATGTGATGGCAGCCGCAGCAGTCGGCCTTAAGATGGGAGTGCCGATAACTGATGTGGTAAGGGCCCTTAAGGATTTTAAGGCCGTGGAGCACAGGATAGAGTTTGTCCGTGAGCGCAGCGGTGTAAGGTATTATAATGATTCAAAGGGTACTAATCCAGATGCTGCCATACAGGCACTGCGTGCTATGCCCGGTCCCGTGCTGCTGATAGGCGGAGGCTATGACAAGCATGCAGAGTATGATGACTGGGTAAAGGAATTTAACGGGAAGGTCAAGTACCTGATACTCTTAGGAGAGACTAGAGACAAGATAGCGGATTGCTGCAAGAAATACGGCTTCAGCGATATCATGTATGCTGATGACATGGACGAGGCAGTAAAGGCCTGCGCCTCCTATGCTGACGAGGGAGACTATGTGCTCCTGAGCCCGGCCTGTGCAAGCTGGGATATGTTCAAAAGCTATGAGGAGCGTGGTGAGATATTCAAGGACTGTGTCAATAAGCTATAATTTAAGATAAAAAAACGGAGAAAGGAGGTAAGCTGATGGCAGGGCAGGCACTTAGAAAGCCCAGAAACGAGAGCATGAATGTAAAGCCCAGAGGCGGTGTGAGGACAAGAAGCAAACAGCAGGCCATGGCCTATGAAAAAAATGTCAAAAAGGCCAATGCGAAGGCAAGCTACGGCTCTAAGCCAAAGGCTTCAGTTGGCATGCAAAACGGTATGCTGAAGACCTCCATCACTCCGATAGCGGCTCATCAGAGGGCCGGAGCAAGGGCAGCCGAGGTCAACGCTCCGAGCGTAAGGGAGACCTCAGGCAGAAGGGGAGGCGCTGCGGCCTTTCCTAAACCCATGCCGAAGCAGCAGACGGCGGCTAAGGCTCAGCCTAAGCTCAAGCATTATTATGATTTCTACCTCTTTATCGGGGTGCTGATGATATTTGCCATAGGCCTCATGATGGTCTATTCCAGCTCCCAGTATACAGCTATCATGGACGGGGAGAGCCATACCTATTATTTCTTTAAGCAGTTCGTGATAGGTGCGGCAGGCATAGTATTCATCATCCTATGCTCTGTCATGAGCGGACTCTGCATAAAGTTTTTAAAGAAGTTTGCTTACCCCATCTTCGGAGTGACGCTTTTATTGGCTGGACTCACTATGATCCTTGGATTCTCGTCAAACGGAAGTACAAGGTGGCTTCGCATAGCCGGAGTTTCCATACAGACCGCAGAGCTCGTTAAGATAGGTCTGATACTTTATATGGCTAAGGCCATATCAAAGTACGGCTTTTCTGTGGGAAGGAAGGAACATGCATGGAAGATAATAATTGTATGTCTGGTCACCTCCGTTATTATAGCCAAGGAAAACCTGAGCTCAGGCATCATAGTTGCAGGCATAGCCTTCGTCATGTTTTTCGTGGCAAATAAGAACTGGAAGTGGTTCGTGGCCATCGGCATACTGGGCCTTGCAGCCCTGATATTTGCAAAGCCCCTTACTGCTTATATAGTTGAGCAGCTTGGGATAGTCAATATCAGCGATGTGCCGTACCGTATCAGGCGAGTGCTCGCTTGGGCCTGCCCGGAGCTCTTCCCCGATGATGCCTATCAGACCATGCAGGGGCTTTATGCCATAGGCACCGGAGGCCTTTTGGGACAGGGCCTCGGTGAGAGCATACAGAAGTTCGGAGCCCTTCCAGAGGCTCAGAACGATATGATATTTACCATCATATGCGAGGAGCTTGGATTTATAGGAGCCTCTGCCATAGTATTTGTATATGCGCTTATCATAGTCAGGCTTATGGACATAGCGGACCATGCAGCTGACCTCTTCAGCTCCATGCTCTGCGTAGGCATACTTGCCCATATAAGCATCCAGGTCATACTTAACATAGCCGTGGTCACGGGAACCATTCCCAATACCGGAGTGACGCTGCCCTTCATAAGCTATGGAGGTTCTGCGGTGCTGTGTACCATGGCAGAGATGGGCATAGCCCTTGCGGTATCCCATGAGATCTATACGGAGGCCTGAGGAAGGGCATAATGTTTGAACGCTATATAGATGACGGATATCAGGAGGATGATGGACGGGGAAGCGGAAGATGGCTCAGGATATGGCTCATCATCCTGCTGGTGCTTATCATCCTTTCTGCAGTCTCAGTACATATTACAGATATAAATGTCATAGGCAATGAGACCTACAGTGCCGAAGAGGCCAAGGAGCTGGTCTTTGAAAGGCCCTATGAGTATAATTCCCTGTTCTGCTTTTTCAGGGACAGGTTCCTTCCCCATAAGGAGCTGCCGTTTATCGAGGACTATGATATAAGATTTCACAGTCCTTTTTCCTGTGACCTGATAATATATGAAAAAAGCATGGTAGGCTGTCTTCAGTTCATGAGCAGCTATATGTACTTTGACCGGGAGGGCATCATAGTAGAGAACAGCCAGGAAAAGCTGCCGGGCATACCTGAGATAACAGGCTTAAGTTTCGGCAGCATAGTCTTAAACCAGAAGCTTCCCATAGAGGATGAGGATGTATTTTCCGAGATAATGAATATCACCCAGCAGCTCGATGCCTATGGTATAGAGAGTGAGGAGATAAGCTTTGATGACTTCGGAGAGGTGACCATACACATAACCGGCACAGGCATATATGTGGACCTTGGGAAAAATGAAAGCATAGATGCAAAGATACTCGCTCTGTCGGATATGCTCCCCAGCATAGAGGAAAGAGGCCTTGAGGGAGTGCTGGATCTGTCGAACTACAGCGAGACTGAGAAGAATAATGATGTCAGTTTTAGGCTTAATAAATAGGTTTGACTATAATAAAAGACATAACGTATAATTTTTAAGACTATAGTATAAAAAAACACAAAATAAGAAATTTGTAAGCTTTGACAGGCGAAAAAGCTTGAAAAAAGCCTGTATAAGGCTTATATTTATAAAGAGTTTAATTTAAGGAAGGCGGTAAAGAGATGTTAGAAATAAAGATCCCGGAGGCAGAGGCGGCTGCAAGGATAATAGTGGTCGGTATCGGCGGAGCCGGAAACAATGCGGTCAACCGTATGATAGATGAAAATGTGGCCGGCGTCGAGTTTGTCGGTGTCAATACGGATAAGCAGGCGCTGCAGTTCTGCAAGGCGCCTTCACTGATACAGATAGGAGAGAAGCTCACCAAGGGTCTTGGCGCAGGTGCAAGGCCGGAGATCGGCGAGAAGGCTGCAGAGGAAAATGCGGAGGACCTTCAGCAGATATTCAAGGGAGCTGATATGGTATTCGTTACCTGCGGTATGGGCGGCGGCACCGGTACCGGAGCTACCCCCGTCATCGCTAAGCTTGCAAAGGAGATGGGTGTGCTCACCGTTGGTATCGTGACCAAGCCCTTCCGTTTCGAGGCAAAGCAGCGCATGACCAATGCCGTAAACGGCATTTCCAGACTTAAGGACAATGTAGATTCCCTTATAGTCATCCCCAACGATAAGCTCCTTGAACTTGTGGACAGGCGCACTACCATGCCGGAGGCTCTCAAGAAGGCAGATGAGGTACTGCTTCAGGCCGTGACCGGTATCACAGACCTTATCAATGTGCCCGGACTTATCAACCTTGACTTTGCAGATGTGCAGACAGTCATGAAGGAAAAGGGCGTGGCTCATATAGGTATAGGCAAGGCCAAGGGCGATGACAAGGCCATAGAGGCTGTTAAGCAGGCAGTTGCTTCTCCTCTTTTAGAGACCTCCATAGAGGGAGCCACCGATGTCATCATCAACGTATCAGGAGATATCTCCCTTATCGAGGCCAACGAGGCAGCAAGCTATGTTGAGGAGCTGGCAGGTGAAAATGCCAACATCATCTTCGGTGCCATCTATGACGAGAAGGCTCAGGATGAGTGCACGATAACTGTTATAGCTACAGGTATCACGGAGCCTAAGGACGAGCCCCAGAAGAGACCGAGGAGGAATACCCAGTCCGAAAGCCCCTTCGGAGACATGAGACAGGCAGGAGGCTTCAGGGGAGGTCAGTCAGCAGGAAGGCCCAACCTTTCCTATACGACCCAGCAGAGACAGCCTGCTCAGGATGCGCCGAGGGTAGACTTTGGATATGAGTCCCAGTCATCCCAGCAGGGAGGAGAGGGCCGCAGCTCTCAGGCTCAGCAGCCCTTCAGACCTCAGGTCAATAAGGAGATGACCATAAACATCCCCGACTTCCTTAAGAACAGAAAGTAATATATATAAAGCTTTATGCCCCGAGACCGGGCAGTGCCTTAAAGGCCTGCCGGCCCCGGGGTTTTTGTAAATACGGAAAGGATAAAGAGAAAGCAAAGGGCATAAAAGATATCAAAGGCATAAAATAAGGAAAACCACGAAAGGTAGGATAAACAGGATTTAGTTATTTTGCTGAAAAGCGGAAGGGAGGGTGAATAAGCTTGATAAGATTTTAACAAAATTGATTTTTGGCCTCGGTTTCAAATTGACAAATAAATAACGATATGGTATCATACAGATGTTTCGTTAAAAAATTATCAATCTTTTGTTTGAAAAGCTAAAGTTTATGGAGGTATTTATGGCTGAAAAGAAACCGATATTAGTCGATAGTCTTGAGAGCCTGCAGGCCAAGCTTGCAGATGTCAGAAAGGCTCAGCAGAGATATGCGACCTATACTCAGGAGCAGGTAGATGCCATATTCAGGGCGGCTGCCCTTGCAGCCAATGCACAGCGTATCCCCCTTGCCAAGATGGCAGTGGAGGAGACCGGTATGGGCGTCGTAGAGGACAAGGTCATCAAGAACAACTATGCGGCTGAGTATATATACAATGCTTATAAAAATGTAAAGACCTGCGGCGTCATCGAAGATGACAAGGCCTTCGGATATAAGGTAGTAGCCGAGCCCCTTGGAGTGCTGGCTGCAGTCATCCCCACCACTAACCCTACTTCCACAGCCATCTTCAAGGCCCTTATAGCCCTTAAGACGAGAAATGCCATCATCATCTCTCCTCACCCCAGAGCTAAGAAGTGCACCATAGAGGCTGCAAGGATAGTGCTTGAGGCAGCAGTTAAGGCAGGCGCTCCCGAGGACATCATAGCTTGGATAGATGTACCTACCATGGAGCTTTCCGGAGAGATCATGAAGGAGGCTGACTGCATCCTTGCTACGGGCGGCCCCGGCATGGTACATGCTGCATATTCTTCGGGTAAGCCCGCACTTGGAGTCGGAGCGGGAAATACTCCGGTCATAATCGATGAAACTGCGGATATTGAGCTGGCTGTCAGCAGCATAATCCATTCCAAGACCTTTGATAATGGTATGATATGTGCTTCTGAGCAGTCCGTGACAGTGCTTGCTCCCATATATGATAAGGTAAAGAAGGAGTTTCAGAAGAGGGGCTGCTACTTCCTTGAGGGCAAGGAGCTTGATAAGGTCAGAAAGACCATCATCATAAACGGCTCCCTCAATGCTAAGATAGTAGGACAGAAGGCGCATACCATAGCCGCTCTTGCAGGCGTTGATGTGCCCAAGGATACCAAGGTCCTCATCGGTGAGGTAGAGTCGGTAGACCCTTCAGAGGAGTTTGCCCATGAGAAGCTGTCCCCCGTTCTTGCCATGTATAAGGCCAAGACCTTTGACGAGGCCTTAAAGAAGGCTGAGAGACTGGTGGCAGACGGCGGATACGGTCATACCGCATCCCTTTACATAAACACCAACGAGCATGAGAAGATAGAAAAGCATTACGAGGCTATGAAGGCCTGCCGTATACTTATCAACACTCCCTCCTCCCACGGCGGTATCGGAGACCTTTATAACTTCAAGCTGGCACCCTCATTGACCTTGGGCTGCGGCTCATGGGGCGGCAACTCCGTATCAGACAATGTGGGCATCAAGCATCTCTTAAACTATAAGAAGGTAGCCGAGAGGAGAGAAAATATGCTTTGGTTCAAGACGCCTCAGAAGGTGTATTTTAAGAAGGGCTGTATGCCTGTGGCTCTTGATGAGCTCAAGAGCTACTATGGAAAGAAGAAGTGCTTTATAGTTACTGACCGCTTCCTGTTTGAGAACGGATTTACAAAGCCCATAGAGGATAAGCTTTCAGAAATGGGCATGCAGTACACTGTATTTTCAGATGTTCAGCCTGACCCTACCCTTGCCAATGCCAAGGCCGGAGTAAAGGCCATGGAGAGCTTCAAGCCCGACTGCATGATAGCCTATGGCGGAGGCTCTGCAATGGACGCAGGAAAGATAATGTGGCTCCTTTATGAGCATCCCGATGCAGAGTTCTCAGACATGGCCATGCGCTACATAGATATCCGTAAGAAGGTCTACACCTTCCCGAAGATGGGAGAGAAGGTATATTTCATAGCCATCCCTACCTCTTCAGGTACGGGTTCGGAGGTAACACCCTTCGCCGTTATCACTGACGAAAAGACAGGCGTGAAGTACCCCATCACAGACTATGAGCTCATGCCCAACATGGCTATCATAGACACTGACAATATGATGACCCAGCCTAAGGGCCTTACCAGTGCTTCCGGTATAGATGCCATGACCCATGCTCTTGAGGCCTATGCCTCCATGATGGCTACACCTTATACAGACGCCCTTGCCATAGAGGCTATGCAAGAGATATTTAAGTATCTGCCCACGGCCTATGAGCACGGGGACAATGTGGAGGCCCGTGACCACATGGCCAATGCTTCCACCATGGCTGGAATGGCCTTTGCCAATGCCTTCCTCGGCATCTGCCACTCCATGGCACATAAGCTTGGAGCATATCATCACCTGCCCCACGGCGTTGCAAACGCCCTGCTCATCAACTATGTGATGCAGTTCAACGCTTACGAGAAGCCGGTGAAGATGGGAACCTTCCCTCAGTATGATCATCCTCATACACTGGAGAGATACGCTCAGGCTGCAAGGGCCTGCGGTGTTACCGGCAAGGATGACAAGGAGGTATTTGAGAAGTTCCTCAAGAAGCTTACTGAGCTTAAGCATGCCATCGGCATCAAGGACAGCATCGCTGAGTATGGCATAGATGAGAAGGCCTTCATGGAGACCCTTGATGAGATGACGGAAAATGCCTTCGATGATCAGTGTACCGGAGCCAATCCCCGTTATCCCCTTATGAAGGAGATAAAGGAGCTTTACCTGATGGCTTACTATGGAAAGGACTTCGAGGAGCCCTCACTTAAGGACTGAGCCTGAAGCTCTGAGCTTTAGGACGCGCAGCAAAGACTGTCCGAAATACAGTCGAAGGAACCTTTCTTAAGCATAGGGAGCAAAGGACCTGACTTGCATCCACAGGATATTCAAGGAAACAAGTCTGATACAAATAGCTGGGATGGGACCCCGGTCCCTTCCCGTATACTGACAATGTGATAGCGGAGGTTAATTATGGCTAAGGAATTGATATCAAAGTCAGCCAATAAAAGCATTTACAGAGATGGAGATAAGCTCTATATCGAATTTGTAGAGGGCTTTCCCAAGGACGAGGTATTCAACGATGCCTTCATAAATTCAAGGGTGGAGGACATCGTAGGAGTCGGCGTCCCCAAGGTACTTGGAGTTCAGCTCTTGGATGGAAAATGGACCATCATCAGGGAGTATGTAGAGGGCGAGACCCTTGCAGAGCTCATGGCCAAGGAGCCGGATAAAAAATATGAGTATCTGGAGATAATGCTGGATCTGCAGCTTAGGCTTCACAACTACAGGGCCCACAGGCTTCGCCAGTTAAAGCTCAAGATGCAGCAGCAGATAAATGACCTCAACGGTATAGATGAGGCCACAAGATACGAGCTCCTCATGAGGCTTCAGGGGGTACCCCTTCATACCAAGCTTTGCCATGGTGATTTCAGACCTGAAAACATCATAGTAGACAAGGACGGAAACTACCATATCATAGACTGGGTACACGCCACAAAGGGAAATGCCTCTGCGGATATAGCCCGTACTTATCTGATACTTGCTCTCTCCGACAGAGAGGCGGCAGACTGGTATTTGGACAGATTCTGCGAAAAGACAAACACGAAGAAGAAGTATGTTCAGGACTGGCTTCCCATGGTAGCCGCAGCACAGCTCACCAAAAAAAGGCCCGAAGAGCAGGCTCTCTTGGAAAGCTGGCTCAATATATGTGATCACATGTGATATAAGGCTCGAGAAGCCGTAGAAGCCATGCCTGCATGAGCGGATACGGCCTTGAGAGCCGCCGGACATGAGCAAAAAGCGGTTTCCGAAGGAAAACGCGGAATTGCGAATGTCCGCAGCATTTCGAGAGTGCAAAGCACGAAGAAATGCGTAAAAACGTGTTTTTAGGACCGACCTTATATCAAGGCCGGTCCCTTTTTCATTGAATCTGCCTATGCGTCCGCCCGATATCATCAATTAAAATTTGATTATTCGACCTTTTTGCTATAAAATAAATAAAGAGGAGGTAGCTTATGAGGAGGATAATCACCATCAGCCGTGAATTCGGCAGCGGAGGAAGGGAGCTTGGAAGACGTCTTGCAGAGGCCCTTCAGATAGCATATTATGATCAGGAGATAGTGACGGAGCTTATAGAGCGTACCGGCTTTGCCCTTGACTATGTTAAGCAGGCTGAGGAACGCATACCGGTGCCCCTGCTTCCGATCACTACGGCAAGGACCTTCGGCATAGGATATAACAGCGTGGTGGAACAGCAGCTTTCGATATATAATCATGAGAGCGATATCATCAGGGAGCTCGCTGAAAAGTCGGATTGCCTGATAGTTGGCCGCTGTGCAGACTATGTGCTCAGAGACATGGACCCGTTCCGCATATTCGTCTATGCTGACATAGATTCAAAGCTTGCTAGGTGCAGAGAAAAGGGGCCTGACGCTAAAAATATGTCCGACAGAGAGCTTAGGCAGAAGATAAGTTCTGTAGATAAAAAGAGATCTAGGTATTATCAGTTCTATACAGATAATCTCTGGGGAGATAAGGAAAACTATGATCTCTGTGTCAATACGAGCTCCAAGGACATAAAGAAGCTTTCAGTCCTGCTTGCAGAATTCATCAAGGGTATATAAGACATAACTTTGTAATTAAATTTTTATGTGCAGTTAATTGATTAGGAGAGGCTTTTCTGCTATACTTTATACGTTGTCAGGGGCGGTGCCGCATATCATGCTGTGCCTTTGACAGCAACTTTAAACTATTTTTTACAGTCATGGGCTTGTACCGGTTTCGACGGGGATCATGCAGTCGGAGAAGCTATCCGCAGGGCGATGCGTCAAATCCCAAATCTAAATATAAACGCTGAAGATTACGATTTAGCACTTGCTGCCTAAGTGCAGCTTTGTCTCCCTTAAAGTACCTGTCCTTTAAGACAGAGGCATCGACATGACAGGAAACGACGTATGCAAAGCTTTGAGCATGCGGACGTAGCATGAAGCTCAGCTCCTTTACAGCGGTGTCTGTTACACAGTAAGGGAGCGAAATAATTCCGACAGACTATGATAGTAGAAGTACGAGGAATTGGTTTTCGGACAGGGGTTCGACTCCCCTCAGGTCCATCTCATGAACAGCCGGACATACGGCTGCAGACAGCCTTAGGGAGTTCCCTTTGGCTGTTTTTTTGCAGCAAAGAGTTTTTTTGAAAGCGCCATAGCTGACTAAGTCATATCGATGCAGGGACTGCGGA
>DVNS01000124.1 GCA_018714145.1 Candidatus Avilachnospira avistercoris
TATATAGAAACTATATACAACAATTGAATAGCCATTGAATAACATGACATCATTAAGATAAAAACTCAATACAATGAGTTATATCTTAAATACCAAAGAGAAAGGTATGAAATGGTAGCCATGGAGATTCAAAGAAAGGATAGGTAAAGTCCAATGGCACATTCGAAGTGAGGGCCATCTTCTTAAAGGAATTTAGTGATTAAGAAGGTGGTCCTCAAACATTGTTTCGAAAGTAATAACCCCCTCAGCTTCCTTTTTCAGAAGCTGAGGGGTTACTGCGTAGTTTGACTTAGATATCATTCGCCGCGTTTTTTGCACTCGGTGCCGAGACTGTCTATAATGGTGATGACCAGTCCCTTGATGCTGTTTTCCGTGGTACGATAGGGCGCTATCCTGAGGGTATAGTACTGACCGTTGGTAGCTACTACTTCCCTGTCTATGGGAGTCAGGTTCTTAAGCACGGTCTGGGCATCCTCGACTATCTTCTCATAGGGGAAGCTGTGGGCAAATATCTGAAGCGAACGTCCCACATCCTGCTCCATGAGCTGGAACTCCCTTCCTATATACTCCGTGAATTTACGGATATTCAGGTTGCTGTCCACAAAGATGATACCTATCATGGTGGAGGAGAGGAAGTTCGACAGGTCGTTGGTCGTCATGCTCAGCTCATCCACCTTCTGCTGATATTCGGTATTGACTGTATAAAGCTCCTCATTTACGGACTGCAGCTCCTCGTTTGAGCTCTGCAGCTCCTCATTGGCAGTGAGCAGCTCCTCGTTTGCAGCCTGAAGCTCCTCATTGACCGTCTCCAGCTCACCTATGGTTTTTTTAAGGTCATTTTGGGACTCCTGAAGCTCATTTTCCAGATCCGATATCCTGCGGGCGGCGGTGGTATCGATATCGTACTTCTCATGTATGCCCTCATCGGACTGGAAGCTGCCCTCCTCCCTGAATATCATGGCAGTGAGGCCGCTTTCTCCCCTCTCGGGGGCGGGGATGGGATAGACGCTCAGGTCGATGAAGCGCCGTCCTTCGGAGGTGCCCACGCCTATGTGGTTATAGGTCACCGGCGTATGCTCGTTGCGGCAGCGGTTTAAGGCCGTGGAGGCAGCGAGGCTCAGGTCCTTGTTCAGTATGTTGAACAGATTGAAGGAGGCCTTGCCGGGGGCTATGGATACATAGTCTATATAATTCCCGAAGAAATGTATGACATTGTTGGACTCATTCAGTATGAGGGAGGCCGGCATGTACTTTTCAAGGAAACGGGTATAAAGTCCCTCCATCTCAAATTCTCTGGTCTCTGAGCCGGGGATATTGACCGTATGGGGCACCACGGGCTGTATGTTCGGTATGTTGAATACCGGAGTGGAGAGGACGTCATTTTTTCCTGAGCAGTCATGTATATATATTTTTTCCGCACTGCAGGCAGGCTTGAATACATCTGAGTATTCATTGGCGGTCTCGCTCTTTCCAAGGAAGAGATATCCGCCGTTTTTAAGAGCGGTGTGGAAGATGGCAAACAGCTCCCTTTGAAGCACGGGCTGGAAGTATATCATGACATTGCGGCAGCTTATGAGATCCAGCTTTCCGAAGGGCGGGTCTGAGAGCATATTGTGGGGAGCGAAGATTATCATCTTGCGTATCTCCTTGGAGATATGATAATGCTCATTGCGCTTTGTAAAGTATTTGGCCAGACGCTCTGGGGTCACATCGTCTATGATGCTTTCCGTAAATATGCCCTTTCCTGCCTGCTCTATGGCCTGAACATCGATATCAGTGGCAAATATCTTGATGTCCCGCTTTATCTTAAGCTCCTCCAGTATCTCGTGGAAGAGTATGGCGAGGGAATATGCCTCCTCACCGGTGGAACAGCCTGCGCTCCATACCCTGACAGGCTCATCTGCCTTTGTGTTCTGTATGATGGGATAGAGAGCCTTCTGCTTCAGCTTCTCAAAGAAGGCAGGATCACGGAAGAAGTTGGTCACGCCTATCAGTATCTCTTTAACGAGGGCATTGACCTCCTCATGATTATTTTCCAGCACCTTTGAATATTCTGAAAGGCTCAGGCTGTGGATGACTACCATGCGGCGCTCGATGCGGCGAAGCACGGTGGTGCGCTTATAATGGGTAAAATCTATGCCCTTGGATTTCTTCAGTGTGGCATAGATGCGGGCAAGGCTTTCCTCGTCCGTGAGGATATCGTTTTCCTGCTCAGGCTTTATGATGGCCCTGTACTTTGAGTAATGCAGTATCTCTCCGGAGATATCTTTAGGAGGCAGTATGTAGTCTGCAAGTCCTGTGGCTATGGCGCTCTTTGGCATGCCATTGAACTTTGCGCTGTCCGGTGTCTGTACGATGGCAAGGCCGCCGTTTTCCTTGATGGACTTTATGCCGCTGGTTCCATCCGAGCCGGTGCCGGAAAGGACTACAGCTATGGAGTATTCCCTTTTTTCCTCAGCAAGGGAATTGAAAAAAATATCTATGGGATGGTTCAGGAGCCCTTGAACATAGTCATTGAGATAGAGCTTTCCGGCCTTAATGGTCAGATTTTTCTTGGGAGGGTTCAGATAGACCCTGTTTGGCTCTACCGTCATACCGTCCTCAGCCTGTATAACGTTCATCTCAGTGTATTTGCCAAGTATATCAGCCATAAGGCTCTTATAATCCGGCGAAAGATGCTGTATCACCACAAAGCTAAGGCCGTTGTTTGAGGGCATGAAGCGGAAAAACTGCTGAAGAGCTTCGAGACCTCCGGCAGAGGCTCCTATACCTACCACAAAGGGCTCTCCGGCTATGTGCATGCTGAAGCCTTCGTTACTCTGTTCGACGGAGCTGGTCATAAAACTTCCTCCTTATTATCTATCTTATATGCGGAAAAATATTTATTTTCAAAATCATCTATGGACATGGGACGTCCGTAGTAAAAGCCCTGGGCATAAAAGCAGCCGTTTTCAAGCAGGGTATCTGCCTGAGCCCTGGTCTCAACGCCCTCGGCTATACATATGGTGCCGCACTGCTGACATATATTAGCTATATCTCTTGCCATGCTAAGGGAGACCGGATTATCTGTTATGTGCTGTATCATGCTGCGGTCCAGCTTTACGCTGTGGAACCTCAGGTTAGCGAGCATGCTCAGGTTAGAGTAGCTGGCACCGAAATCATCAAGGGAGAAGCGCAGCCCGTAGTTTCCGAAGCGCTCCATCAGCTCGGAGAAGGTATTGTTCTCGAAGGCTCCGGCAGTTTCAGTGATCTCTATCTCAGTAAGGTCCTCCGGCACATCAGGGTATCGGCTCATGATGGCGAGCACCGAGGCAAGGGAGGATGGGTTGAGCAGCGTGTAGCGGGAGAAGTTATGGGAAATGGGAATGACGGGATACCCCTTCTTCTGCCAGCTGCTGATAGTGGACAGGGTCCTGTCCAGTACAAAATAGTCAAGGTTCTGTATGGAACGGTCTCGCTCCATGGATTCTATGATCCTGACATGGGGCATGAGATTGCCGTGCTCATCCATGATGCGGCAAAGGGCTTCAGCTCCTACCATCTTTCCGGTGCGCATGTCTATCTTCGGCTGAAGATAGATGGTGAAATAGCCGAAGGGATGACCAAGACCGCTTTCCTTTATGGCTGCCGCAGCATTTTCGCTGGAGGACAGGGAATCTGATGGCTGGGTACACTCCATGATGCTAAGGGCCTTTTTCACAAGGTCCCTTCCGTTAAAGGCCTTTTCAGCCCAAGTATAGCCTATGCGGAACAGCTTCGAATACTTCCTGCCTATGAGCTGCCTCGTCAGGGCGCAGCTGTTGATGAATACCTCGTAGGTGATATTTACGGACAGCACGACGAACTCTGATTCCGTGGTATGGAACAGATGCTTATCACCGAATACATCTGTCAGTATGTCAGAAAACTCCGAAAGCAGGGTATTGCCATATCTGAAGCCCCTGTTTTCCCTTATGGTGCTGAACTCCGGTATGTCTATGGCCAGCACTCCCATGGAGCTGTATGAGACAGAATCAAAGCTGTCTATGATCTCCTGATAGGAATTGATATCCTTAAGGGAGGCAAAATGATCAGATATCGTGAGTTCATTCTTAGAAAGGAAACGGTTCCTTTCATTGCTGAGATAGGGGACCACCTCATCAAGGAGGGCGCTGTGGGATATGGTGACCTTGGGATTATCTATGCAGAGCAGTCTCTTTGCGCCCCTGAGAGCTTTCATCGGGTAAATGGCATACTGCCAAGGCTTTCTCTCAGTGCCGTCCTCCGGGAGCATATCTGTATTCCGCCTCAGGGTCAGGAATACGGGAGAGTCATCCTTAAGATATCTTTGGATGACGGGGAAACGGTCCACGCTCTTTCCGCTTACGGAGTGGCGTATACTGAACTTGTTCTTTCCGACCCACTCATTGAGCATGGTTATAATACGGTCATTTTCAGTCAGGGTAAGTATATATATCCTGTCGGCCTGATAAAAGCTTCCAAGGCAGCGAAGGACTCCGTCTGTGGAGTCATCAAGGTTCTCTGAGCTCAGCATGAGCTCCATACAGGAAAGTGCCGCATCCTTCTCGGCATTGCTCATGATATTGGCAGAAGGGATACTGGAGGAATGGGGACCGGAAATATCATCCGAAAGCCCGGAGGCAGTCCATATGTAGCGCTCATTGGCATCTGAAAATATGACCGAATCACTGGGCTCATCGGTATGCAGGGCACAGATCCCTGAGGCTGCCGATATCATGCTGTCAAGACCGGCTGTTCCTGAGCTTTTTGCCACTGAACCTGCGATAAGACGTATGAGCCTGAGCTCCGGCATCTCCTCAAGGGAGATACGGGCATAGAAAAAGGCATTTTCTATCCTGCGCTGTATGTAAGCTCTGGATATGGCATTGGGGAAGAATACCAGTATGCTGCCGTTTTCACCAAGCATAGGTATGCAGTCCGTATCCAGAAAGATGTTGAGGGCGGCGAGCAGATCCTTATGATGCATCCTGCCCATTTTATCGGTAAAGAGCTCGTCCGAGCCCTCAAGGGATATCTTTGAAAGCACATAGGTGCTGTGAAGGCCCCTTGAAAATAGCCTGTCTATCATGGCCCTGCCGGTCTTTTCCGTATACAGGCCGGTAAGCGGGTCGGTCTTTGCTTCTATATTGATATCATGCTCCCATTCCTTCCTCTGGTCCTCGGAGAGAAGATAGGCGAAGAGACAGATATCCATGGTCTCCAGATCCCTGACAAGGTTCACACCTATGGTTATCCAGCGGATGGAGCCGTTTTTATCTATTATGCGGCAGCGCTCAAATATCCACTGTCTGCCGCTCCTGTAGTCCTCCATGAGCTTTTCCCTGTCGAAGCGCTTGATGAAGCGCTCTGCATCATCAGAGGAAAAGAGACGCTCAAGGCCCTGAGCTATGATATCGGAAAAGCTTGAGTAGCGGGTAAGATAGCTCTGGTCAAGTCCTTCTATCTGAAGCTTTTCGCACTTATCTGCGGAAAGGTCGGCCTGAAGGTAGCCGAACAGGTGAGGATAGAGCTGGGGAGGCATGGTCCTCCTTCGGAAGCTTCGCTGCTCCTCAGGTATATATGAAAGGTCCCGCTTGACGCCGATGATACGGGCAGGCTTGCCGTCCTTATCATAGAGGGTGCGGTAGGACATATTGGCCCAGCTGTAGCAGCTTGACTGTCTGTACTGTATCATGAAATTGGCACTGTCCTCGGAGCGTCCACGATACATGCCCTCGGCAAATTTGATGAAGCGTTCGGCGGAGTCCTTATGTATGCGGCCGCTGTCGATAAGGGAGTCAGGAAAGTCAGTATAGGTGACCTCCCTTCCTGAAAGAAGGTGGTCGGTAAATAGTAAACGGAATACTCCAGTAGACAGATCAAGGTCCCAGAATTGATAATCGGTCCTGGCAGCAAGGAAGCTGAGCCATTCCTCTGTGTCCTCGGGGCTGCTCACACGGCTTGTGGAGACTATCTTGCCCGAATTCACGGTGACACGGTGAAGACCGGACTCGTCTTCATTATCCTTAAGCTTCGGTATACGTTCATTTATTATCTTGGAGGTTTCTTCGCTGTTCAACATAGTAAGCCGCTTTCTTCGTAGGTACGAGTATTATACTCAAATCGTGCGCCGCAGCAATGACAAAGGACACACTCAATCAAATTTATTATACTCTTGTAAAAATAATTCAACAAGGACTATTTGGCATTTGTGTTAAAAGCTTGCTGAAAAAGCAGAGGAAATTCATAAAAGATATCCAATAACAGGCAGATAGCAGGCGGGCAGGGCGAGAAATTTCAGCAGCTGAGCTTGATGCTTCATATTATGAAGGCAAGATAGTAAGTAAAGATAGTAAATAAATATAGTAAGTAAAGCTCAGATCACCTGTAGTCAGGCAGAGGGTAGTCCAGCTCATAGTTTCTGCACAGCTCTATGAAGGCCTTGGCTGAGGGAGTGAGGAATTTCTCCTTATGATATACGATGTGGAACTTACGCTTAAAGCTCAGACCATCCACGGAGATGGATATGACATCGCCCCGGCGCAGGGCAGCCACGGCCATACGTCTCGGTATGACGGAAATGCCGATACCGCTGGTGACAGCATTTATGAGAGCCGTGGTACTCATGGCCTCCCATATGGGAGTGACGGAAAAACCTGCCTGCTCTACAGTACGGTCAAATATCTCCCTTGTGCCGCTTCCGGGCTCCCGAAGCAGAAATTTCTGCGCCTTGAATTCCTCCACGCTTATGACCTGCCCCTGCCTGAAACCGATATCCGGAGGGCATATGACAGTCAGGCTGTCCTCCATATATTCCTCGGAGATAAGAGAGCCCTCATGAGATACGCCCTCGATGAGGGCAAGGTCCAGCTCGTTGGAAAGGAGCTTTTCCTCCAGCTCATCCGAGGTAGTGACGAGTACTCTTAAGTCTATGCCGGGGCATCGGGTATTGAAGGCCTTGACGTAGCCGGGAAGGAACTGGGAGCCTATGGTTATGCTGGCTCCTATGCGAAGCAGACCGAAGCTGTCCCAGTTCTGCATGCTCCGCTCCAAGTCATCAAAGAGGGAGATGATATGGCTGGCATAGTCGAGGAACCTGCGTCCTGCATCGGTGATGGACAGGCGGCGTCCTATACGGTCAAATAGCCGGACTCCATAGTAGTCCTCGAGTTCCTTTATGGCGAGGCTCACTGCGGGCTGGGAAAGATGCAGGTCCTCTGCGGCCTTGGTCGTATTGAATCCATTTTTGCAGACGCTTAAAAATATGCGAAGGTGGCGTATGGTCATGGCGGCTCCTGTTTGCAGTGGAATATATTTATATAATATCCTCACTTTGTGAGGATAAGGCCGCTCAGCAGCCTTCAGCGGCGCTGCCGCTGGTTATATTATTCGCAGGCAAAGCTTGCTCATACCACAGTCGGACGAAGTAAAGACTCACTTCGTTCGTGCTTCCTTCGTTTGCGACTGTGGCCTAATGATATTA
>DVNS01000125.1 GCA_018714145.1 Candidatus Avilachnospira avistercoris
AAAATCAAGTACAATCCGTGTATAAGCCCTTAGTTAAAGCCAAATAGGTGAGGGATTTTTTGACAAAATACTTTATTATGGTATACTTTATATCGTTATTCGGTTCCTGTATTTAGTTGTTTTTATTTTTATAGTTTAATTTGTAGTAAGAGGGAAAAGGAATGAAGAGTGATAACAAAAAGACAGCAGCAGTTAAGCCCGAGGTAAAGGCTGAGGTAAAGGAGCCCGTTAAGGCAGCTGTTGTCGTAAAGGAGGAGCCTGCTAAGGAGACCAAGACAGCTGAGACACTAAAGGCAGAGGAAAAGGAAGTTAAGGCAGCAAAGAAGCCCGGAAGGAAGCCCGGCGTAAAGAAGGCTGCAGCTGAGAAGAAGACTCCCGGAAGGAAGCCTGCAGCAGTGAAGGCTACCATCGTATTCCAGTCAAATGGCATGGAGTATGAGCCCGAGGCTATCATGAAGAAGGTGCAGAAGGCCGCTGCAAAGCAGACCGATAAGCTTAAGAAGGTCGAGGCCTATGTCAATATAGATGAGAACGCCGTATACTATGTCGTAAACGGCGAGGCTAAGGACGATTACAAGATACAGCTTTAATGGGTATGGAACCGAAGATTAGATGATCAGGACTCTCTCAGTGCTTGTGCATTGGGAGAGTTTTATTACGGAGCTTTTATGATACTTTCAGTAAATGGATTATGCAAATCATATGACGGCGTCGATATACTTAAGGACGTCTCATTTCATATAGAGGAAAATGACAAACTGGCAGTCACCGGCATAAACGGAGCCGGCAAGTCCACCCTTCTTCGCCTCATCATGAGGGAGGAGGAGCCGGATCAGGGCAGCATAGTCGTGCCCAAGTCTACGGTCATGGCCTACCTTTCCCAGTCTCAGGATATGGACCTTAAAAATACCATATATGATGAGGTCATCTCCGTAAAGGCTGAGCTCCTTAGCATGGAGGAGGAGATACGAAGGCTGGAGCGGGAGATGCAGGCTGAGGGAAAGAGCGAGGAGGAGCTGTCCCGTATCTATGACAGGTATGCCGAGCTCAGCCATGAGTTTGAGCTCTCAGAGGGCTACAGCCTCCGTTCCCGGGTGGCCGGCATACTTAAGGGACTGGGATTTTCCGAGGATGAGTTCGGAAAGAAGGCAGCGACCCTTTCCGGAGGTCAGAAGACAAGGCTTGCACTGGCTAGGCTTCTGCTTCTGGAGCCCCAGATACTTCTTCTGGACGAGCCCACGAACCATCTGGATATAGAGTCGGTAGCATGGCTTGAAAACTATCTGCGCTCCTACAGGAGGGCGGTCATCATTGTGAGCCATGACAGATATTTCCTTGACAAGATAGCAGGCAAGGTCCTTGACATAGACGGAGGCAGGGCAAGGCTCTACCTTGGAAATTATACTGCCTTTGCAGAGAAGAAGGCTGCCATCAGGAAGGATATGATGAAGGCCTATCTCAACAATCAGGCCGAGATAAAGAGACAGCAGGAGGTCATCGAAAAGCTTAAGAGCTTCAATCGGGAAAAATCCATAAAGCGGGCGGAGTCCAGAGAGAAGATGCTTCAGAAGATGGAACGGGTGGAAAAGCCCTTCGATATAGATGATGCCATGAAGCTGCATTTTAAGCCTAGGAGGCAGTCGGGCAATGATGTGCTGACAGTCACTGGGCTTTCAAAAGCCTTTTCAGAAAAAAAGCTCTTTTCCGATGTGGATATAGATATAAAGCGGGGAGAAAAGCTGGCCATCATAGGCCCCAACGGTACCGGGAAGACCACGCTCCTTAAGATAATATTCGGTCTGCTCCCTGCGGACAGCGGAGAGGTGGAGTTCGGCTCGAGGGTAGAGCCGGCCTATTATGATCAGGAACATCATGAGCTGGATCCCCAAAACACGGTATTTGAGGAGATATCCGATGCCTATCCCCAGATGACAAATACGGAGATAAGAAATCTCCTTGCCTCGTTTTTGTTTACGGGGGATGATGTATTCAAGCTGGTAGGAGAGCTCTCGGGAGGAGAGCAGGGCAGGCTGTCCCTTTCCAAGCTCATGCTCTCAAGGGCCAATCTGCTGCTCCTTGACGAGCCTACGAACCATCTGGACATCACCTCGAAGGAGATACTTGAGGAGGCTATACGGAACTATGAGGGGACCGTCATATATGTCTCCCATGACAGATATTTCATAAACCGGACGGCTACGAGGATACTGGAGCTTAACGAGGGCAATTTCGTAAATTATATCGGAAATTATGACTACTACCTTGAAAAGAAGGCGGATCCCGACTTTGATAAGGATAAGGCCCTTTCAGGAGGCCCGGGAAGGTCCGTTTCAAGGGATGAGAAGAAGGATGGCCTTGCCCTCAGCACAGAGCGCTTAAGGGACCAGATAAGGGAGGAGAGCACGAGGCAGAAGCTGAGCTTTGAGGAGCAGAAGCAGAGGCGCTCCATGTTAAAGCGCATGAGGGATGCCATAGCCTCCTATGAAAAGGAGATACACGGCCTTGAGCAGCGCTGCTTTGAGATAGATGAGCTCATGACCCATGAGGAGATAGCCGTAAATTCAGCCAAGCTGAATGAGCTCAGCAGGGAGCGGGAGGGCCATGAGGCAAGGCTCAATGAGCTTTATGAGCTTTGGGAACAGGCCTCGGAGGAGCTTTCAGAGGCTGAAAATGAATGAGCCAAAGGCCCCTTTGGCATCATAAAAAGTCATAGAAAATTAATTGTATGGAGCTTAGTTATATGGTAAAATCATTCAGTTAAGATGCTTTTTATAAGAGCCTAACTAAGTCTGTATGCAAAGAAAGCTTGGAAGATTCCGTTTAAGGAAGAAAGAAGGTCCCGTATCAGGGAACCCAAATGAGCTTTATCCCGTATATAACGGGGGAAGAGGCAGGATGAAATATACCAACGACGAGATAAATTATAAGCTTGAAGAGATAGTTTACGGGGATAAAAAGGAGCGCAACAGGCGTGTCTATATCTTTAAGACGAGCCTCATCTCCATATTCCTGATAATTCTGGTCATGGCATGCTCCCTTGTCATAGGCCTTTTTTCCGGTATCTTTGCCAATGTGCCGGACCTTTCCAATGTATCCTTTGGACCCTCAGGCTATGCCTCAAGGGCTTATGATACTGAGGGCAACCTTATCGCCACCCTCGTTCAGGAGGGCTCCAACAGGGAGGAAGTGAGCTATGAGGAGCTGCCCGAGAATCTGATAGATGCCTTTGTAGCCATAGAGGACCAGCGTTTCTGGGAGCATAACGGCATAGACCTTCGCTCCATCATGAGGGCAGTGCGGGGAGTGCTGACCGGTAATGATGCCGGCGGAGGCTCCACCATCACCCAGCAGCTCATAAAGAACAATATACTTAAGGGCGGAAATGAGAGCGGCATAGCCCTTTACGAGAGAAAGTTTCAGGAGTGGTATATCGCCCTTATGATAGAGAACCAGCCGGGGGTGGATAAGGAGGAGCTCAAGAAGGAGATAATCACTGATTACCTCAATACCATAAACCTTGGAAACAATTCCCTTGGAGTAAAGGTGGCAGCAAGGGGCTACTTTGATAAGGAGATAGGGGAGCTGAACCTTTCGGAATGTGCAGTGCTTGCAGCCATCACTCCGAGCCCCGTGAGATATAATCCCATAACCCATCCCGAGGCCAATGATGAGCGCCGCAGGCTCGTGCTGGCAAATATGCTTCAGCAGGGCTATATAAGCGAGGAGGAGTATGAGGAGGCCATCGACGACAATGTCTATGAGCGCATAGCCCAGATAGAGGCCACGAGGGAGAGTCAGCCCACGGAGCCCTATTCCTATTTTGTGGATGCCCTTATAGACCAGTGCATAGAGGTATTCAAGGAGAAGCTAAGCCTTACCGAGGCGGAGGCAAGGGATCTCCTTTATTCGGGAGGCCTCGTCATCGAGACCACGCAGGACCCCCAGATACAGGCCATAGTTGACGAGGAGGTCAATGATCCGGACAATTATGACACAGCCAAGTACAGCTTTGACTGGCGCTATTCCATACAGCATGAGGACGGCACCCAGACCCATTATAATGAGCATCATATCGAGGCCTATTGTAAGGAGGTAAAGGGTCAGCGAAGCTACAACGGGCTGTTCCGTACCGAGGAGGCCCTTAAGGAGGTCATAGAGGAATATAAGGCCACTGTGACGGCTCCTACTGACACAGTCATAGCAGAGACGCTGGATACGGCACTTCAGCCTCAGGTATCCTTCGTCATCATGGATCAGTATACGAAGGAGGTCAAGGCCATAAGCGGAGGCCGGGGAGAAAAGAAGTTTTCCCGCTCCCTCAACCGTGCCACCAATACCACCGAGCAGCCGGGCTCAGTATTCAAGGTCATCGCAGCCTTTGCCCCTGCCATGGAGTATAACGGGGCTACCCTCGGCACCACCTACTATGACTGCGAGTACACCCTTGGAGAAAAGACCTTCAAGAACTGGTGGAGACAGGGTGAGTATTTTGGATATTCAAATATCAGGGAGGGCATAGAGTTCTCCATGAATATAGTTGCGGTGCGCTGTCTCGTGGAGACTGTGACCCCTGAGGCCGGCATGGACTTTGCAAGGTCCATAGGCATCAGCACCATCACTGATGAGGACAACAATGCAGCCTCAGCCCTTGGCGGACTTACCTATGGCGTCACCAACCTTGAGCTTACCAATGCCTTTGCCGCCATAGCAGACGGAGGCCTCTACGGGGATGCCAAGCTGTTTACCAGAGTGCTGGACAATGACGGAAACGTGCTCATAGACCTCAGCAATGAGGAAAAGACGAGGGTCCTTAAGGAGACCAACGCCTTCATGCTTACGGACGCCATGGAGCAGTCCACCATATATCAGCAGAAGTGGGCTTCAGGATATACGGTCAATACGACCTCCACAAGGGCTCATATGGACAATATGCACGCAGCCGGAAAGTCAGGCACCACGACCAATAATCTGGATGTCTGGTTCGTAGGCTTTTCGCCCTACTATACCGCAGGCATCTGGGGAGGCTGTGACGACAATCAGTCCCTCAATGATACTGCCACCGGCGAGTATAATGGAGGCACCTCATTCCATAAGGATATATGGAGGAAGATAATGACGAGGGTCCATGAGGAAAAGGGCCTGGAGGACAAGGAGTTCGAGGTGCCGGAGGGCATAGTAGAGGTCCAGATCTGCAGAAAGAGCGGAAAGCTTCCTACCTCAGGCTGCAGGAGCGATTATCGAAATAATGGCAATGCGGTCTATACCGAGTATTTTGATGCGGATAATGTGCCTACAGAATACTGCGACCACCATACCTCCTGGGGCAGCATCACCGTACCTGAGGAGGATAAGGGCAAGCCCACCGATGACGGAGGCTGGGGCAGCGGCGGAAGTACATCAGAGACCACCGCTGATCAAGCCGTGGACATAACTGATGTGCCTGCGGAGACAGCTCCGGCGGAGACTGTGCCTGAGACTACGGCGGCTCCCCAGCAAAGTTTTACCGATCCGGCCAACAGCGGACCGGGCATAGGCCTTGATTACAGCTATTGACATATTAAAAAAAGACCGACGGACCGGAACCTGTCCGGTCTGTAGGATAAGGAAGTATGGATAAGGACGAAAAGAGAGCTGACGAAAACAGGATAGAGCAGGACAACTGGGAAATAAAGCGCATGGAGATACTGGACCCGGAGCTGAGGAAGCTTCAGGAGGAGCTGTTTTCCGACGAAGGAAGTGATAAAGCCTCAGGCAAAGGTGCCAAGGCTGATGCTTCGGAAAAGACCGGGGAGACAGTCAAGTCCAGAGCATCTGCAGCGCGTACATCAGGAAGGCCTGAAGCTTTGGGAGACGGGGACGGTAAAGACGCCCCGTCTCTTAAGGGACATTCGAGAAGAAAGAAAGGATTTCTTGAAAGGCTTACGGAAAATGCCGGAGAGGGCATGGGAGAGTCCGGAGCAGAGGAGCAGGAGCTCAAGGGACAGCTCGTGATGGAGCTTATGAAGCATAGGCTTTATGTGTTCGGAGCCTTGGCCTTTCTTATCGCAGTCATAGCTCTGGCCTTTTTGGCTTCCTCAGCCCTCAGAAAGGGCTTGGGAGGAGCCACTGCCTCTGATGCAGCCATGGCTGAGACGGAGGCCCCTGAGGCCGAGACCCAGCTCAGTGAGGAGGAGCTTCGGGAGCTGGAGCTTCAGAATATGATGCAGAATGAGCTTTCCGCCTATACGGACCTTGGCATAGTAGATGTATCAGGCTATATCAATCTGAGGAGCGCCCCCGATGTCCTCGATATGACCAACATCATCGGTGAGCTCTCAGACGGTGCGGTCTGCAGTATCCTAGCCAAGGAGGGAGACTGGTATCAGATAGAGTCCGGCGGAATGACCGGTTATGCCTCTGCCCAGTATATCATCACAGGTGATGAGGCTATAGAGATGGCCAGGGAGACCTTTAAGGACAGGGCCATCATAGAGACGGAGGTCCTCAATATCAGGAGCGCTCCCACGGTGGATGCGGAAAATGTCATAGGCAAGGCCAGAGTGGGAGAGCGCTACGAGGTCATTTCCTTGGATGAAAACGACTGGGCCAAGATAAATATGGGCCGGGGCGGAGCCGAGCAGGAGGGCTATATCTATGTAGGCGACGGCAATGCCGTGATACGCTACTGCCTCAATGAGGCCAAAAGGCTCGACTTAAGGGAAATGGCCCTTACCCAGTTCGATAATCTGGTAGTCGCCAATACCGACGGCTATATCAATATAAGAGAGACCCCGGAGGATGACGGCATAAACAATATCTGCGGTCAGTTTCCGGAGCATGCGGGAGCCGAGCTCCTTGAGACCGTGGAAAATGACGGCAGGACTTGGTATAAGATAAGCTCCGGCGGAGTGACCGGCTATGTCAGTGCCGAATACTGCGTGACCGGAAATGCGGCGAGGAACATCGCCGTGGAGGCGGCCCAGCTTACGGCCTATATCACCACCGATGCCCTCAATGTAAGGACTGAGCCCTCCCTCGATGCCGAGGCTTGGACTCAGGTGACCAAGAACCAGTCCTACCATGTGCTGGACCAGCTGGATGGCTGGGTAGAGATAGAGCTCGACAGTACGGATGACGAGAGCAGCTCAGACCGGGCCTTCGTATCCACGAGGGACAACAATGTGGAGGTCACCTACGGACTTCCCACTGCCATAGAGTATTATCCCGCCGTTGAGGCCGCCAATGCCGAGATGGCCTTCAGAAACAAGATAGTAAACTATGCCGTACAGTTCGTGGGCAATCCCTATGTATGGGGAGGTACCTCCCTGACAAACGGCTGTGACTGCTCGGGCTTCACCCAGAGCGTGCTCAAGCACTTCGGCATAAGCATACCCAGAGTGAGCCGGGATCAGGCGAGATCCGGCGTAAGGGTAACTTCGGCTACCATGAGGCCGGGCGACCTGATATTCTATGCCAACAGCTCAGGCACCATAAACCATGTGGCCATGTATATAGGAAACGGACAGGTAGTCAATGCCGCATCTTCAAGGAGCGGTATCAGGATATACCGCTGGAACTACAGGACTCCTGTAGCCATAAGGGATGTGATAGGAGACAGGACCGGCTGAGGAAGCTGGTAAAAGGAAGGCTTCTTTTCCATGCCATAGGTATATGCTGCCATAGGGCAGCAGGCAAGTATGGCATCTTTAGCCTTAGGTCTATGATAAGACAGGCCTTAGGGTGTGGTAAACGGTCAGATCCAAGTCAGTAAGGGGAGAGTTTTGGCTAAAGCTTCAAAAAAAACTACGAATAATACTCAAAGCTCCAAGGCTAAGTCAAAGAGCGGAGGGACCCCGGCTAAAAAGCCGAGGAAGATGGATAAGCGCACCATAGAAAAGAAGAAAAGAGAGCTTCGGAGCGAGATATCCATTATCGCAGCGGCCTTTGCCTCGCTGCTGTTTTTCCTGAGCAATTTTGGCATACTTGGTGCCCTTGGAAATGCCGTGCGCTCCTTTGAACGGGGCCTTTTTGGTACGGGAGCCTTTGTACTGCCCATACTCCTCATAGCCGCTGTGGTGCTCTATGTAAAAAACAAGGGGCATTTCATGGCGCCTCTTAAGGCCCTCAGCTGCGGACTAAGCATGTTCCTGCTCTCGGGAGTCTTTGAGCTCATGTTCGGAGAGCAGGCGGGGCTTTCATTTATGGAGCGCTACAGCCTTTCTGCAGAGGGAGCCTTAGGAGGAGGGGCCCTTGGCGGACTGCTTGCAGAGGGGCTTCAGGAGCTCCTTGGGACCATCGGAGCCTACCTGCTGCTGATATTTTTATTTATCGTATGCATGGTGGTCATCACCGAGCGCAGCTTCGTGGGTGCGGCAAGGCAGGGAGCCGAGATGACCATAAAGGCCGCCAAAAACGGCAAGGAGCGCTACGAGGCCCGTCATGAGGAAAACATGATACGAAGGAGGGCAAAGAGGGAAGAGGAGGAGCTTCGGAAAAAGGAGCTCAGCTTCCCGGACCTTAGGTCCATGGACTCCTCGGAGATGGCGGATAAGGCCGATGTATATGCAAGATACGGAAGGGATATCATCGAGGAAAGCGAAAAGGAGGCAGAGGAGGCCCGCTTTGATGAGGCCTATGCAGAGGACGGGCCTGAGGATGCCATATTTGATACCGGAGTCATAGGCGAGATGTATGACTATGAGGATGACAGCGTACCCTTTGAAGAGGACAGGGAGGAGCGCTATAAGTCCTACGACTATATATCAGGGGGCCGAAGCTCCTATGTCGGCTTGGGCAGGACAGGCAGTCAGACCGATGCCGCAGAAAAGGGCTGGACCGGCCGGGGCTATGCCGCAGACAGCTCTGAGGGAGCTTCAGAGACTTATGAGGAGCTTAGTGCAGAGGAGCGCAGGAACAGGCTTTCTGACCCTTCAGGCATAGAGCTTAGTGCTGCAAGGGATTTTGGCTATGCAGTAGGCCATGGAGCAGAGGAGGAAGAACTTCCGGAGGAGCCTGACTTCCTGCCTGAGTCCGTGGATGCCTTCAAGCCTGCCGGCCTTGAGGAGGTCTCAGCCTTTGATTATGAACAGGGCAGCATACTT
The DNA here is from genome assembly GCA_018714145.1 of Candidatus Avilachnospira avistercoris. GTDB lineage: Bacteria > Bacillota > Clostridia > Lachnospirales > Lachnospiraceae > Avilachnospira > Avilachnospira avistercoris. The sequence goes on from DVNS01000125.1 coordinate 9,081, forward strand.
AAGGATAAGCTCTCAGACGCTTCATATAAGGCCTTTTCCGGAGCAGACGGAGAGGCTGAAGCTTCGATGGGAGTTACTCTGGACAAAGGTGCGGATGAGAGATATGCCGCATTTTCAGGAGAGGGGACCCTCTCTTCCGTAAAGGAGGGAGCAGCCCTTGGCGCAGCCGCATCAGGCGCTATCACGGCGGATGAGGCTTATGCCTTAGGAAGGAATAACAAAATCACGGCTTCAGAAAAGGCTGGCGGGATAGCAGGGACCGGAGCCTCCTCGCTTGGAAAGGGCTCAAAGGCTCAGACTGCTTCAGCAGAAGCCGTCATCAAAAAGGAGATAAAAAAGAAGAAGCCCTATCGCTTCCCGCCTAAGAACCTCTTGGATCAGGGGGCCAAGTCCTCCGCGGGCAATGTGGATGAGCTCCGCATGATGGCGAGGAAGCTTGAGCAGGTGCTTAAGACCTTTGGAGTAGGAGTCACGGTCAAGGATTTTACCAGAGGACCATCGGTGACAAGATACGAGATGGTGCCCGATACCGGTGTCTCGGTATCAAAGATAACCTCGAGGATAGACGACATAAAGCTTACCTTGGCTGCATCTGATGTGCGCATGGAGGCTCCGATACCCGGCAAGGCTGCCGTGGGCATAGAGGTGCCCAATAAAAAGAGCAGGACCGTATATCTCAAGGAGATCATCGCCTCCCCTGAATTTGCCAATGCCAAGTCAAAGCTCAGCTTTGCCATAGGCGAGGACATACAGGGCAGGATAATGATAGGAGACATAGCCAAGATGCCCCATCTTCTGATAGCCGGTACCACAGGCTCAGGAAAATCCGTGGGCATAAATTCCCTTATCATATCCCTTATGTATAAGGCATCCCCTGAGGATGTGCGCATGATAATGATAGACCCCAAGGTGGTGGAGCTTTCACCCTATAACGGCATCCCCCATCTTCTGATACCGGTGGTCACTGAGGCCAAAAAGGCGGTATCTACCCTGAACTGGGCAGTGGCTGAGATGACCGACAGGTATACGAAGTTTGCGGAGAGCGGAGCCAAGAACCTTGAGAGCTATAATGAAAAGATAGAGAAGCTCCGGCAGAACCTTAAGGATGCCGGAGAGGAGGAGCATATAGAGGAACTGCCCCAGAAGCTTCCCCAGATAGTCATAATCATAGATGAGCTGGCAGAGCTGATGATGAGCGCAGATAAGGAGGTCAACTCCAAGGAGGTGGAGGCCGACATATCGAGGCTTGCTCAGGCCGCAAGGGCTGCAGGCATGCACCTTGTAATAGCTACCCAGAGGCCCTCGGTCAATGTCATCACCGGAGTCATCAAGGCCAATATACCGAGCCGCATAGCCTATAAGACCTCCTCAGCCATAGATTCAAGGACCATACTGGACGGCTCAGGAGCCGAGACCCTTATAGGACACGGAGATATGCTCTACCTGCCCATAGGAGCCAGTCAGCCCATCCGTATACAGGGAGCCTTCGTCTCAGAGGATGAGATAGAGAGGGTGGTAAACTATGTATCAAAGGGCAATGAGACCTCCTATGAGGAGAGCGTGGAGAACAGCATAGTCAATCAGCAGAAGCTGAGCTTCTCCGGAGGAGAGGCCTCCGTAGTGGAGGGGGATGACAAGGACGAGCTCTTCCTTCAGGCCGGCAAGCTCCTTACGGATATGCAGAAGGCCTCCATAGGTATGCTCCAGCGCAGATTCAAGATAGGCTTCAACAGGGCCGCAAGGATCATGGATCAGCTATGTGAGGCTGGAGTCGTAGGCGAGGAGGAGGGTACAAAGCCCAGAAGAGTGCTGATGACCAAGGAAGAGTATGAGGAGTTTTCACAAAAATGAATACACTGAGAGAGCTTTGCTCTGATTTCCAATATGAGCTCATCTCCGGGGATCCGGATACCGAGGTGAGCGATATCGTCTATAATTCCAAGAATCTTAAGCCGGATACTGTATTCGTCTGCATGGAGGGGGCGAGGTTCGACCCCCATACATTAGTCCCGGAAGCCTTTCAAAAGGGCTGCCGGGCTTTTGTAGTATCTAAGCTTACTTCAGATATGGAGAAGCTTAAGGAAAGCTCGACCATCATACTATGTAAGGACACAAGGAGCGCCCTTTCCCATATGTCAAGGGTCTTCTTCGGATATCCTGAGCGAAGGCTCCGTCTGATAGGCATCACCGGCACCAAGGGCAAGACCACCGCAGCCTTCATGATAAAGGCCATACTTGAGGCGGCAGGCCATAAGACCGGCATGATAGGCACCGTGGGCTGCATGATAGGGGATAAGCTTTATCCGACTGTCAACACCACGCCTGAGAGCTATGAGATACAGGCCTTCCTTCGCCGTATGGCAGATGAAGGCTGCAGCTATGCCGTGATGGAGTGCTCCTCTCAGGGATTTAAGCTAAGGAGGCTTTCGGGAGTCCGGTTTTCGGCAGGGGTATTCCTCAATATCTCCCCTGACCATATAGGTCCCAACGAGCATGAGAGCTTCGAGGAGTACCTCTATTGTAAATCAAGGCTTGCAGGGGCCTCGGACATGTTCTTTTACAATGCTTTTTCGGAGCATATAGATGAGCTCCTTGAGCTTGTGCTTAAGGACAAGGCAGAAAAGGAACTGAGGTCCTTCGGTGTCATGGGAGGAGGCCTTGGAGAGGCTTTGGAGGGCTGTGATATAAGCTCAGAAGCTTTGGCATCTGGTACTGCTCCGGATAACTCGGTTAAAACCAGTCCGTCCGGAACTAATGAGCTAAAGCCATATTACATAGCTTCAGAGGCCGGATATGTATCAGAGGAAGGCTTTAAGGGAGTGGGCTTTAGGTTTTCATTTGAGGATAAGTCCTATGACATAAGGCTGTCCATGCCGGGCATATTCAATGTGGAGGATGCCCTCTGCGCCCTCTCAGTGTGCAGCTATTTTGGCATAGATATGAAAAAGGCGGATGAGGCCCTTTCCCATATCAATGTCAGCGGCAGGACCGAGACCGTCTATGATGACGGAAACATAAGTATCATGGTGGACTATGCCCACAATGAGGTCAGCATGAAGAACCTGATACTTACCCTCAGGAACTTCAGCCCCAAGAGGATAGTCACGGTATTCGGCTGCGGAGGAGACAGATCCAAGGAGCGGCGCATCGGCATGGGTCGGGAGGCCGCCCTTATGAGCGATTTTACCGTCATGACCTCTGACAACCCTAGGACAGAGGCTCCGGAGGCTATCATAGACGATATAGAGGAGGCTTACCTTTCCGCGGGAGGCAGCAAGGATGCCTATGTCAGGATATGTGACAGGAGAGAGGCCATCGAGTATGCCATGAGGCACGCAAAGAAGGGAGACCTGATAGCAGTCATAGGCAAGGGCCATGAGCAGTATCAGGAGATAAACGGAGTCAGGACCCATTTTTCCGATCAGGAAGAGATAAGAAGGATAGGAGAGGTGCTTAAGGATGAAGCTGAGGGCAGATGAGCTTGCGGAGCTTTCCGGAGGAAGGCTGATATACGGCAGCAGGGACAATACGGCTTTAGACATAAAGACGGATTCAAGAGAGGCGGGAAGCGGTGCTCTGTTCCTTCCCGTGGTGGGTGAGCGTACTGATGGCCATCTATATCTTTCGGATGTGGTAAAGTCCGGCGCTTCGATAGTATTTACAGCAAGGCATCGGGATATGAAAGAACTGAAGGCAGACGAAAAGCTCTATGGGGCACTGCTTAAAAGGGGAGAGGCCATATCCGTCATAAGCGTTTCAGATACCATAAAGGCTATACAGAAGGCGGCATCAAATTACAGACATAAAAGGCTTTCCGAACTGCCGGTGGTGGGAGTCACCGGCTCCGTGGGAAAGACTACCACGAGGGAGATGACGGCCTGCGCCCTTTCTGCGGAAAAGAGGGTATTTGCCACCAAGGGCAATAAAAATTCCCAGATAGGAGTGCCGATGACGGTCCTCGATATAGCAGATGAGGAGCTGGCAGTCCTTGAGCTCGGCATATCAAAGCCGGGGGAGATGAAGAAGATAGCCGCCATAGCATCCCCTGATGTGGCTGTCATGACCAATATAGGAAGCTCCCATATCGAATACCTTGGGAGCAGGAAAAATATACTTAAGGAAAAGCTCAGGATAGTGACGGGCTCAAAAAAACCGGTGAAGCTGGTGCTCAACGGGGATGATGAGCTCCTCTCCAAGGTCACTAGGGAAAGGCTTCCGGAGCTTTCCATAGATAAGGAATGCGTAGGGGATATCATATACTGCGGCTTTTCCGAGGACTGTGATGTAAGGGGGCTTGAGCTTGAGCTTCGTGACGGAAGGCCCGAATTTACCGTGGCCTTTTATAAGCGGGATAAGTCCGGAGTGCTTTCCAAGGAGCCCTATAAGAGCTTCAGACTTAGTCTCAGCACCCTTGGTGAGCATACGGCTCTGGATGCGCTGCTTGCCCTTGGAGCCTGCGAGGCCTGCGGTGTGGATATAGAGAAGGCCTGCAGGGCCCTTTCAGGCTTTAAGAGCCTTAAGGGAAGAGGGGAGATATTTGAAAAGGACGGCATCAAGGTCATCAATGATGCCTACAATGCTTCCCCGGACTCCATGAGGGCTGCCCTTTCGGTCCTTGACAGTATCAGCGAGGCTGACAGAAGGATAGCCGTGCTTGCAGACATGAGAGAGCTTGGAAAGGATGAGGCAAAGCTCCATGAGGAGATAGGCGATTTCATAAATGAGGAGATCATGTATCTGGATGGGCTGTATCTCTACGGTGAGCTGGCACGTCATATAGGAGAAAGGGTCGAAGGCGACATCAAAAAGAGATATTTTGATGATCTGGAAAGCCTTTATGGATTCATAAAGGAGGAGCAGAGGCCGGGAGACGTGATACTTTATAAGGGCTCCAACTCCATGGGACTTTCAGGCCTTATCGAGAGGCTTTACGGAGAGGGCTGATGTCGGATATCCGCTATGCAAATATCATAATAGACATTTCCTCAGGGGAGGTGGACCACCCCTTTACCTACAGGATACCGGAGGAGCTTCTAAAGGAGGTGGCCATAGGGAGCCGGGTGGAGGTACCGTTTGGGAGGATAAAGAAGAAGGGCTATGTCATAGGCCTGAGCCGGCACACGGATATAGCTGAGCAAAGGCTCAGGGACATATCGGGAGTGCTTCCGGATGCGATAAGCGCCGAGCAGGAGATGATAGACCTTGCCCTATTTATGGCAAGGCGCTACGGCTCCACCCTCAACGCTGCCTTAAAGGCCTGCCTTCCGGTAAAGCGGAGCATCAGAAAAAACAGCCGCAGACAGGACCCGGTAAAGCTTATGGAGGGACTCTCCGGGGAGAGAGGGGAGCATCTTGAGCTCAATGCCTCTCAGCAGGAGGTATATGAGGGCGTGCTTCAGGAGACCAAAAGACCCTCCCTTATATATGGGGTCACCGGCAGCGGCAAGACCCTTATCTATATCAGGCTCATAGAGGAGGCGGTAAGCAGGGGGAAGCGGGCAATAGTGCTGATACCTGAGATATCCCTTGCCTACCAGACCGTGAGGAGCCTTTCGGTGTATTTTAAGGACAGGATATCGGTGCTCCATTCAAGGCTGTCGGAGGGAGAGCGCTATGAGCAGTACCTCAGGGCAGAGCGGGGAGAGGTGGATGTGGTCATAGGCCCACGCTCTGCCATATTCACGCCCATAAAGGACCTTGGACTGATAGTCATGGATGAGGAGCATGAGGGAGCCTATAGGTCGGATACCTCCCCCAGATATGATACAAGGGAGATAGCAGAGAGGCGGGCCGCATATAATCATGCCCGGCTGGTCTTAGGTTCGGCGACCCCCTCGGCTGGGACCTATCTCAGGGCAAAAAAGGGTGAGCTTGCCCTTTTTTGGCTCAGGGAGAGGGCCGTGCCCGGAGCCCTGCTTCCAAGGATATATGTAAGCGATATGCGAAGGGAGCTTTCAGAGGGCAACCGGAGCCTGTTTTCCAAAAGGCTTCGGGAGCTCATGGAGCAAAGGCTTGAGAGGGGAGAGCAGATACTGCTCTTTTTGAACCGCAGGGGCTACGGAGGCTTCGTCTCCTGCCGAAGCTGCGGCTATGTGCTTAAATGCCCCCACTGCGATGTATCCCTGACCGCCCACAACGAGTGGTATTTTGATAAGAGACAAAGCGGAAGGGGAGCGAGGCTGAGCTGTCATTACTGCGGATATGAGACCGTCCTTCCTAAAAGCTGCCCCCAGTGCGGAAGTCCGTACATAGCGGTATTCGGCACCGGAACCCAGAAGCTTGAGCAGGCGGTGCGCCGGGAGTTCCCTAAGGCAAGGATACTGCGCATGGATGCAGACACCACTAAGCGGAAGGGCTCCCACGAACGGCTGATAGCGGCATTTGCTGAGCATAAGGCAGACATACTCATAGGCACCCAGATGATAGTGAAGGGACATGACTTTCCTGATGTGACCTTGGTGGGCATAGTGGCGGCGGATCTGTCGCTCAATGTTCCTGAGTTCGACGCAGCGGAGCGCACCTTCCAGCTCATCACTCAGGCGGCAGGCCGCTCCGGACGGGGAAAGTCCTTGGGGGCAGTGGTCATACAGAGCTATGAGCCTGAACACTATGCCATAGCGGCGGCCTCCAAGGGCGATGCGGAGAGCTTTTATGAGAGGGAGCTGAGCTACAGGAGGCTCCTTTCCTATCCTCCCTACAGCAGTATGCTGGCCATACAGCTTTCCGCAGAAAATGAGGAGCTGCTTTGCGAGGCAGCAGCCGGAGCAGAGGCGTATTTCAATGAAAATATAGCCTCGAAGGAGACCCAGCTCATAGGTCCCTGTGAGGGCAGCCCATACAAACTTAATGATATTTATAGAAAAATTTTATATATAAAGCAGCTTCCCCATGATATAATTGACAAAGCAGAGGATAAAGTCTTGGAAGCTTCCCCTGAAGAAGACAGGATAGCTTCAGAGGATGATATCGAGTTTCTTATCAGGATAAGGGAGGAGCTCTCAAGGCTCGTGCTCTCAGAGTACAGAGGGAGCATTCAGCTTTCATTTGAATTATTGTGAGGTAACGATGGCACTTAGGGAGATAAGGGTCGAGGGAGACCCTATTTTGAATAAAGCATGTAAGCCGGTAAAGGAGATGACTGAAAGGGTCGCCGAGCTTATAGACGATATGTTTGAGACCATGTATGAGGGCAACGGCTGCGGCCTTGCTGCCAATCAGGTGGGCATACTCAAGCAGATAATAGTCATGGACATAGAGGATGGAGAGCAGTATGTACTCATAAATCCCGAGATACTTGAGACAGAGGGCGAGGTGGCCGAATTTGAAGGCTGCCTTTCCGTTCCCGGCATGAGGGGAAAGGTCACAAGGCCCGAACGGGTAAAGGTAAGGGCATTAAACGAGGACTTTGAGCCCATAGAGATAGATGCCGATGGACTGCTCTCAAGGTGCATACAGCATGAGATAGATCATCTGCACGGACATCTCTATACCGAGCGTGTAGAGGGCAGGCTCTATCGGAACGATGAGGAGATAGAGGACGAGGAGGAGACCGAGGACTCCGCTGGGGAAGCCGGAGGCGAGGGCTCAGAGACGGCTTAAGGAAGGTATATAGATGAGGATAGTTTATATGGGGACACCGGATTTTGCGGTCCGTCCCCTGAAAGCTTTATATGAGGAAGGACACGAGATAGCTGCCGTGGTGACCCAGCCGGATAAGCCGAAGGGGAGGCACGGAGAGATGGCCATGTCCGCAGTAAAGGAGGAGGCACTTAGACTGTCCATACCGGTGCTGCAGCCCCTGAAGGCTTCGGACAGGGAGTTTATCGAGGAGATAAGGCAGCTCTCTCCTGAGCTTATCGTGGTGGCAGCCTACGGACAGATACTTAAAAAGGAGCTCCTTTCCATACCCCCTCATGGCTGCATCAATATCCATGCTTCATTGCTCCCCAGATGGAGGGGCGCATCTCCCATATCCGCTGCCATCATGGCCGGAGATGAGTATACGGGAGTGACCGCCATGCAGATGGATGAGGGCTTGGATACGGGAGATATGCTGCTTACGGAGAAGCTCCCCATAGAAGCGGAGGATACGACGGAGAGCCTCACCGTGAAGCTGTCGGAGCTTGGGGCAGGGCTTATAGTCAGGACCCTGAAGGGCATAGCCGAGGGCAGCTTAAGTCCCGTAAAGCAATCCGAGCTTGGAGAGCATACCTACGCGGGCATACTTAAAAAGGAGGATGGGGACCTTGATCTTGACATGCCCTCCGAAACCATAGAGAGGCAGATAAGGGGCCTTTATCCTTGGCCTTGCGGATATAGTCACTTAGGCGGAAAGCTGTTTAAGATATATGAGGCGAAAAAGGCAGAGCCAAAGACCGGGGACTTGGAGCCCTATTCCCTCCTTATTGAGGACGGAGAGCTCTATGTGGGCTGCGGGGAAGGCTGCCTTAAGCTCCTTAGCGTACAGCTTGAGGGAAAGAAGCGTATGAGTGCGGCTGACTTCCTGAGGGGAAGCAGTCAGCTTATCAGGGAGGCCGGAAGGCTCGAAAGGCGGAGTTGATATGTTCTACCCGTTTTATTATTATTTTGACAGGACCTATATATTGATAATCATAGCGGCGGTATTTTCCATGTGGGCCTCATACAGGGTCCAGTCCACCTACAGCAAATACAGCCGTGTGGCCTCAAGGACCGGCATAACTGCGGGAGAGGCTGCAAGACGCATACTTGCAAACAATGGTATCTTCGATGTCAGCATCAAGAGGACCGCAGGAAAGCTCACGGACCGCTATGTGCCTGCAAAGGGCGAGATATACCTTTCTGACATGGATTCCACGAGCATAGCTGCCATAGGCGTGGCGGCCCATGAATGCGGCCATGCCATACAGTATCATGAGGGCTATATGCCCCTTAAGCTGAGCCATGCCATCATGCCCCTGTGCAGCATAGGCTCCAACCTCGGCATACCGATACTTATCATCGGCGTCATATTTTCCATAGGCGGGCTCATAGACATAGGCATCATACTCTTTGGACTGGGTTTTCTGCTCAGTGTCATAACCCTGCCGGTGGAGTACAATGCCTCCAACAGGGCCCTTAAGATACTTGAGGACTACAATATCCTGTCAGAGGAGGAGCTTTCAGGCACCAAGTCAGTGCTTCGGGCTGCCGGGCTCACCTATGTGGCAGCAGCAGCCGCAAGCCTTGCATCCCTTCTGCGCCTTCTGATACTTACGAACAGGAACAGGGATTGAATGAGGGAGAGAGCTTAAGCTATGGCAGCCAAGGACAAAAAAGATATTTATATCCCAAAGAACGACCTTGATCCAAGAGAGGTCGCTCTTTGCATATTATTGTCGGTGACCGAGGGCAGGAGAAAGAGCAATCTGGCCATCTCGGAAAGCCTCAGGACTTCCAGGCTTTCTGAACGGGACAGGGCCCTTGTGACGGCTATAGCGGAGGGGACGCTGGACTATCTCATAAGGATAGACTATGTCATCTCCAGATATACGAGGAAGCCCCTTAGGTTCATGCAGCCTGAGGCCAGAGGCATACTCCGCATGTCTGTATATCAGATACTGTTTCTTGATCGGGTACCGGACAGCGCCGCCTGCAATGAGGCAGTGGAGCTGGCAAAGAAAAGGGGTATTTCAGGTCTTTCCGGCTTTATAAATGCGGTGCTGAGAAGTGTCGTACGGGATAAGGAGAAGGGAAGCGGAAAGCTCTTTGACTATCCTGAGAAGCATATATATTATTCACTTCCGAAGTGGCTGTATAAGAAGCTCTGTGCAGACTACGGCACGCAGAAGGCAGAGGCCATAGCTGCCTCATACCTTACGAAGAGGGGAGTAACGGTCCGCTTCAATCTTTCCCTTTCTTCGGAGGAGGAGATAAGGGAAAGTCTTTCTGAGGATGGCGCCGAGCCCGAAAAGGTAGACATGAGACGTATATTTGAGGAGAAGGGGGTGGAGCTTTCCGACAGGTATCTGCCTGTGGTGTATAAGCTTAAAAATGCTTCTCGTCTTAACTCCCTTCGGGCCTTCAAAGAGGGACTTGTATGTGTTCAGGACCCGGCCTCCACGCTTCCTGCGGCCCTTTCAGAGCCCAAGGAAGGGGACTTCATCATAGATGTCTGTGCTGCACCGGGCGGAAAGAGCATGCAGCTCTGCGACCTGCTTAAGGGCAGCGGTATGGTGGCTGCAAGGGACGTATCTCCCCAGAAGATACGGCTCATAGAGGAAAATGTCTCCCGTACCGGCTTTAAGAACATAAGCCTCAAGGTATGGGATGCCCTTAAGGAGGATGAGGAGAGCTTCTTTCGGGCTGATATAGTTATGGCGGACCTGCCCTGCTCAGGGCTTGGGATAATAGGCAGAAAGCCGGATATAAAGCAGAACATAAAGAGCTACAGCATAGAGGAGCTTCGGGAGCTGCAGCGGGAGATGCTGATGGTGGTGAGCAGATATGTGAAGCCCCATGGGAGGCTGGTATATTCCACCTGCACCATAACTCCCGAGGAAAATGAGCAGAATGTGGCATGGGCTCTAAGCCATCTGGGCTTTAAGCTGGAAAGGAGCATAAAACTGCTTCCCGATGAGGAGCATGATGGATTTTTTGCCGCAGTGCTGAGAAAGGAATTCATATAGACGGGGATGTCCGGGCCTGAAACTTTAGAGGCAGCAGGCCTTTGGGACAGATATAGATAGATAACAGACATAGATGAAGGAAGATATCAGAGAATTATATTTTGATGAGCTTTCAGAGCGTCTGGTCTCCATGGGAGAGCCCAAGTTCAGGGCAGCCCAGATATATGACTGGCTGCATAAAAAGAAGGCTTCGGACTTCTCGGAGATGACCAATCTCTCAAAGGGCCTTCGGGAGAAGCTTTCTGAGAGCTTTTATATCACGGGGCTCAGGCCGGTGTCAGTGCTCTGCTCCAAGCTGGATGGGACCAGAAAGTACCTCTTTTCCCTTGGAGACGGCAATGTCATAGAGGCAGTGCTCATGAAGTATCACTTTGGGAACTCCGTGTGCATAAGCACTCAGGCAGGCTGCCGCATGGGCTGCCGCTTCTGCGCCTCCACCCTTGACGGACTTAAGCGGAACCTGAGTGCTGCAGAGATGCTCTCTGAGGTATACGAGATAGAGCGGGATACCGGTGAGAGGGTCAGTCATGTGGTGCTGATGGGCTCAGGAGAGCCCTTGGACAATTATGATGAGACGGTGCGTTTTATCCGTATGATATCCGATGGCAGGGGACTGGGCATCTCTCAGCGGAACATCACCCTTTCCACCTGCGGCATAGTGCCTAAGATATACGAGCTTGCAGAGCTCAGGCTTCAGATAACCTTGGCCCTGTCGCTCCATGCCGCAACTCAGGAAAAGAGGCTTGCGACCATGCCCATAGCAGGAGCCTATGAACTCTCTTCAGTGCTTTCGGCCTGCAGGTATTATACGGAGACCACCGGACGTAGGCTCAGCCTTGAGTATGCGATGGCAAAGGGCGTCAATGATACGGATGAGGATGCGGAGCTCCTTTCCCGGATAGCGGGCAGGCTCCATGCCCATGTGAATCTGATACCCATAAATCCGGTAAAGGAATGCGGCTTTTCAGAGCCACAGAAGGCGGGCATAGAGCATTTTAAGAAGAGGCTCGAGGGACTTGGCACCAATGTTACCATAAGACGTGAGATGGGCCGGGACATAGACTCGGCCTGCGGACAGCTTAGAAGGAGATATATGATAGATGCAGGCTTATGCACTGACTGACATAGGTCGTAGGAGACAGGTAAATCAGGATTATATTTTTGAGAGTACGAAGCCGGTGGGGGCATTTCCCAATCTCTTCATACTTGCTGACGGCATGGGCGGACATAAGGCCGGAGACTTTGCCTCCAAGTATCTCGTGGAGACGATGGTGGGCTATGTGAGCAAAAATACGGTGGATGATCCGGTCAGGGTCATCAACAATGCCCTCATGCTGTCAAATGCCATGATATATCATAAGTCCATGGAGGATGAGGAGCTTTCAGGCATGGGCTCCACCTTGGTCGCTGCAGTGATAGAGGGCAATATGCTCACGGTCTGCAATGTGGGGGATTCGAGGCTCTATCTGATAAGGGACGAGATAACTCAGGTCACCAAGGACCATTCCTATGTTCAGGAGATGATGGACAGGGGCCTCATGAAGCGGGGATCCGATGAATATATACAAAAGAAGCGCTATATCACAAGGGCAGTGGGAAGCGAGGCAGAGGTCAAGGCCGATTATTTTGAGGTGGACCTCATGCACGGCGACTATATACTGCTCTGCTCAGACGGTCTCACGAATATGGTGGACGATGACAGACTGCTCTCTGTCATATCAGGGAACGGCAGCCTTGAGTACAAGGTCAGGACCCTTATATCCGAGGCCAATAAAAACGGCGGAGTGGACAATATAGCCGTGATACTTATCAGGTATACGGAGGGCGGTGAGTATGATGATTGAAGCCGGAAATATACTTGACGGACGCTATGAGATAGAGTCGAAGATAGGTCAGGGAGGCATGTCCTATGTCTACCGGGCGAAGGACACCAAGCTGGACCGCACGGTGGCCATAAAGGTGCTTAAGGAGGAATGTGCCGGCGACGAGGAGTTCCTGAAGAAATTCAGCAATGAGGCCCGTTCCGCAGCCAATCTCACCCATCCCAATATCGTGGCAGCCTATGATGCAGTGGATGAGGGAGAGCTCCACTATATAGTCATGGAGCTTGTGGAGGGCATAACCCTTAAGAATTATATCGCAAGGAAGGGCAAGCTCTCCAATAAGGAGACCATAGGCATCAGCCTTCAGGCCGCAGAGGGCATAGCTGCCGCCCATAAAAAGGGCATCATACACAGGGACATAAAGCCCCAGAACCTTATCATCTCAAAAGACGGCAAGGTAAAGGTAGCAGACTTCGGCATAGCAAGGCTCGTAAGTCAGGACACCCAGAATTCTGCCGTGGTGGGCTCAGTACATTATATAGCGCCGGAGCAGGCTCGTTTCGGGCAGGCGGATGAGCGCTCGGACCTTTACTCCCTCGGCATATGTATGTATGAGATGATAACCGGAAAGCTCCCGTTTATGGGAGACAATACGGTCAATGTAGTCATGGCCCATATATCCGAGGCCATGGTACCGCCGAAGGTATATAGTCCGGATATCTATCCGGCCCTCAACGATATCATAGTAAAGGCAGCTAAGAAGGAGCCGAAGGACAGGTATCAGTCCGCTCAGGAGCTCATAGCGGACCTTAAGCGCTGCGTTAATGAGCCCGAGGGACATTTCGTAAAGCTTTTCGATACCGTGGAGAAGAAGCCGGAGGGTGGAGTTTCGGAGGAGGGAGCTTCGGACAGCAAGGCTTCAGAGGGCGAGGATACTGCTTCGCTTAAGGGGCAGGAAAGACTGGGCTCAGGCGAGGAGCCTTCGCCTGAGGATATGGAACAGGGCTATGGAGATACTACCATAGTCTTGAAGCGGGATGACGGGCTCTTTAAGGATGGACTCGATGGAGATGACAAAATAAGACGATATAAGCGCTATGGCCTCATAGGAGGCGGAGCCATTATGTTTATCCTCATAGTGGGCATCATAGCATTTATGAGCACCAGATGGGGCAGGGAAGAGGCCCCGGAGACGCTTCCCATAGAGGAGATAGCGGAGAGCACTATGGGGTCTACTGAGGCAGAGCCCATAGACATCACGGTGGAGATAAGGCCTGAGCATATCATGCCGAGCCTCCTTGGAAAGACCGTGGAGGAGGCAGCTGCCGAGCTTTCAGCCTATGGGGTGAGCATAGACTCCTCGAGGAGCGATTTTTCAGATGTATATCTGGAGGGCCTCATCATCGGTCAGGTGCCTGAGGAGGGACAGGAGCTCGTTGCCGGAGAGACGGTATATGTGACCGTATCTCTGGGCACGAAGCTGAACAATGTCCTTTCCAACATGAGCGGGAAGACCGAGGAGGAGGTCAGGTCCGAGCTTTCGGAGCTTGGCATCAAGGTCAATGAGCAGAGCCGTATGGAGCTTTCTGAGGACATAGAGGCAGGCAGGGTCATAGGCTATGAGTGGGATATGAGCGATAATTCCTCGGAGGTAGGAACGGGAAGCGCAGTCACCCTCATCATAAGCTCAGGGGCTCAGGATACGGAGATAAGCATGCCGAGGCTCCTTGGACTTTCGGAGGAACAGGCCCTTTATGCCCTTAATCAGTCAGGACTTACGCTCCTTAGCCTTACCTATGAGACCTCGGATGAATTTGCCAAGGGGCAGGTCTGCTACCAGTCAGTTAATGAGGGAAGTCCCGTGCTTACGGGCACCTCCATAGGCATCATCGTGAGCCTCGGAAGCTCAGAGCTGGGAAGCGGATTATCAGGAGATTATTATTATGGCAGCATAGACACGGTATGTCAGGTGGGCCTTGCCAGCGGACCCAATGATTCCATGAATCAGATAATGGTAGCCATAAGACTCAAGCAGCGTGTCAATGACTCCTATGCCTATACGACCCTTGAGGAGGCAAAGCCCGTATCCCAAGGTTCTTGGATCCCCGTAAGCTTCCGCAACATAAGGGGAGCCTATGGTGTGACCGAGGGTCAGGTAGAGGTCATAAATGCCGTTTCCCAGCAGGTGCTGGCCACCTTCGATGTGAGCTTCAGTGCTCCGGAGGCCTGAACATGCAGGGTAGGATACTTAAGGGCGTGGGCGGATTTTACTATGTCCATGCCGAGGATGGAGAGATATATGCCTGCCGCGCAAAGGGCATCTTCCGAAAGGAGGGTGTAAAGCCCCTGCCCGGAGATATCGTAAGCCTTGAGGTGACCCATGAAAAGGACAGGGAGGGAAGCCTCATCTCCATAGCAGAGAGGAAAAATGTCCTCATAAGACCTGCCGCAGCCAATATAGATAAGGTGCTGGTGGTATTTTCGGTGACAGAGCCGGAGCCTAACCTGAATCTCTTGGACCGCTTCCTGATATATATGGGAGCTCAGGGTCTCACCTCGTCCATCTTCTTCAATAAGGAGGATATAGATGCTAAGGCAGAGGGTAAAAGGCTTAAGGATATATATGAGAGTGCAGGCTACAGGGTCCTGCTCGGCTCCGTGAAGGAGGAGGACGTAAAGACGGAGATAGAGGAGCTGCTATACGGCAGCACTACCATACTTGCCGGGCCCTCGGGAGTGGGAAAGTCCTCTCTTATAAATCTCCTTCATGGGCGCATACTGTCTGAGACCGGAGAGCTCTCAGAGCGTATAAAGCGGGGAAAGCAGACCACGCGGCATACGGAGATATTTTCCATAGGAGAGGGAAGCTACATACTTGACACCCCGGGCTTTACCTCCCTGTCCCTTACGGAGCTTCATATAGACGGATTAAAAAGCGAGGACATCAAGTATTATTATGATGAGTTCGCGACCTATTTCCCGAAGTGCAGATACAATACCTGCAGTCATATCCACGAGCCTGAGGAGCTCTGTGCGGTAAAGCAGGCCCTCTCCAGAGGAGAACTGCACAGGGAGCGCTATGAAAACTATGTCCAGATATATGAGGAGATGAGGGCCGCTGAGCGGCATTGATGTGTTTTATAGATATAATATGATAATAGAATATTAAAATGCAAAGCCTAAGCCGCTTATGAAGTGAGGATGAGCCCTATTTGGCTTCTGACCTTTGAAGTGACCGAGAAAGCGCTTACTAAGATTTATCTTAAATGTTTA
>DVNS01000126.1 GCA_018714145.1 Candidatus Avilachnospira avistercoris
CATCCATCTAATCATAATAGTCTGCATATACAGTATAAGGTCTGTATCGCCTATCATGATTTTATCAGTTATGCCTCCTTCGTGTGAATAAAAAAACGGAAGGCCTGAAAACAGAAGTTCACTGTAAATCGAGCAGGAGGAAATTCCTCTGATTAGGAAACTTCCTCCTGCTCGATTGTTTAAATCCAAAGCATGATCTTTGCATAGTCAGAAACACTTAGAGGTTCTTATACAATATATGGATAAACAGTCCTCGAAATCATACCGCAATAAGCTTTCAGTCAAACTCCAGGTTCCTCTTATCCTCTTTCGAGAACATGTGGATAACATTGCCTCCAAAGGTGAAAGAGATAGGACTTCCGATACTGAAGTCCACGGGATTCTTTCCTTCAAAGCTTGCGGTCTGGGCTATGATTATACTGTCCTTCCCGCAGGCATTGACATGGAGATGTACGGCGCTGCCCATCATCTCCGTTACCTCTACGGTACCCTTCAGCATGTCGCTGCCGTCTCCAAGGAGGGCGATATGCTCGGGACGCACTCCGAGAGTGATGCTCTGGGGCTTTACGCCGCGGGCCTTGAGCCTCTCCTGCTTATCCTCAGAGGGAACGATACGGACTCCGTCTATCTCAATCTCATATACCCCGTTATTCAAAAGGAGTTCTGCGTCATAGAAGTTCATTTGAGGAGTACCGATGAAGCCTGCCACGAAACGATTGGCAGGATGGTCAAATACCTCCTGTGGCGTACCTACCTGCTGTATCACTCCGTCCTTCATTACTACGATGCGGTCTCCCAAAGTCATGGCCTCTGTCTGGTCATGGGTGACATATATGAAGGTGGTATCTATGCGATGACGCAGCTTGATTATCTCCGTACGCATCTGGTTACGGAGCTTTGCGTCCAGGTTAGAGAGAGGCTCATCCATGAGCAGCACCTTGGGCTCACGGACTATGGCGCGGCCTATGGCCACACGCTGGCGCTGGCCTCCGGAAAGGGCCTTGGGCTTTCTCTCCAGATACTCTGTGATGCCAAGTATCTCCGCAGCCTGATCCACCCTCTTATCTATCTCCTCCCTGCTCATCTTTCTAAGCTTTAATGGGAACTCCATATTTCCTCTAACGGTCATATGTGGATAGAGGGCGTAGCTCTGGAATACCATGGCAATATCCCTGTCCTTAGGGGCCACATCATTCATGAGCTTTCCGCCTATATACAGCTCTCCCCTGGTTATCTCCTCCAGGCCTGCCACCATGCGGAGGGTCGTGGACTTTCCGCAGCCCGAAGGCCCTACGAGCACCACGAATTCCCCGTCCTTTATGTCGAGGCTGAAATCCTGAACAGCCAGGACTCCCTCCTCCGTGACCTTCAAGTTGCTCTTTTTATTTCTATGCTTCTTCTCTGTATTAGGATATACCTTCTCTATATGCTTTAAGCTGACCTCAGCCATCGTTTACTCCTCCCCGTTTACAGTCTCTCATAGAGATACATCTGCCTTCTGAGCCTTTCGGCCAGTTCCTTCCCATAAGACCCCTTCAGGGCCCTCCACTGCCAGTTGCCGCCCGTTGTGGATGGGATATTCATGCGGCAGTCATTGCCGAGTCCCAGCACATCCTGCATCTGTACCACGGCATAGTCTGCGCAGCTTGCCCATACGGCCCGCATCATGCTCCAGTTCTCGCCTTCGGCCTTGTCTGTCCTGAGGTATTCCCTGGCAAAGGCAACATCCTCCGGCGCAGCCGCCTCCAGCCACCCGAGGGCAGTATCATTATCATGGGTGCCCACGTATGCCACACAGTTTCTGGGATAATTGTGAGGCTGGTACATGCGTCCTCCGCCATCCCTGCTGTCAAAGGCAAATTCCAGCACCTTCATGCCTGGATAGCCCGTAAAGCTGAGAAGCTCCGCCACCTCCTCAGTGATAAATCCAAGGTCCTCGGCTATGATGGGACGCCTTCCTATGGCCGCCTCGAGCTTCTCAAAGAAGTCCTTGCCCGGCCCCTTCCTCCAGCAGCCATTCCTGGCGTCTGTGGAATCCCTTGGTATGGCATAGAATGACTCAAAGCCCCTGAAATGGTCGATGCGGAGTATATCGTAAAATCTGAACTGGAACTCCACTCTCCTTATCCACCAGGCGTAGCCCTCGCTCCGCATCCTCTCCCAGTCAAAGAGGGGATTGCCCCATAGCTGGCCCGTCTCCGAAAATCCGTCCGGAGGACAGCCCGCAACCTCTATGGGCCTGAGCGCCTCATCCATCATGAACTGTTCCGGGTGCTCCCAGACATCGGCGCTGTCCTCTGCCACATATATGGGTATGTCTCCTATGATGGAGATCCCCTTTTCTTTGGCAAGCCGCTTAAGCTCCTCCCATTGCTTAAAGAAAAGATACTGCACTCCCTTCCAGAAGCCTAGCTCCCCGGAGAGCTCCTCCGAAGCCTCTCTCAGAGCCTCCGGCTCCCTTCGCCTAAGTTCCTCAGGCCAATTCTGCCATGCAAGTCCTCCGAAGCGCCCCTTCAGCGCCATGAAGAGAGCATAGCCTGAAAGCCACCAGTCCTCCCTTTCACAGAAGTCCGAGAGCTCCTTCGGAGCCTGTTCATACAGCCTCTCCACAGCTTTTTTAAGAACCGGGTATCTCAGCTCATATATCCTGCCGTAATCTACTCTGCCTTCGTCCTCACCCCAGTCAAGCTCTTTATACTCCTCCTCTTTCAGGAGGCCGTCTCTGCAGAGCTCATCCAGATCTATGAAATAGTGATTTCCTGCAAATGAGGAAAAGGGCTGGTAGGGCGAATCCCCGTAGCCCGTAGGCCCTATGGGAAGTATCTGCCAGCATCTCTGGCCCGCCTCGGACAGAAAATCCAGGAAGTCCTTCGCCGCCTTTCCCAGGGTCCCTATACCGCAGTCGGAGGGCAGAGAGCTTATCGGCATAAGTATTCCCGCTGTCCTCATATCAACCTCCTTTTGCGGCCCGCGGATCAGGGCCGCTTTTTGTTTATCTCTTGCAGCCTGAAGATCAGGGCTGCTGTTAGTTTATTTCCTGCGGTCTGAAAACCAAGGCCGCATTTTATTTATTGCTTGCGATCTCTAAGAGCAGAGCCGTCTTTCGTTTATTTTTTCATGCGGAAAGCTCCGCTACGCTCTCCCGCTTTATGAGCTTATAGGGCACATATTCGTGCACCGTAGGCAGCTCATAGTGTATGCTCTGAAGCAGGGTGCGCACGCCGCGGTCCGCAAGCTGCTCCGTGTCCTGCTTCACTGTCGTAAGGCGCGGTATGCTGTACTCGGAGGATGCCGTACCATCAAAGCCCACTATGGAGATATCCCCCGGAATGGAGAGTCCCATGTCCGCTGCAGCCCTCATGGCTCCCAGGGCAATGACGTCACCTAGGGCAAACAGGGCCGTTATGCCAGGATTCCTCTCAAGGAGCCTCTTTGCCGCCTCATAGCCCTCGGCCATGGAGAAGCGGCAGGGCTCGTACTGTTTTCCCAGCTCGAAGCTTTGACCGTGATTTTTGGCAGAGCGCTTCACTCCCTTAAGCCTTCCGTAGCTTATCTGGTCTATGGAGAGATTTCCGCCTATGACTCCGATATTCTCATGACCGCAGCTATAGAGATAATCCATGACCTCCTCAGCCGCCGTTCCGTCATCCGTGGAAAAGCTGGAAAGATTTCCGGCTCCTAGGCTTTCCGCATTGTTTGTAAGGAGCACGCAGGGAACGTCTATCTGATCGAATTCCCGCTTGAAGAACTCCATATCTCCTCCCAAGAACAGGAAGCCCTTCGGACGCCTCTGCTTGGAAAGGCTGATGGCGTATTTTACCTCATCCTCGTCCTCGTCCAGGTAGGCCACATAGACCTCCTCCCCGCTCAGCTCGAATCTGGCCTGTATCCTCTCCAGGATGTCCAGGAACAGGAGGTTCTGGGAGCCCTTTACCAGCACTGCCACAGAGGAGGGATTCCTCATCTTCAGGTGACGGGCATTGGAGTTCGGCTCAAAGCCCTGCTCCTTCACCACCTCAAGTACCCTGCGTCTTGCGGTCTCACTTACATCCGGATGATTGTTCAGCACCCTCGAGACCGTGCCTAAGCTGTATCCCGACAGTCGGGCTATATCCTTTATCGTCATTTTCAGAGCCTCCTTCCCGACTTTATCCGGAAGCAGCTCATCCCTTGACTGCTCCGGCAACTACACCCTTTATTATATACTTCTGTCCGATAAGGTAAATGACGATTATCGGAAGTATGGCCAGCATTATACATGCCATCATGGGGCCCATCTCTACCCTTCCGTAGCTTCCCCTGAAGAACTGTATCAGCATGGATATGGTCCTGTACTTATTGATGTCAAGTATCAGAGTCGGAAGCAGGTAGTCGTTCCAGATCCACATGGCCTCAAGTATGGCCACGGAGACCATGGTGGGGCGAAGCAGAGGCAGCACTATGTGGAAATAAGTCTGAAGCGGATTGCAGCCATCTATCATGGAGGCCTCCTCCATGTCTATGGGTACGCTCCTCATGAATCCGCAGAACATAAATACCGCAAGTCCGGCTCCGAAGCCCAGATATATCACCCAGAGCACCCAGGGGGTGTTGAGCTTTAGGGTGTCCGCCATGGATGAGAGGGTAAACATCACCATCTGGAAGGGCACTACCATGGAAAAGGCACATAGCATGTAAAGGGCCTTTGTCACCTTAGTGTGCACCCTTGTGATATACCAGGCGAACATGGAGCAGAATATGAGTATCGCCAGCACCGAGGTCACGGTGATGAAGGTGGTATAGAAAAGGCTCATGAGGAAACCCTGGGTCCCTATGGCATTTTCATAATTTGCAAGTCCCGCAAAGGTCTCGGCCGTGGGAAGCTCAAAGGCCGTGCTCGTACTGATGGCACTCTCTTCTTTGAGGGAATTTATCAGCACCATGAATATGGGATACATATAGAGTACGGAGATCACAGTCATGACTATACTCCAGAGCCTGTTGGAAAAATGTCTCTCTTTACTCATTGCTGCACCTCCTTCTCCCTGGTCGCCTTAAGCTGTATAAGAGAAATCGCTACTACTATGATGCAGAATATAACTGCCTTGGCCTGACCTATGCCTCTCCACTGGGGACCTGAGCGCCCGTAGAAGGTATAGTAGATATTGTAGGCCAGGAGCTCACTCTGGTGAGCAGGCTGTCCTCCAGTAAGGGCCATGTTCTGATCGAAGAGCTTGAAGCTGTTGGTAATGGTCAGGAACAGACAGATGGTGATGGAGGGCATGAGCATGGGCAGCTTCACCTTGATGAAGGTCTGCCAGGGCGTGGCCCCGTCTATCTCCGCCGCCTCTATGAGGGTATCGGGTATGCTCTGAAGCCCCGCGATATATATTATCATCATGTAGCCTATCTGCTGCCAGCACATGAGTATGACCAGGCCCCAGAAGCCCGCCGTGGGATCCAGGGCAAGCAGAGGCCTCTCCAGAAGGCTCAGCACACAGTTGAGCAGTATCTGCCATATATATCCCAGAACTATGCCGCCTATGAGGTTGGGCATGAAAAATACGGTACGAAAGATATTTGTCCCCTTTATGGCCCTGGTAAGTATGAGGGCCACCGCAAGTCCTCCCAGATTTATGGCCAGAGTGCTCACTACTACGAAGGCACAGTTATACCAGAAGGCGTGGGTGAAGGTAGTATCGCTTAAGGCCCTCGAAAAATTGGAAAGGCCTATGAAGGTAGCGTCCCTTACCGTCGTAAACTGGCAGAAGGCAAGGTATGCGCCCTGGAGGAAGGGGATTATGAAGCCGATAAGGAATGCCGCAAGAGTAGGAATCAGAAATATCGGCCAGTATTTTTTAATGGCTTTTTCCAAAATATCCTCCTTATAATCGCAATACGGGCAGGCCGCGCAACTTTCGGCAGCCCGCCCGTATCTTTCTGTTCCGGGGCCGGGAACATAGTCCCGGATCCCGGTATCTTATCTCTTTATTGAGCTTTTAAGCGGGCTCTTTTCAGAACCTCACATCAGCCGTTTGCCAGAGCGTACTCTGCTGCCCAGTTATCCACGAAGGCAGAAACTACGGAAGCCCAGTTCTCATCGGTCTGATCTGCTGCGTATACAGCCAGAGCAGAACCTACCATATTCTTCCACTCCTCAGAGGGCATGGTGGTGAAGTTCCAGCTTACGGGAGTCTTGCCGGCTGCCGTAAGGGCTGCGTCCTCTGCTACAAAGAGGTTGGAGGACTCGGGAGCCTTGCTGAAGGGGATGGCAAATGCCATACCTGCTCCGCCTGAAGGCATTGCGCCCTCGCCGCCTGTCATGGCTGCAAGTGCTGTCTCATCCGTTACGCACCACTCCATGAAGTCGAGAGTAGCCTGGATGTCCTCTTCGCTTGCATTCTTGTTTACACACCAGTAGTTCTCACTGCCTGTGCAGAGTCCCTGATTAGCCTCGTCACCTACGCCGATGTAAATGGGGATCATGGTAACGTCCTCATCGGAGAACTTGCCCTCGCCTACTACATTTGCATACTCCCAGGAGCCGTTCTGATAGAATACGGCCTCGCCGTTTACGAACTCATTGAGGGAGTCGTTGGCTGTCTTTGCCGTAAGCTCTGCGGGAGAGCAGGTGGAGTTATTGATGTAAAGATCCCAGATGTTCCTGTAGTTGTCAAGATAGGTGCCCTCAATGGCATCTGTGGAGCTTATGCCCTTATCCTGATACTCGAAGTATATGGGAAGGTTTGCAAGGTGGGTCTTGAAGCGCCAGTCAGAGGAGCTGTCCATGCCTGCGGATGTGAATGCAGCAAATCCGAGCTCATCCTGCCTTGCGGTAATATCCTCAGCCACTGCCTTGAGGTTATCGAAGGACTGAATATCATCTACAGTGTAGCCTGCCTCGGAAAGGAGGGTCTGATTGACTATAAGTCCGTAGGACTCTATAACGTAGGCTATGCCGTATACGGTTCCGTCCTCGCTGAGGGCGTAGTCATCGCTGGTAAGCTCGCCGTAGATGGCACTTCCGCTCAGATCATAGCAGTAGTCCTTCCAGTTATTGAGGCCTACAGGGCCGTTTACCTGGAAAAGGGTGGGAGCGTCGCTGGAGGCCATCTCACTGGTGAGCATGGTCTCGTAAGTACCGGAGGCTGCAGTAACTACGGTCACGGGAACTCCTGTCTCCTCCGTATAGATGGAAGCCAGCTCCTGCCACTGAGCATCCTGCTCGGGCTTGAAGTTGAGATAATATACAGAGCCTTCCCCGGCTTCAGCTGCTGCCTCGGTCTCTCCGGACTCAGCCGCCTCAGTCTCTGCCGCAGCTTCCGTATCCGCTGCTGCCGTAGTCTCAGTGCCGGAACTTGAGCAGCCCGCTAAAAGCGAAAGCGACATCGCTGCTGTAAGCCCCAATGCCAAAAACCTTTTTTTCATCTTGTTTCCTCCTCCTGATTTTTGTTTAAAGCTTTAAATTGGATGGTCTAATGGTTTTTGGAAACATTTCCGGAAATGTTTTCGGAAACGTTTCCAAAAAGATTACCTTAATTATATGTTTTTTATTTAATATAGTCAACAAAAAGCTGAGTCATAGGGAAAACTTTGTCATTTTGCCACAAAAAGACTCCGGGTATCTTGTGCATTGTGCCCGAAGTCTTTCGTGTTTTATCTGTTTTTTTGCCCTCAGCAATGCTTTATGCTGCCTGTTTTCTGTCCGGGCCGTTGTGTGGCTATTTTTACAAGTGCCTCTTCATCACTCCAGCTCAAACGCGCCGGTGTAGAGCTGGTAGTAGGTGCCCTTCCTGGCGATGAGCTCGTCGTGGCTGCCTCGCTCTATAATGCGTCCGTGGTCAAGGACCATGATGACGTCGGAGTTCTGGACCGTGGAAAGCCTGTGGGCTATGACGAAGGTGGTCCTTCCGTGCATGAGTCTGTCCATACCGGCCTGTACCAGGGACTCTGTGTGGGTGTCGATGGAGGAGGTCGCCTCGTCAAGTATCATGACGGGAGGGTCCGCCACTGCGGCCCTGGCTATGGATATGAGCTGTCTCTGGCCCTGGGAAAGACCTGCTCCGCCGCCATTGAGCAGGGTATCGTAGCCCTTTGGCAGCATCCTTATAAAACTGTCCGCATTTGCAAGCTTTGCCGCCTCTATACATTCTTCATCAGTGGCATCAGGTTTTCCATAGCGGATGTTTTCCATGACAGTGCCGGTGAAGAGGTATACATCCTGAAGCACCACTCCGAGGGAGCGTCTCAGGTCCGCCTTCTTTATCTTATTGATGTTGATGCCGTCATAGCGTATCTTGCCGTCGTCTATGTCATAGAAGCGGTTTATCAGGTTCGTGATGGTGGTCTTTCCTGCTCCGGTGGCGCCGACGAAGGCTACCTTCTGTCCGGGCTCTGCATAGAGGGTTATGTCGTGAAGGACCTCCTTGCCCTCCTCATAGGAGAAGTCCACATGGTCCAGCACCACCCTGCCCTCAAGCTTGGTATAGGTGATGGTGCCGTCAGCCTGATGGGGATGCTTCCATGCCCACATGCCTATGTGCTCGGGAGTCTCCACTATCTCGCCATTTTCCTCTCTGGCATTGACCAAGGTCACATAGCCATTGTCCGTCTCAGGAAGCTCATCCATGAATTTGAATATCCTGTCTGCGCCTGCAAGGGCCATGATGACGGAGTTGAACTGGTTGGACATCTGGGCTATGGGGTTTACGAAGTTGCGTGACAGGGTCAGGAAGGAGGCTATGACGCCTACGGTGATGGTTCCGGTCCCTGCAAAGCCAAGGTTAGGCACCCCGCTTATGGCCATGTAGGAGCCTATGACAGCTATGGCCACATAGGTGGCATATCCGAGGCCGTTCATCATGGGCATCATGGAGTTGGCCCTGCCGTTGGCACTTGTGGCAGCGAGCCTCCACTGCTCATTTTTCTCCTTGAAACCCTGAAGGTTCTTGTCCTCATGGCAGAATACCTTGATGACCTTCTGTCCGTTTATCATCTCCTCGATATAGCCGTTCAGAGCGCCGATGGACTGCTGCTGCTTTACAAAGAAGAAGGCTGTCTTTCCGGTGACCTTCCTTACGACCATAAGTATCAGTATCACGCTGATGATGACGATGAGGGTCAGCCATACGCTGAGGTAGAGCATACAGCAGAACACCGCCACCATGGTAAACAGCGAAGACACTATGTGGGGCATGGACTGGGCTATGAACTGCCTCAGGGTATCGGTATCATTGGTATAAAGGCTCATGATCTCGCCATGAGTATGGGTATCGAAGAACCTGATGGGCAGATACTGCATACGGGAAAACATATCGTCCCTGATATTTTTAAGCGTAGCCTGAGCCGTGGTGACCATCAGCCTGTTATACATATATCCGCATACCACGCCGATTAGGTATATCACGGCCATGGTGCAGAGGGCCTGTATAAGTCCGGTAAATACCGGCGAGGACTCCAGAAGCAGCGGAGTTATATAATTATCTATCAGTATCTCCACAAACATGGCGGAGCCTGCTGATACAAGGGCAGATATCAGTATACATATGAATACTATGATAAGCCTTTTTTTATAGGCAGCCATATAGGAAAGCAGCCTCTTGAGCACTTCCTTGTCAAAGCGCTGCGTCGGTTTTACATTTACAGTTCCTTTATTGCTCATCCTCAGCGCCTCCCTTCTGCTGCTGCAAAAATGTCTCTTTATACATGGGCGAGGTCTCAAGCAGCTCTTCGTGGGTGCCCATGGCGGCAATGCGTCCATCCTCCATGACGATTATCTTGTCCGCATTCTGGACAGAGCTTATCCTCTGGGAGATGATTATCTTGGTGGTCTCCGGTATATATGTCTTGAAGGAGTTCTGGATGATGGCATCGGTCTTGGTATCCACGGCACTGGTAGAGTCATCCAGTATCAGCACCTTGGGCTTCTTAAGGAGGGCCCTTGCGATGCAGAGCCTCTGCTTCTGTCCGCCGGATACATTGGTACCGCCCTGCTCTATATAGGTATCGTACTTATCCGGGAACTGCTCTATGAATTCATCCGCACAGGCAAGATGGGCCGCTTCCCTTATCTCCTCATCGGTGGCGTGCTCATTGCCCCAGCGCAGGTTTTCAGCAATGGTGCCTGAAAACAGTTCATTTTTCTGGAGCACCATGGCTACAGAATTCCTGAGGGTCTCTATGTCATAGTCCCTGACGTCCACGTCGCCTATCAGCACACGTCCTGAGGTGACATCGTAAAGTCTCGGTATGAGCTGCACGAGAGATGACTTTGAAGAACCGGTTCCGCCTATGATGCCCAAGGTCTGTCCGGACTTGAGCTCAAGGTTTATATCATCAAGGACCTTCTTGTCTGCATTTTTATCATATTTGAGGTCTACATGCTCAAAGCATACGTCTCCGTTTGCCACCTCCATGACAGGGGAAACCGGGTCAGTGATATCCGACTTTTCTGAAAGGACCTCGGTGATACGCTCTGCCGAGGAGCCGGCTATGGTCATCATGACGAAGACCATGGAGAGCATCATCAGGCTGGAAAGGGTCTGTATGCTGTAGGTGATGAGCGCTGTCAGTTCTCCCGTGGTAAGGCCCACTGCAGGGTCATTGCCGCTTGCGACTATGGACTGAGCACCTATCCAAGAGATAAGTATCATGCAGGCATACATACAGGACTGCATCAGGGGCATATTGAGGGCGGTGAAGCGCTCTGCCTTTGAAAACAGCTTGTAGATGCGGTCTGAGACATGGCCGAACTTATCTATCTCATGCTCCTGCTGGTCGAAGGTCTTTACCACGCGGATGGCCTGAACATTTTCCTGAACGACACTGTTCAGCTCGTCGTAGGTATGGAATACCTTCTGGAAAATGGGCATGACTACCTTTATGATGGCAAAAAGTCCGATGGCAAGTACGGGTATGCAGAATAAGAACAGAGAGGATATCTCCGCATTTATCCTGAAGGCTGCCGTCATGGAGAATATCAGCATCAGCGGCGACCTTATGACCATACGGGTCATCATCTGATAGGCCATCTGCACATTGGTCACATCGGTGGTAAGCCTTGTGACCAGCGAGGCCGTGGAGAATTTGTCGATATTTGAAAATGAAAAGGTCTGGATATTGTTATACATATCCAAGCGAAGGTTCGAGGCAAAGCCTGCGGAGCTGCGGGCTGCAAGCCTTGCCGCCGCCATGCCGGTGATGAGCTGCATCATCGCAAACAACAGCAGCGCTCCGCCGTATCTCCATACCATGGAGGTATCTCCCGCATTGATGCCATAGTCGATAAGCCCCGACATGGTCGTGGGGATGACTATCTCAAAAACCACCTCCAAGGCAGAAAGACAGATGGTGATGATGGCGCCCTTCGTATACTGTCTTGAGCTTTTGAATAATGTTCTTATCATAGTTTCTCCTACATCTTTTGTCTTATCCTTGTGCTGCGGTTGAGATTTTCATATACCCTGAAAAGATAGCTGTCGAACTGCTCCCTTTCCTCCTCGGAAAAGCCATAAAACATGGCCTCGTCCTGCTCCCTAAGGGACTCGAGCATGCTGTTGCCTACCTTGATGGACTTTTCAGTAAGGCTGACTATCTTGTTGCGGCGGTCCAAGGCATCTATCCTGCAGGTCACGAAGCCGTTCTGCTCCATGCGAGATACTATGCCTACGACGGTGGGATGGGATACCTCAAGAAAATTTTCTATCTCCTTCTGGGTACATTCGCCCCCGTTCCTTGACAGAAAGCCTATCAGCCGGCTCTGGGCCCAAGTAAGGTCCTGCTTCTTAAGCATATAGTTGGCCTCCCTGCCGAGCACGTCCGTCACTATCTTAAGCAGATAGCCTGTCTTTTTCTTTTCAGTCATGATTATCTCCGATCTTTCCAAACGAAGCAGTGCCCTCCGTCTGCACTGTCACGTCCCTGCCAAGGCTGATATCGCCGGGCATGGGCTGTGACTGAGCCTTCAATAAACGGATGGTATCCTGCTGCTGATAAATAGGGGAATAAGGATCTTTATCTGTAGCACGCTACACAGTATAATCTGTAGCATGCTACAAGTCAAGGCTGGGGCCATTATTTCACAGAAAATTCATAAATGAAAATGTGCGGCGGACAGCAGTCCTATCTTAGCTGCAGCCATACACATACAAAAAGCCTCCGGATGCTCCTCCGAAGGCCTTAATGAATTTCATATTTTGTATTTTATATCTTATATTTTATATCTTATGCTGTTTAAATATCTTAGAGCCTTTACCTTATCTAAGGGTATTTTTCTTATGCCCTTTTCCGCTTTCTTATGCCCTTTGCCTTGCCGCCTTTAGCTTTTACTGTACTTTGGCTTCTTTTATTCCTCAGCTTCTTCGCTGTCTCCGGAGCTCTCCTCAGCTCCCTCTGAGTTCTCTTCGCCTTCAGCTCCCTCCGAAGCCTCACTCTCTGCCTCAGCGCCCTCCTCCTGATAATCCATGGTGGAAGAGATGCTTCCCATACGGGCATTGCCCACCATATCCTCAAAGTGAAGCTCTATGGACTCCGAATACATGGGAATGGTGACTGAGCCTGTGGTCTGGTCTATGCGGATGGGCTTTACCTCCTTATCGCCATCATATATGCCATAGATGGAGTCGAAATCAACTCCGGACTGGCTGTCGGTTATGGTAAAGGTCAGATTGCCGCCGCTTACCACGCAGCTCTCCTCATCTATGGAGGGAGCAGTATCATCCAGCACGCTCACATTGACATAATTGTTGGTCTGCATGCCGTTGATGGCCTTGGCAGTGACATATATCATGCCATTGTGATATACATCGCAGATGTAGCTGTTGCGTCCCGTCTCTGTATACTCAAGGGGCTCGGACTCCATCTGTACCGTAAGCTCGCTGATGGGCAGGATGGAATTTATCTTGAACTCCACCTGAGTCGTCTGATAATCCGTCGTATCCTTTACCGCCATGTCCACATCAGGTGTGGCAGTGACAAGGAAAAATATGAGTCCGTTGAGGAACAGATAGGGAAGCACATAAAATAACAGTGCCCTCTTAAGCTTCTGCGGGAAACGGCTCTGCTTTATCCTGACGCCGTTGGCATCATAAAGGAGGCGCTGGGAGCTTCCTCCTGAACGGCGCCTCTGTGTCGTCTGATAGCTGCTGCTATGACCTCTTCTGGTCTGATTTCTATGGTTTGTCGAATTCATTCCTTTAGTTTAGCAAAAAACTCCTGAAGTATCAACTAAAATCAGCCTGCAATAGGGCATTTCCCTTTGCTGTGGGCGCTGAGCCCAAAAGGAAGCCTCCGGCAGAGGACCTTATATCCAAAGCCAAAGGCTCTTTCCTAAATGCAAAGTGCTTATCTCATCTGGGGAGTCTGGGCTCAGCGCCCTGAAGCTCTCCTCAGCCTGCAAATATCATGACTGTAGCTGCGTAGGCATCAGCTCCCTCTGCCTTCTCGCTGCCCTCAGTGGAGGTCTCCGAGCCCTGAGTAAGTATGAGCCTTGTTCCGACCTTTATATCAGCTATGGTGACTATATTCCTTGTAAGGTAGGGAGTTGCCACGGTGTCTGCATCTGCTCTCCACTTTACGCCGTCCTGATCTGTAAATATGACTCCGTCCTCGGTCTCCTCCACGTCCTTTACTACCACATACTGGGGAGCGGAAGCATCCTCAGGGACATTGACGATGATGGCCTGAGCTGCAGTCTGGGGCGGAAGGCTCATGGTCATGGCCTGAGATACCCATACATAAACATTGCTCTCAGTGTTTATATCCGAGGGCTTCACGGGCATGAGCGTAGCCGCATCCAGTATCGGAGTGTGGGAGGTAATGTTGAGCACTATCTCATTGACCACCTCTGAGGCATTGCCGTCCTCATCCACCACAAATTCGTTGCTGTTGAAGTAAATGTGTCCGCCCTCCTCATCTACTGATGTTATCTGGCCCCACTTGGCTACAGGCTGCATATCTATATACTCCTCTGCCTCGGTCTCATCTGTTCCGTCTGAGGGAAATCTCTGTACCTTATCCACTGATACCTCACTCTCCTTTTCTGCTGCTTCCTCGGTCACGGTCTCCGCCTCAGCCGACCTCTCAGCCTCTGACTCTATAATTATGTCCGAAGCTGCATTTGTTTCGGCAGCTGCCTTCTGTCCGCAGCCTGCCAGCATGCTCATGGAAATAAGTGCCGCAAGGGCAAGCATCATAGGTCTGTTTATCTTTCTCTTCATTATCTTCTCCTTTTTCGTGCCGGTCAGAACTATGTCAGGCCGGCAAGCCTTTAATGTCGTTTTTTGATTTTCTTTTGGTGCCATAGGCCTAAGGCCTTGGTCCCGTCCTTTAGTTCGAACCATCTGCAGAGCTCTTTTTTGATGTCTGCAGATAGTATACGTTATAATCCGACATAAGCTTTCAAAAATCAAGAGAAAAATATCTTATTTAAGCTATTGGTAAGGCAGGCTTAAGGATTTCGTCAGACCTGTGTTTCATGTCTTCCATCAATATTCCTGAATATACGGTATATCGCTTCCTTCTTATAAAAAGCGGCTGTGAAGCTAACTTCACAGCCGTGTAAATCTTGTCGCTATCAGGTTATCTTCGGTTTTCTGTTTTGGGCCTTGCTTTTTACACTGTGGAAAGCGGTCTTACCGCTGCGGCCTGAGCCCTTTGCTCCTGTAAATGCCGGACCCGCTGAAGACTCTGACTTGGCTTTCCTGCCCTTCTTTATCTCAGCTTCCACAGGGGCCTTAAGAAAATCGGAGGCCTTTACTTCCGGCTTTTCCTTAACTGAGGGAGCCGCCTTTTCGGAAGCAGCGGAGGCCTTTTCCTCCTCGACCTTGGCCTTCACCGCCTCTGCCTCGGCTTTAACAGCCGAAGCCTTCGCAGCTGAAATCTCGGGAGCCTTCTTTGCGGTCTTTTTAGCTGCTGGAGCCTTCTTTTCCGTCTTGGAGGCCTTGCCTTCGGCCTCTGTCTTGGACTTTGACCTTGCTGCCTTCTTTTCCGGCTTTTCCTCCATCGGAGTACAGGTGAATATCAGGGTAGAAAGGGCCGGTATGTTTATCTTTATGGAGTCCTTACGCTCATCCCAGCTTATCTTGTTTGAGCGTACCGCTCTGGGATTGCCAAGGCCGGTGCCGCCGAAGCGCTCAGCATTGGAATTCAGTATCTCCTTATAGGAGCCTGCAAAGGGCACGCCGATGCGGAAGTCCCTATGCTCCACGGTATCAAAGTTTGAAACTACTATCAAAGTCTCCTCAGGCTTATCCGCCTTACGCATGAACATGACCATGGAAAGCTCAGGGTAGGCACAGTTTATCCACTCAAAGCCCTCGGTGTCATAGTCATATTTCCAGAGGGCCGGATGCTCCTTGTATATCTTATTGAGCTCCTTCATATAGTCCTGCATGTTTTTATGCACGGGATACTGAAGGAGATCCCATTCGAGGGACATGCACTCCTGCCACTCATCATTCTGAGCAAAATCCTGTCCCATAAAGAGCAGCTTCTTGTCCGGATGGGACATGAAGTAGCCATAGGCTGCCCTGAGATGCTGGGCCTTCACATTGAAATCTGCCGAAGGCATCTTTGAGAGCATGGAGCCCTTGAGATGCACTACCTCGTCATGGGAGAAGGTCAGCACAAAATTCTCACTATAGTTATAGAACATGGAGAAGGTCAGGGCCCCGTAGTTGTCCTTTCTGAAATAGGGGTCCGTCTGCATGTAGTGCAGGAAGTCATTCATAAAGCCCATGTTCCACTTGAAATCGAAGCCAAGTCCTCCGTCCTTGGGATCTCCGGTTATCATCGGCCATGCCGTAGACTCCTCTGCGATCATCATGACTCCGGGATTACGCTTGTGCATGATGGTATTAAGGTGCTTCAGGAACTCTATGGCATCCAGATTTTCATTGCCGCCATAGATATTGGCCACCCATTCTCCGTCATTGCGTCCATAATCAAGGTAGAGCATGGACGCCACCGCATCCAGACGTATGCCGTCCGCATGGTACTTCTCTGCCCAGAACATGGCGTTTGATATAAGGAAGTTGGAGACCTGCGGCTTTGCATAGTTGAATATCAGGGTCCCCCAATGGGGGTGAGCTCCCTTCCTAGGATCAGCATGCTCATATACATGTGAGCCGTCAAATTCCGCAAGGGCAAAGGAATCCCTCGGGAAATGTGCCGGCACCCAGTCAAGGATGACACCTATGCCTTCCTTGTGCATATGGTCCACGAAATACATAAAGTCATCGGGCGTGCCGTAGCGGCTCGTAGGTGAGAAATATCCCGTCACCTGATAACCCCAAGAGGCATCCAAGGGGTGCTCCATTATCGGGAGCAGCTCCACATGGGTATAGCCCATCTCCTTGACATAGGCGGCTATCTCGTCCGCAAGCTCCCTGTAGTTATAGAACTGGGAGCCATTGATGGCATTGCCCTCCTCATCTATGGCCACAGGCTTCTGCTTCCATGAGCCCAGATGCAGCTCATAGATATTCATCGGAGCCTTCTTCATGTCCTTATCCTTACGGGCTTCCATCCAAGACTCGTCATCCCAGTGGAAATGGTCTATGTCCCAGACCACCGATGCCGTCGCCGGCCTGAGCTCTGAATAGAAGGCATGGGGATCGGCCTTAAGTATGGGCTGTCCTGCCTTGGTCTTTATCTCGTATTTGTAGAGGTCTCCGGGCTTCACTCCGGGAATAAAGAGCTCAAAGATGCCGGAGTAGGTGTCCCTCTGCATCTGATGGAGCCTGCCGTCCCACATATTGAAGTCTCCGACCACGCTGACCCTCTCAGCCTCGGGGGCAAATACGGCGAAGTTGACGCCGTCCACTCCCTCCATATTCATGGGATGGGCGCCCAGCTTTTCATAGAGCCCATAGGCTATGCCCTCGGAGAGCTGCTTATAGTCCTGCTCGGAAAATATGGTATGGAACTTAGGATTGTAGGGGTCCTCTATCTCACCCTTGAAGCCATTGTCATAGGTCACCTCAAGGCGGTAGTCAAAATCCGTACCGGCTGTAAGGACTGCAAAGAAGCCCTCCTCATCGCAGGCCTCCATGGCTATGGGCTTCTTCCCATCATCCTTTATCAGGGAAATGCTGACTGCATGGGGGATATAGACCTGCACTAAGGTCCCTCCCTCCGGAAGCTCATGAGCTCCAAGTATGCGCTTGGGGTACATGCTTTCGGAATACTCTATCTCCTCCACATCAGCCCAGTTTATCAGATCATATAACTTGTCGGTCATAAAACTAACCTCCATTTATTATTTTACTTTCCTATAAGTATGACTATGCTTCGGGCGGCTATCCTTATGCTGTCCGGAAACCTTAGCTCCTGTCCGGCCTCCGCACCGCTAAGGAGGTCCTCTGAAGTCTCCTCTGAAGTATCTAAAAGGAGCCTCCAACTCTTGCCCTCAGGCAGCTTCGGCAGGTAAAACTTATGCGCCTCCCAGTGCATGTTCATGGCGATATAAAAGCAGTCATCCGCAGTGCCGTCAGTCCTTTTTGAATATGCCCCGTTTAGGCATACGGCAAGCTGCCTGCGGTAATTTTCCATATCCACCTTCCAGGCGCTCTTGCCATGGAAGGATATGTCCGGAAGTCCTATATACCTGTAATCTGCGCCCCGAAGCTCCTCACTCTGTCTGAATACAGGATGCTCCCTGCGCAGCCTTATGAGGGCCTTGGTAAGCTGATATATATCCTCATGCTTCTTAAGGTCATCCCAGCATATCCACTCGGTCCTGTCATCCATGCACCAGGAGTTGTTGTTGCCCTTTTTGGTATGGGCCATCTCATCTCCGGCATTGATAAGGGGCGTGCCGGCGGAGAGCAGGGTCAGTACGAGGGCATTTTTATAAAGCTGCCTCCTGAGCTCATTGATGCGCTTCTTCCGCGAAGGTCCCTCCTCACCGCAGTTCCAGCTATAGTTAAGGTCCGTGCCATCAGTATTATTTTCCCCGTTCGGCTCATTGTGCTTCCTGTCATAGGCAAATACGTCATTTAAGGAAAAGCCTGAGACATTGGCCGCATAGTTGATACGGGCAGCGTGGGAAGGATTGCTCCTGATAAGTCCCATCATCCTTCCTACCATGTCCTCATCGCCCTTTATAAAGCGGCGGAGGTCATTCTGAAAGCTGTCATCATAGACTGCGGCAAAGCGCACGGCCTGCTCCTTTTTCCTGACAGGCATAAGGAACTCTCGTTTATCCCGTTTCAGGTCCTGCTCACCTATCCTGTCAGCCCAGAGCTTCATGCCCTTAAGGTAGGGGTCGCAGAGCAGCAGTCTCATGGGCGCATAGCCGATGATATGAACTCCGTCCAAGCCATAGTGCATACGCCAGAAGCGAAGCACGGATAGCACATAGTCCTCAGGCTCATTTCCTGAAAAATACATGCCCAAGATGAGCTCCATGCCCTCCCTGTGGAGAGCTTCGATAAGCTCCCTGAAGCCTTTCGCTCCGCCGAAGGACCTCTTTGGAGCAAAACGAAGGGCATCCTCGGTAAAGCCCCAGTAATTGGTCTTATAGCCTTCCCTTCCGAAGGCATGCTCGGTCTCGTTGTATTCGTAGGCAGGCATGAGCTCAAGGCTGGTCACCCCGAGGTCCTTGAGATAGCCTATCTTATCTATGATACCTGAAAATGTGCCTGCCCGTCCTGCCTCCACCCCTGAGCTTTTATCCTTTGTAAATCCCCTGACATGGAGCCTGTAGATGATGCTGTCCTCATAGGGGATAAAGCAGCTTCCATCTTTATGGCAAGGGGACGGCCCCGTCTCCGCCTTCAAAACATCCTGCAAAGTCCCAGCCCCAACCTTCGGAGCGGCCTTTGCCAAGATTCCGGCCTCGGTCTTCTCTGATGCAGCCTCAGCTTCGGTGCAGATGATGGTCCTCGGCATTGTCTTTAAGTTCTTTCGCTCCTTATATCTCTCCCTACCGAAGAAGCTCCTGCCGTAGGGGTCTGAAAATTCCTTTTCATCGGCCCTGTATGTATAGGATAAGCTGCCGTCCAGCTCCATGCCCTCCACGCAGAGCCGCCATACATCTCCGATGCGCTCTTCCTTCGGGAAAGCTATCTCACTGATGCGCTTTCCGCCCTTATAAAGCAGCAGACTCAGGGCTTCACAGCTTTCAGCGGCACAAAAATACACTGCCCCATCTTCAATGGTATATCCAAAGGGGTAAAGCTTCCCGATATGTTTGTCTGATCTCAATATGCCCATAAGCTACCTCGTGCCTCTATACTACCACATATCGACTTTATTTTATATAATTTTTTTGAAAATGACTAAAAATCATATGGATATCAGCCGGTTTTTTATTGATATTTGATATTTTTGCCTTAAAAAAAATGGGCAAGGCCTGACACGATAGCCTTCGGCAGTGTCATCCGCCCCGCCCTTATCTCATTTTTATATCAGATATCTATCTGAAGCTCTATCGGCGCATGGTCCGAGCCCAATATCTCTCCGTGGATGATGGAATCCCTGACCCTGTCCCTTATGTCATCTGAAACTATAAAATAATCTATACGCCAGCCCACATCCTTGGCCCTCGCATTCATACGGTAGGACCACCAGCTGTACTGCTCCTTATCGGGGTACAGATATCGGAAGGTATCGGTGAAGCCGCTGTGAAGGAGCCTCTCCATCTTGCCCCGTTCCTCGTCGGTGAAGCCGGCATTTTTATGATTGGTCTTGTCATTTTTAAGGTCTATGGGCTCATGGGCCACATTGAGGTCTCCGCAGAAAATGAGGGGCTTATCCTTTTTAAGCTCCATGATATAGCTTCGGAAGCTGTCCTCCCACTCCATGCGGTAGGAAAGGCGCTGAAGCTCATTTTGGGAATTCGGCGTATAGACCGTCATAAGCCGATACTCCGGATACTCAAGGCAGACCACCCTGCCCTCCGTATCATGCTCCTCAAAGGGCATGCCGAGCTTTACCGATATGGGCTCCTCCTTTGTAAATATGGCCGTGCCCGAATAGCCCTTCTTTTCCGCATAATCCCAATAGGAGTGATAGCCTGCAAAGCTTAGGTCTATCTGTCCCTCCTGAAGCTTGGTCTCCTGAAGGCAGAAGGCATCTGCATCCGCTGCCCTAAAAAAGTCCTCAAAGCCCTTATTCATCACGGCCCTGAGGCCATTTACATTCCAAGAGATAAATTTTTTCATATGTTCATTTCCTTATCGTACCCAGACCGTAAGCGAAACAAGCACGAGCTTTCGAGCATTCGTTTCAACCGGTCTGGATTTGAGTTTTTTATGAATAGTATAACCAGCGTTCTTTGAACGCTGAGAGCCGCAAGGCGGCTCTATCCGCACTTTGTGCGGATATTTATATCATCGTTTTGTTATTCTGCTGTAGAGCTCCGTCAGGCCCCGCATTTTCTTGATAAGCTTCTTATCAAAGGCCTTTTTATCCATGCGCCAGCTCCAGTTTCCGCCTAAGGTCGAGGGCGCATTGATCCTTGCCTCGTCTCCAAGGCCCAGCCAGTCAGCCATTGGTATGATGACCGTATCCGCCACGCTCCCAAAGACCGCCCTTATGATATGGTCGGAAAGCTCCTCCTTAGGTCTGCCCTTAAGTCCAAGGTAGTCCTCAAGATATCTGAGTTCCTCCTTGGAAAGCCCTGAGATCCAGCCCTTTAAGCTCTGATTGTCATGGGTGCCGGTATAGCCGATGCTGTTTTTCACCCAGTTATGGAGCCTGTAGTCAGAGTCCTCATGGGGATCCATGCCAAATTCAAAGACCTTCATGCCGGGAAATCCGCTGTCCTTAAGGAGCCTCCGCACGCTGTCGGTAAGTATGCCAAGGTCCTCGGCTATGATGGGAAGCCTATCCTCCCCGGTCTCAGCTCCCATGGCTTTTATAGACTGTTTTGCTTCACCTGAGGGGGCATTTTTATGTCTCCATGAGCTTATGGCCTCAAACAGCTCCATGCCCGGACCCTTTTCCCAGTGTCCGTGCTCAGCCGTGGCATCTCCGAAGGGCACACAATAATACTCATCGAAGCCCCGAAAATGATCCAGTCTCAGCATATCGCAGAGCTTAAAGCTATGCTCTATACGGCTTATCCACCAAGCATAGCCCGTCTGCCTGTGATAGCTCCAGTCATAGACCGGATTGCCCCAGAGCTGTCCCGTGGCAGAAAAGGCATCAGGCGGAACTCCCGCCACCCACGTGGGCCTCCTTTTCTCGTCCATGCGAAAAAGCTTCGGTGCCGCCCAGACATCCGAGGAGTCATAGGACACATATATGGGCAGGTCCCCGATAAAATAAAGGCCGAGGTCATTGGCATATTTTTTAAGGTGGCTCCACTGGGTGAAGAACTTGAACTGAAGCCACTTATGGAAGCGTATCCTGTCTCCAAGGCTCTGCCTTAAGTTCGCGAGTGCCTGCTCATCATGCTCCCTTATGCCCTTCTCCCACTCGTACCACGGAAGGCCCTTGTGTTCCTCCTTAAGGGCCATATAGAGGGCATAGTCCTCAAGCCAGAAGGCATGGGCCCTGCAGAAGGGCTCAAAATCCGGAAATTCCTTCTCGAGGCCGCAGTAATTCTCCACCTGATAGGCATGATAAAGAAGGTCGAGCCTCCCCTCATAGAGCTTCCCATAATCTATGCCATGCTCATCCTTTCCAAAATCATACTTGGCTATGAGCTTCTTCGGCAGCACCTCCTCAGGAAAGCTCTCTATATCTATAAAATATGGATTGCCTGCAAATGTGGAATAGGACTGATACGGCGAATCCCCATAGCTCGTAGGTCCAAGGGGCAGTATCTGCCAAAAGCTCTGGCCCGCCGCCTTAAGCTCATCCACAAATCTATATGCCTCTTTCCCAAAACAGCCTATGCCGTACCTTCCCGGAAGGCTGAAAATGGGCATAAGCACCCCAGCTGATCTCATATCGTTCCCCCTGAATGATATTAGCTTATTTAGCAAAATATTTCTTTATGGCCAAGTTGAAAGGCGCTCAGCTTATCCTCTTGAGCTCATACTGCCTCGTGCCAAGGCCGACCTTCTCTGCCTGTTCCAAGGTAGCCTTCCACTCGATATTGGGGTTGGAATCTTTGAAATGGTCATGATAGCAGTGCCAGCCCTCCTTAGCGAGGTTATCGCCAAGCTGACTGTTCCTGATGGGCTCGGCTGCAAGGCAGGCATCGGCGCAGGCCTGATCGAGGGCTACTGGGTCGAAGCTCGCAAACATACCGATATCCGGCAGTATGGGAGCGTCATTTTCACCATGGCAGTCACAGTTAGGGCTTATGTCCTGAACTAAGGCCACATGGAAGCAGGGGCGTCCATGGCATACTGCACTGGCATACTCAGCCATCTTGCGGTCGAGAAGCTCATTGGCGCTGTCGTTGATATTTTCAATGGCATCAAAGTTGCAGGCTCCGATACATCTTCCGCAGCCCACACACTTATCGTAGTCGATGACAGCCTTGCTCTCGGGATAGCTTATGGCATCGCTTCCGCACTCCTTTGCACAGCGGCGGCAGCTGCGGCAAAGCTCCTCGATGATGGAAGGCTTTCCGCTCTTATGCTGGTCCATCTTTCCTGCACGGCTTCCGCAGCCCATGCCGATATTTTTGAGGGCGCCGCCAAAGCCGGTCTCCTCATGTCCCTTAAAATGGGTCAGGCTTATAAATATATCCGCATCCATGATGGCACGGCCTATCTTTGCAGTCTTGCAGTATTCGCCGTTGGGCACAGGCACCTCCACATCATCAGTGCCTCGAAGGCCGTCAGCGATTATGACATGGCAGCCGGTAGAGATAGTGTTGAAGCCATTAAGCTCAGCGCAGTCCATGTGCTCGAGGGCATTTTTCCTGCTTCCGGGATAAAGGGTATTGCAGTCTGTAAGGAAGGGCTTTCCTCCCTGCTCCTTGCAGAGATCAGCCACGGCCTTCGCATAGTTGGGGCGAAGGAAGGCAAGGTTGCCAAGCTCACCGAAGTGCATCTTTATGGCTACGAATTTGCCGTCCATGTCAATGTCCCTGATGCCTGCCGCAATGCAGAGCTTCTTGAGCTTATCGAGCTGGCTCGTACCCACCTTACATCTGAAATCCGTAAAATATACTGTTGATCTCTCCATATCTTCTACATCCTCCATATCGATCTGTCTAAATCAGCACATACTTAAAAATCAAGGTTTCATATAAGCATATTACGTTTTATCATTATTATAATGGGCATCGGCTTTAGACACAAGTTTTCTTTGCTCTAGTTTTTATCAGTTATATTGAATAAAATTTAATATTTTAATTTTTTATTCGATACATCGAATATTTTTGTTTGGTCGGGGCATCCTTC
>DVNS01000127.1 GCA_018714145.1 Candidatus Avilachnospira avistercoris
CCAGATCCAGTGAGATCATATCCGTCCTGATATAATCTATGGACAGGAATACTCTTACTCCATCCTTGTCAAAATGCAGTTGGGAAAGCTTCAGAGTATCATCTCCCAGATGTTCTCTGACCGTGCTTTCATATACATCTTTTTTTGTAAGCGCAGATATATGGGCTTCTGCGGCAGTCACATAGATCTTCATCCTCTTTTCAAGAAAATCAAAAATTGAATAGTTGTTTCTCTTGATCTCATCCCCGAGACTTACATTCCCTATTATGCTCTCCGGAAAGATAGTCCAGGACATGCTCACGGGACAGCCATCTGCCATTCTTATCTTATTCAGTACCCATACATTTTCATTTCTGCCGATAGACAGCCGCTCCACCCAGTCGTC
The DNA here is from genome assembly GCA_018714145.1 of Candidatus Avilachnospira avistercoris. Classification (GTDB taxonomy): domain Bacteria; phylum Bacillota; class Clostridia; order Lachnospirales; family Lachnospiraceae; genus Avilachnospira; species Avilachnospira avistercoris. Next base: position 386 of record DVNS01000127.1, read on the forward strand.
ATCCGGAGCCGTATAGTCTATACTGAGGATTTCCTGGGCTTCCCTGTAGCCGGCTTCGCATATCATGCTTCCAAGGCTTTTCAGGTCATTGAGCCGATTACTTATCTTCCTCTCATGATCCAGAAGATATGACCCGCTGCCATTGATGGTGGTGATCCTTCCGTCCCTCTGCAGTATCTTGAAATATTCTCTGAGTGTCGGCCGACTGACATTGAACATCTTTGCAAGGATGACCTCAGAAGGGAGCCGATCACCGGCCTTAAGCCCCGCTTCAGCTATATATGCGGCAAGCTTTTCCTTTATCTCCCAGTATTTTGACTCTTTCATACTGTCCTCCAAATCTGTCTTACAGGTCGTATCATACCAGAGGCATCTCCTGTCTTCTATCAAGTACAAGTAAAGCTTAGGCGAGAAAATCTTATGGAGCATGTCATATATCTGTCAGACAGATGTAAAATTTTACATTCATTAAACTTGCTGTCTTAAGTTTCAAGCTCCAATACCGTGGTCTCGACATACCCCTTTATCTCGGACTTATTATCTCTGGCTCATTAAGGCCAGATTTCACATACTCCCTCAGACACACAAAAAAGCCCCTATCTCAGCCGGTATATATACCGCCCGAAGATAAGGGCTTCTGTTTCACGTCATATACATCCTTACATCCCTGCTGCCTGTCAGGGCCCCGGACATAATAATGATGCTGTTATTCAACTGTTTTCTCTGCCGCCTCTCTGGTAATCAGGGAAACAGCTGGTTTTTGCAGTCAGGCCTTCGTCTCTGCCTTTTCCCCTCTTGCAAGCTCTGCCACGGACTCAACAACTCCTGCCATGGCTGCAAGGTCGCTGGGCACGATTATCTTGGTGGCCCTGCCGTCGGCTGCCTTTGCAAAGGCCTCAAGGCTCTTTATGCGGAGCACCGCCTCATCTGCACCTGCCTCCTTTAGCACCCTGATGCCGTCCGCATTGGCCTGCTGCACGAGACGTATGGCCTCGGCCTGTCCCTGAGCCTCCTCTATCTTACGCTGGCGCTCTGCCTCCGCATGGAGGATGGCGGTCTGCTTCTCCGCCTCTGCATCAAGGATGGCTGCCTCCTTCTTTCCCTCTGCCACGAGGATGGTGGACTTCTTCTCACCCTCGGCCCGAAGTATGCTCTCTCGTCTCTCACGCTCGGCCTTCATCTGCTTTTCCATGGCATTCTGTATGGCCTCGGGCGGTATGATATTCTTAAGCTCCACCCTTGTGACCTTTATGCCCCAAGGGTCAGTGGCCTTGTCAAGGACCTCCCTCATACGGGAATTTATTATCTCCCTTGAGGTCAGGGTCTCATCAAGGTCAAGATCTCCGATGATATTACGAAGCGTAGTGGCCGTCAGATTTTCTATGGCCGACATGGGATTGACTATGCCATAGGCATAGAGCTTCGGATCGGTGATGAAGAAAAACACCACAGAGTCTATCTGCATCGTGACATTGTCCTTAGTGATAACGGGCTGGGGCGGAAAATCCGCCACCTGCTCCTTAAGATTCACCCGCTTTGCCACCCTGTCCACAAAGGGCACCAGCATATGCACTCCATTATTCCATGTGGAAAGATAGGAGCCCAGCCTCTCTATTACATAGGCATTGGCCTGAGGAACTATCTTCACACAGCTTGAAACTATGACTATAAGCACAATAAGTAAGATAAGAAACGGCATATTGACCTCCTTTATCTGTCTTTTCGGTTTATGGCAGCTTCCTTCCTGCTTTCCTGCAGATCCCACTGCCCTATGGCCTTAGGCCTCCTTCTTTGCACCTGCCGAGCGGACTATGAGCTTTGCGCCCTCTATCCTCTCGACCACTACCTTCTCTCCCTCGTCTATGGAGGCTCCATCCTCCGAGGCTCTGGCAGACCACTCCATGCCGTCCACCGAGACGAGGCCCTCATCCCGGATATTATCTATCCGCTTTATGACCAGCCCCTCCCGGCCCACTGCCCTGTCTGCATTGGTAGGGGTATTGAGCCTTCCGGTGGCCTTCTGACCCTTTACCCTGAATACTGCAAGGGCGGCAATGGATACCGCTGCAAATACCACTATCTGAAGGAGCTCAGGAGCCCCGAAAAAGGCGCAGACCATGGCAGCCAAGGCTCCCGCCGCAAACCATATGGATACCATAGCAAGGGTCCCCAGCTCTATGACCGCCGCAGCTATACAAATTATAAGCCATATAAGTGTCATATCATCCATAACCTAACAATACCACATCTTAAGCGTTTTATGTGTAAAATATAAGTATACTCCGTGTCAAGGACTTACATGTCAGAATCTTGTATTTAAAGACCTTGGCATAAGCCGCCCTCTGTGCCTTCATGCTCAAGCCCTTCCATGCCCAGCAGGAAAAGCTCCCTGAGCCTTTCATAGCGCCCGTTGATATAGAGCCAGCCAAACAATGCCTCAAGACCCGTGGCCCGTCTGTAATCCGTGATGCTCTGATGCCTTGCCGCAGTCTGGGAGCGCTGATTGCGTCCCCGTCTGAATACCTCCGCCTCCTCTTCCGTAAGCTCAGGAAGTATCAGATAAGATATGCGGGACTGGGTGCCGGCATTGACGGTCTCAGTCACCCGTTTATGCAGCTTTTCCACCCTCATGGAGCCGTGGCCTGCCATGTAGAGCCTCACCATCAGCTCAAATACCGCATCTCCTATATAGGCCAGTCCAAGGGCCGATATCCCGTCCTTCTTTTCTATAGGGAAAAAGCCCCGGAACACGCCGGGGCTGAGTATATCCTTTATGCCTTCTTCCACTTTACTCCCTCTCTCGTATCCTCGAGTATGATGCCCTTGGAAAGGAGCTCATCCCTTATCTCATCGGCACGCTTGAAGTCCTTGGCCTTCCTTGCAGCCTGTCTTTCCTCTATGAGCTTTTCGATTTCGCCGTCAAGGAGCTCCGTCTTTCTGTCGGTCTTTACTCCCAGCACTCCGTCGCAGAGCTTATGAATGACTGAAAGCAGCTCCTCCACATAGGCCTTGGAGGAGTTCTCATCTGCTCCTGCATTGGCTACACGGACTATCTCATAAACTGCGGACTCAGCATTGGCGGTGTTGTTGTCATCCTCCATGGCTGCCTCAAAATCCTTTATGAAGCCGGAAACGGTCTCAAGGGAAGCCTTTTCCTCAGCACTTAAAGGCTTGTCCTCAGCCTTCTCGATAAGTGCCTTGAGCTTATCAGTGCAGTTAAGTATACGCTCATAAGCGGCCTTTGCCTGCTCCATCAGCTCCTTTGAGAAGTTAAGGGGAGTGCGGTACTGGGCGCTCAGCATGAACAGCCTCAGCACCATCGGGTCATACTGTGAGGTTATATCCCTTACGGTGAAGAAATTGCCCTCGGACTTGGACATCTTTTTATTGTTGATGTTGAGGAAGCCGTTATGCATCCAGTAATGGCAGAAGGGCTTTCCGCTGGCCCCCTCCGACTGAGCTATCTCATTTTCATGATGGGGGAATATCAGGTCCTCTCCTCCGGCATGTATGTCTATGGTCTCGCCAAGGTACTTCCTGCTCATCTCCGAGCACTCTATATGCCAGCCGGGACGTCCCTTGCACCAAGGGGACTCCCAGTAGGGCTCTCCCTCTTTCTTGGGCTTCCAGAGCACGAAGTCATTGGGATCCTTCTTCTGCTCCTCTCCGCTTACCTTAAGGTCACGGAGGCCCGACATCATCTCATCCATGTTCTTATGGCTAAGCTTTCCATAGTCCGGGTCCGAGGCCACGGAAAAATACACCGTACCATCCTCAGCCACATAGGCATGACCATTGTCGATGAGCTTCTGTATCATCTCTATCATGCCGTCTATCTCCTTGGTGGCCTGAGGGTGTACCGTGGCAGGCTCAATGTTCATATCGGCCATATCCCGCTTGCACTCAGCTATATACCTCTCGGAGATGACCTCGGGAGCTACGCCCTCGGCCTTTGCTGCATTGATTATCTTGTCATCCACATCAGTAAAGTTGGTGACATAATTCACCTTATAGCCCTTATACTCCAGATAGCGCCTGAAGGTATCAAAAACTATCATCGGCCTTGCATTGCCTATATGTATAAGGTTATATACGGTGGGGCCGCACACATACATGCGTACCTTTCCCTCCTCTATGGGGACGAAATCCACCTTGCGTCTCTGCATCGTGTCAAATATCTTCATGGCTTTCCTTTCTTCTGTATCTTCAAAATCAGCTGCCCTTCACAGCCCTGAGTCAAGTCTTAAAATGCCTGCATCTCATATACCTTAGGTCTTATGACAGCCTCATCTTCCTTAGTCCTCTATCCTGTCCACAAGGCATACGGCATGCACTGCTATGCCGAGGCCTGCTCCGGTAAATCCAAGGCCCTCCTCAGTGGTGGCCTTGATGCTGATGTCATCCATATCCCGCTTAAGTGCCTCTGAGAGCCTACATCGCATGCTCTCGATATAGGTCCGAAGCTTGGGCTTTTCGCAGAGCACTGTCACATCGAGATTTTTAAGCTCATAGCCCTTATCCTTTATGAGCTCCCGTACTGCCTTGAGAAGCTCTATGCTGTCGGCTCCCTCATACCTCTCATCAGTATCCGGAAAATGCTTCCCTATGTCCCCCAAGGCACAGGCTCCCAGCATGGCATCCATCACGGCATGGGTGAGCACATCTGCATCCGAATGACCTGAAAGCCCATACTCATAAGGTATCTCCACCCCTCCGAGTATCAGCTTCCTGCCTTCGGAAAATCTATGCACATCATAGCCGTGACCTATCCTCATACCGGACTTGGCTCCTTCCCTCTGATTAAAACTTAAGGCCATGCATCTGTCTTAAACTGCATGGCCCAGATCTAAATATATTCTACGATATAAATCAAAAACGTGCAAGGCTTTAGCGCACCAACTTAAGCTGTCCCGGCACGCATCTCAGTGTAAGGTCCGTCTGCGTCCTGCAGCTCTCCCCGTCGGTATGCACCGCAAGGGGCTTGTCCGTATGTATCTTAAGCTCCCTGCATTCAAAGAAGCGTACTCCGCTCCGCTGTCTCAGGCTCTTTCCTCTGGCCCGAAGCAGTGTCCATACGAGCTTCATCTTATTGGCCGTGCTCACCACACAGACCGAGAGATTGCCGTCCTTTGGATCCGCAGAGGGTGCAAACTTAAAGCCTCCTCCCTCAAAGGGACAGATATGGGCGGAGATGAACAGTATATGATTGAACTCCACCCTGCGGCTGTCATCAAGGATGATATAGCCCTTGGCAGGCCTTGCCAGAAGGAACTCCTTTATGCCGGTGAACAGATAGGAAAGGCTCTTAAAATGCAGGCCCTTCCGGTTCCTTTTGCTCCTAGCCATAAGTATCGAATGACACACTGCCGCATCGAATCCTATGCCTGCACTGACCATGAACCTCCGTATGCAGCCAGTATCTCCGCAGCTTATGACGCCATAATCAAGCTTATCTATCTTGCCGTCGGTAAGGGCCCGCTTTATGGACTTCTTCATGCTCTGGGGGAAGTTAAGCCCCTTTCCAAGGTCATTGCCGCTCCCTGCAGGAATGTATCCGAAGGCTACATTGGGGCCCAGCACCGAACCGTCGATGACCTCATTGATGGTCCCGTCTCCTCCTATGGTCACAAGATAAAGGGGACCCTGATAGTCCTCCGTCACCTCTCTGGCCTTCTCCCTTGCCTCGCCCTCCCGGGTCGTGAAGAATACCTCGTACTCTATATTCCTGCCGTGCAGATATTTTTTAGTATTATTCCATGCGACTATCCCTCTTCCGCCTCCGGAATTCGGGTTGACTATAAAGTAATACATAAAGATCCTCTCGCTTCCTTACGAGAGGATTGTAGCATAAAACCGCCGCTTCGTTTATAAATTTTTGATTAAATAATATGCTGAGCCCATCGCTGCTGAAAATCTTCCTGCCAAGACCCTGCGAGGCAGAAGCCTTAAACAGATGATTTTGACCTCTGTGATCAAATATCGCTCTCCCGTCTCGGAAGCAGCTTCCTTCCGGCCATGCGCTCCCGAAGCTCGTCTGCACTCACAGGCTCATAGACTACCTGATACATGCCATAGGCAAGGATGGCCGCGGCCAGCACATCGGCACAGCTATGCTGCTTAAGGAACACCGTCGAAAGGCATATCAGCACGCATATGATGCTGGAGATAAGCTTTACCTTCGTCCTGTCCCTGAAGCTCTGGCTCTTGAAAACTCCTATACATATGCCTATGGAATTATATACATGTATGCTGGGCAGCACATTGGTCGGGGTATCAGCTCCCCAGAGCAGGCCGCAAAGGGCAGCAAATACATTTTTATCCGTGTCTATGTCCGGCCTGAGGTCAGTACCATTGGGATATATGGTACATATAAACAGGCTTATGAACATGCCTGCAAACAGGAACCTCGACATGGGGCCGAATACACTGTCTCCCTTGGCAAAGAAATA
>DVNS01000128.1 GCA_018714145.1 Candidatus Avilachnospira avistercoris
TTGAAAAGGATATAGGAGATCTGACCATGAAGATGTTCAATTGCGATTACCTTGAGGGAGCACATGAAAAGATACTGGAGAAGCTCGTGGAGACCAACCTCGAGCAGACTCCGGGCTACGGCGAGGACCCCCACTGCAGGCGGGCTGCCGATATCATAAGGAAGGCCGTAGGAGATGAGGAGGCCTATGTAAGATTTCTGGTAGGCGGCACTCAGACCAATACTACCATACTGAGCTTTCTTCTGAGAGCCCATGAGGGAGTGATAAGTGCAGACACAGGACATATAGCTGTTCACGAGAGCGGGGCCATAGAGGCTCAGGGCCATAAGGTCATCACCCTTAAAAATGAAAACGGAAAGCTTAAGGCTGATGATATCAGGGACTATGTGAAGGCCTACTGGGCAGATGAGACCTTTGAGCATATGGTAAAGCCCAAGGCAGTATACATATCCTTCCCTACAGAGAGCGGCACCCTTTACTCGAAGGCGGAGCTCAAGGCCATAAGGAAGGTCTGCAAAAAATATGACATGTATCTCTTTATCGACGGGGCAAGGCTTGGCTATGGCCTTATGTCCCCCGAATGTGATGTAAAGCTTAAGGATATCTACGAGCTCTGCGATGTTTTCTATATAGGAGGCACTAAGCAGGGAGCGCTTTTTGGAGAGGCTGTCATATTCAACAGTGCTGTCTCTCATCAGGACTTCGGCTACTATGTAAAGCAGAAGGGAGGCCTCCTTGCTAAGGGCAGGCTCCTTGGCATCCAGTTCGAGACTTTGCTTGAGCCTGATGAGGCCGGAAGCTGCCTTTATCTGGAGCTTGCGAAGAAGGCAGATATGCTGGCTCTTAAGCTCAGGAGCGATCTTTGTGAGGCAGGGTTTGCAGCCTATGCGGACAGCCCCACGAATCAGCAGTTTTTTATCTTCCCCAATAAGCTCATCAAAAAGCTTTCAAAGAAATACAGCTTCAGCACTTGGGCACCACTTCCTGAGGATAAGACCGCAGTAAGGATATGCACCTCTTGGGCTACCAAGGCAGAGGATGTGGAGGAGCTTATAAAGGATATAAAGAAGGAGCTTGGAAAGGGCCTTAGGGCCGTATCCAAAGGGACCTGATGGCTAAAAAATGGTATCTTTATGCAAAAAAGGCTGACTTTAAGGGCATAGCCGAACGTCTTTCGATAGATCCGGTCACCGTAAGGGTGCTGAGAAATCGGGACATAGAGGGGGACGAGGAGATAAGACGCTTCCTCTTTGGCGGACTTGATGAGCTTGAGGACGAGAGCAGGCTTCCGGACGCAGGAAGGGCGGTCAGGATCATTGCGGAAAAGATACGGGAGCAAAAGCCCATCAGGGTAGTCGGAGACTATGACATAGACGGAGTCTGCGCCTCCTACATCATGGTGACTGTACTAAGGTCCTTGGGAGCCAAGGCAGACTTTGTGATACCGGACCGCATACGGGACGGCTACGGTATAAACAGCCGTATCATAGAGGAGGCCGGAGAGGCAGGGATCAATACCCTCATCACGGTGGATAACGGCATCTCGGCCATAGATGAGCTAAGACTGGCAAAGGAGCTTGGACTTACCGTGGTGGTGACGGATCACCATGAGATAAGACGGGACGCAGATGATGCCGAGCTCATTCCCGAGGCTGATGCAGTGGTGGACCCGAAGCTTTCCTCCTCGGCTTATGCCATGAAGGATATCTGCGGAGCGGTCGTGGCTTGGAAGCTTGCAAGGCTCCTCCTTCGGGAGTTTAACGGGGACGAAGAGCTTTGGCTCTCCCTTCTGCCCTTTGCAGCCATAGCCACTGTCGGTGATGTCATGCCCCTTAAGTCTGAGAATCGCATCATCGTAAGGGAAGGCCTAAAGCGCATCAATGAAAGCCGGAGAAAGCTCAACACAGGACTTTATGAGCTTATCAGGGCCTGCGGGCTCCTTGATAAGGAGCTTTCAGCCTATCACATAGGCTTTGTCATCGGACCCTGCATCAATGCAGGCGGAAGGCTTGAGACGGCTTATGATGCCATGGAGATCTTCCTCAGCGGCTCCCATAAGGAGGCTGAGGCGCTGGCCCTCCATCTTAAGGACCTCAATGATGAGCGTAAGGCCATGACAGAAAGGGGTGTGGAGGAGGCAGCTGCTCTTGCGGAAGGAGAGTTTTCGAAGGATAAGGTCCTTCTGATAGAGCTTCCCAAGCTTCATGAATCTTTGGCCGGCATAGTTGCAGGCAGGATAAGGGAGCGCTTCTCAAAACCTGCTATAGTCATTACGGATACTGACACAAAGGGTGTCTCAAAGGGGAGCGGACGCTCCATAGAAAATTATAATATGTTCGAAGGGCTCCTTAGGGAGCAGGACATCTTCATTAAGTTTGGGGGACATCCAATGGCTGCAGGCTTAAGTCTGAACACCGACAGGATAGGGGAGCTGCGTCTGCGGCTCAACCGGCACTGCGGGCTTAAGGAGGATGACCTCTGTGAGAAGATATGGATAGACGCTGAGCTGCCATTTTCATATATAACTGAAGGCCTTATCAATGAGCTTTCGTCCCTTGCTCCCTTTGGAAACGGCAACGAAAGACCGCTGTTTGCCCAAAAGGAGCTCAGGGCCTCGGACCTCAGGGTCCTTGGCAAAAACAAAAACGTGCTTCGTTTCCTGCTCAGGAACAGGGAAGGACGGGCCCTGCCGGCAGTTATGTTCGGTGAGGCAGAGGAGCTCAGCAGGAGGCTTGTGGAAAAGGACACATTTTCCGCACTTTATTATCCGCAGATAAATGAATTTAACGGACGAAGGAGCATACAGCTTACGGTTTTGGATTTCATATAAGGAGGGTTCATGGACTACGCTTTATTCAAACGCATATCAAAGGTGACGCTTGGTAAGGAAAAGGCCGATCTTGTGCTTAAGGGCGGCAGGATAGTGGACGTATTCACCAACGAGATACATACGGCGGACCTTGCCATAAAGGACGGCATCATAGCCGGCATAGGGACCTATTATGAGGGCGAGGAAGAGATAGACATGAGCGGCAAGTATATCATGCCCGGCTTTATCGATTCCCATCTTCATCTGGAGTCTACCATGGTGACCCCCAATGAGCTTGTGACCATAGCCGCAGGCTGCGGAACCACCACCTTTATCGTGGACCCCCATGAGGCGGCCAATGTCAGCGGCACAGCCGGCATAGATTATATCCTTAAACAGACCGAGGCCTCCCCTGCCAATGTATATGTCATGATGCCCTCATGCGTGCCGGCCACGGATATAGATGACAATGGCTGCGAGCTTACGGCTGCTAAAATGAAGCCCTATCTCAAGGAATCGAGGATACTGGGCCTTGGTGAGGTCATGAATGACCCTGGAGTAGTATATGGGGATAAAAAGCTCCATGAAAAGCTGAGGCTCTTTGCCGGAAGGCCCATAGACGGCCACGCCCCCTTCCTTGCCGGAGATGAGCTGTCTGCCTATGCCCTCGCGGGCATCATGACGGACCATGAGAGCACCAGCTATGACTATGCCATGGAGGAGGTAAGGAGGGGCATCCATGTGCACATCAGGGAGGGCAGCGCTGCCCACAATCTGGAGGCCATAGTAAAGGGCATAGTTAAAAATCATATCCCTGTGGACAATTTCTCCTTCTGTACCGATGATAAGCATATCGAGGACATACTGAGGGACGGTCATATAAATTACAATGTAAGAAGGGCGGTAAAGCTTGGCATAAAGCCGGTGGATGCCATCAAGATGGCTACGATAAATGCTGCTAGGTGCTATGGCCTTAGGGACCTTGGCGCTCTGGCTCCCGGCTATCAGGCAGATATCATAGCCTGTGAGAGTCTGGAAAGGTTTGACATCACCGATGTGTTCCATAAGGGAAGGCGCCTTGATAAGGACAGCAGTCCCAAGGTGCTGCCCTGTGATGGGGAACTGAAGAATACCGTACATCTAAGTCCCGTGAGCAAGGATATTTTTGTCCTTCCGATAAAGGACAAGACCGCCCATGTCATAGGCATAGACGCTTCCCAGATAACCACGAAGCATACTATAAAGAGACTGGGCAATACGGACAACTATATTCCGAAAAACGGCCTCAACAAGATAGCGGCCATAGAGCGCCATAAGGGCACCGGCAAAGTCGGAGTAGGCATATGCTCCCATTATGGCATAAGCGGAGGGGCCATAGCCTCCTCTGTATCCCATGACTCCCACAATATCATCGTGGTCGGAGACAATGATGAGGACATGGCCATAGCCGTCAATGAGATAATCAGGGCTCAGGGCGGATATACTTTGGTGGAAAAGGGAAAGGTATATGATACGCTGCCCCTTCCCATCATGGGGCTCATGTCAGATGCAGGCTTTTCCGAGGTCAATAAAAAGCTCCAGCGCATGATAAAGAAGGCCCATCAGATGGGTATACCTGATGAGGTAGAGCCTTATATAACCCTTTCCTTCATGGCCCTTCCGGTCATAGCTGAGATAAGGATAACGCCCAGAGGCCTTTTTGATGTCAATGCCTTTAAGTTCATTGATAAGCAGGGCTGAGCCGGGCAGGGACTTTCTGCGCTTCCATTGGCTTATCACGGACGGCAGTATCGGTGATATATTTGTGAATATGGACATAAATATGTCGATTTAACCGTTTGGACACAATTATGCCTTATAGTCTTGCTGAAGATAAAGATAGTCTTTAGGAGGACCATAAAGCATATGAGTAGTAACAGAGATAAAAGGGGTGCATCCCGGGACAGCAGGGAACGCAGCCTTTATAAACGGGATACGATACTGATGATATGTGCACTTTTGATATTGTTTTTGTCGCCCTTTGCGATAAGCATATACAGCAATTATCAGGAATCCATGCAGATGGAGCAGTATACCGAGCAGATAGGAGAGAGCCTTGCCACGAGCTCCGATGCCGCAGAAACAGCCCCTTCGGAGACGGAAGCGGGAGACTGATGAGTAAAGCTCATCAGGTATGGGCCTAGCCTAAGGAAAGATAAAGGAGCCGCCATTTATATGACAGGCTCTTAGGGCGGATACGCCTTTAATGACATGGCCGCTTTATGCGGCCATTTTTGACAAGCAAATATCCTCGTGATATTATGAAGCATATATCACAGGACGGAAGGAGCCTCCATGAGCTATAGTGGTGCGGACCTTATATTTCCCCATTTGGGCATAGTCATAAATAAGCTGAGCCGGAGCGTAGAGCTCTTCGGCGGTTTTACGATATATTATTATGGCATCATCATCGCCATAGGCATGCTGTGCGGCATAGGCATGGCCGTCTGGGATGCGAGGAGGAGGCAGCAGGACCCGGATTTTTACATGGACTTTGCCATCTATGCCATCATTATCTCGGTCATCGGAGCAAGGATATACTATGTCATCTTTGACTGGGACCTTTATAAAAATGACCTCCTCTCCATCTTTAACCTGAGGAAGGGCGGCCTTGCCATATATGGAGGCGTCATAGCGGCCTTTGTCACTGCCTTTGTGTATTCCAAGCTTAAGAAGTCTCCGTTTTTGATGCTTTCGGATACGGGAGTTTTGGGACTTATCACCGGACAGATAATCGGACGCTGGGGAAACTTCTTTAACTGCGAGGCCTTTGGAGGCTATAGCGACGGGCTTTTTGCCATGCGCATAAAGGAGTCCCTAGTCAATCCCTCCATGATATCTCAGGAGCTCATGGACCACAGGATATTGGACGGGGGAGTAAGCTACATACAGGTGCACCCCACCTTCCTGTATGAGTCCTGCTGGAACCTCTGCTCTCTGATATTTATGATATGGTACGGTAAGCACAGGCAGAAGTGGCAGGGCGAGGTGACCTGTCTCTACCTTATGCTTTACGGCTTTGGGCGCTTCTTCATAGAGGGGCTCAGGACGGACCAGCTCCTGATACCCGGTACCTCCTTGGCCGTGTCCCAGTGCCTTTCGGCTGTGCTATTCATCTTTGCTCTTTCGGTATTCATCGTCCAGCGCAGGAGGTACAGTGCAAGGCCCATTACAGGACTTAAGACCGGAAGGGGATAATTTCATTTATTTTCTTGACAAATATTTTGTGCTTTGCTATACTAATCGTTGCTTTTAAAGCGTGCACTAGTAGCTCAATTGGATAGAGCGTTCGGCTACGGACCGAAAGGTTGGGAGTTCGAGCCTTCTCTGGTGCATAAAAGGCTGTCGCATAGCGGCAGCCTTTTCGTTTGTGATATGCTCATGTCAAGGTCCGGGGGCTTATCTCTGAAAGGAAGGGATACCGTGACATATCATACCTTTTTGAACTGTCTGCCTGATATCAGTATCATTTCCCCAAGGCGGGGGCCATATAAGTGCAGGACAGAAAAAGGATAAGCCAAGCTTCACTCAGCCTCCGGCACGGAGCACACGATATCAGTTTCCTAAAAGTCTGGGGAATGTATCGAAATGATTTTAGATAGATGCAGGAAGAAATCAGCCGATGGCATACCTTTCTGAAGCAGTATGCCGAAGAGAGATCTGCTTAAACCCATTATATATTAAACCCGGCATGAGCACAATCCCTTTTTATGGGCAGGCTGGCATTTTGCAGACCTTGACGGGATATTTTTATAGCTGATATAATCTCTAGGATACAGAGC
>DVNS01000129.1 GCA_018714145.1 Candidatus Avilachnospira avistercoris
AGAGGGATATTTTGAAAGCGGATACTTTGAGCGTATGGTCGCAGAAGTATCGGACATGATAGACGGATATGTGAGGCAGGACCCTACAGCCTTCTGTTCCTATGGGGACTATCTTAAAGCCGTGGACACCATACGCAGCTTCTGTCTGCTGAGGGCCGAGAGCATAAGAGGACAGCTTGATGGCACCATAGGCTCCACCATAGCCGAGCAGTCAGCAGATAAAAGCGGTTTCGTGGATGCTTCATCGGTGTGGCTTCCGGATATGGGAGAACTGTCAGACCTTTCAGACTAAAGACAGATACCTTCAGCAGTTAGAGTCAGTTACCAGAATATAGCATTAAAAAATAAGCTCCAAGCCGGAAAATATGGCCAAGATATGAAATATATCATATACTGAAAACGTATATTTAGTAGAAATATGAGCATACTGGCTCAGCTAATGAAACAACATAGGATATGGGGTTCCGGCAGGAGAGGAGGCGAGCTATATGAAAAAGGCAGAAAATAAGCTAAGGCTTCTGATAGTCATGGCCATGAGCATGATGCTGTTTCTTGCTGCCTGCGGAGGCAGCTCCAAGTCAGACACATCAAGCAGCATGGATATGGTGGCGGAGACCATGGCGGCATCTGCCATGCCTGAGAGCGCTGTAACGGCTGTCAATGGTTTAAGTTCAGGTACGGGAGCCATGATAAGTGAAGGCATATCTGGCGGAAGTCTTGAAGGGGGAGCTCTCGAAGACGCCGCAGAGATAGAGGAAACTGTCTCTGAAGGCATGGAGCGGAAGCTGATACGCACGATAGATATGGAGGTGCAGACCAGAGACTTTGATTCTGCGCTCAGCTCCATACAGCAGCAGGCCGAGAAGCTTGGAGGTTATATAGAAAGCTCCTGGCAGAGCGGTGCGGAAGGCTATACAGACAGAAGATCAGCCAATATCACCGTCAGGATGCCTGCAGAGCATACGGATGAATTCCTGAACACGGCGCTTTCAAACATGGTCGTAACCTACAGATCAGAAAGAACGGAGGATGTAACTCTTAAATATACTGATCTGAAAGCAAGGATGGAAGCCCTCAGAGTGGAACAGGAAAGACTTACCGAGCTGCTTTCGGAGGCGGACAGCATCGAAAGCGTGATAGCGATAGAAAGCAGGCTTTCAGATGTCAGATATGAGCTCGAAAGTATAGGCTCACAGCTTCGTAATTATGATAATTTAGTGAGCTTTGATACCATTTCCATAGGCATTGCAGAAGTAAAGGTGCTGGACAGCAGCGGAGAGGCCTCCTTTGGGGAGCGTATCAGGACAGGCCTCGCTAAAAATACGGAAGCCCTCAGGGACGGGCTTGAAGACTTGGCTGTGAGCATCATCACAAACCTTCCGCTTATCCTGCTCATACTCATTGCTGCCGGGGTTATATTCGCACTGATAAGACTTGTGACAGGAATAGCTTCAGGGAGCAGAGCTAAAAAACGATCATCATTATCAAATACAGGAAAGGCTGCAGAGGAAAAGCAGAAAAGCACTTCATTAAATGAAGAAAAAGCCTTGGGAAAAGACAAGGACTCCTCTGAAGCTGCGGCTGGGGATGAAAGATAACGTAAGATAAATGAATAGAGAGAAACTGGAAAAGTACATATTGGATACCTACGGCATTGAGCCGGACCATCCATGGCAGGATGAGCCTGACAATACCGTATTCCGCCATCAGATAAACCGTAAATGGTTTGCCCTTATCATGAAGATATCTGAAGAAAAGCTTGGAAGGGAGGGCAGAAGGCCAGTCGATGCCGTGAACCTGAAATGCGAGACTGCCCTCATAGGCTCCATGCTTCTGGAACCGGGCATATATCCGGCTTATCACATGAATAAGGACCACTGGATAACGGCGGCTCTTGATGGAAGCGCTGCTGATGAGACCATACTGATGCTCTTGGACCTGAGCTTCAGCCTGACTGCGCCAAAATTTAAAAAGAGGGACAAAAGTCAGTCTGATATGATATAAATGATGAGGAACATCAAAAGCCGCAGATGGGATAGGGAGGATAAATATGTACGAGCTTATACGGATAACAGACAGGACCTATTATATACAGAGCCCGGCAAAGATAGGCCTTGTGCGCCTTGATGATAATGAGGTCTGCCTCATAGACAGCGGAAACGATAAGGACGCAGGCAGGAAGGTGCGCCAGCTTTTGGATAAAAACGGCTGGAAGCTTAAGGCCATATATAACACCCATTCCAATGCCGACCATATCGGCGGCAACAAATACCTCAAGGGCCAGACTGATTGTAAGATATATGCTCCGGGCATCGAAGCTGCATTTACAAAATATCCGATACTTGAGCCGGCCTTCTTATACGGCGGCTATCCCTGCAAGGACCTGAGACACAAATTCTTGCTGGCTCAGGAAAGCGATGCTGAAGTTTTGACAAAGGAGAAACTTCCCGAGGGCTTTGAGCTAATAGAGCTTCCGGGACACTTCTTTGACATGGCAGGCTTCAGGACTCCAGACGATGTGGTATTCCTCGCAGACTGTCTCTCAAGCAGGGAGACTTTGGAAAAATATCAGATAAGCTTCATCTACGACGTGGCTGCCTATCTTGAAACTCTGGAAAACGTAAAAAAGCTTAAGGCGAAAATATTCATTCCGGCCCATGCCGAGGCGACGGAGGACATCTCAGGCCTCGCCCAGTACAATATCGAAAAGGTACATGAGATAGCAGAGCGCATAATAGAGCTATGCCGCGAGCCTGAGTGCTTTGAGGCTATACTCCAGAAGCTGTTTACTGACTATGGTCTTATCATGAACTTTGAGCAGTATGTACTGGTCGGGAGCACTGTCCGCTCATACCTCTCATGGCTTAAGGACAGCGGAAGGCTGGAAGTGAAATTTATGGACAATAAGCTGCTTTGGAAGGCGATATAAGAGGGCGAAATTTGAAGATGATATTATGAAAATGAGATAAAAAGGAAATATAAAAAGGTAATATTTGATGGCCCTGCTATAAAGGGATAAGAAGAAGCCATCGGCAGTAAATGCGCTTCCCCTCAGATAAAATATCTGATGGGGATGAGCAGCGCATTGATGTCGGTGTTTTTTTGTCTGTAAAATGATATTCCTGATATTATTTCATTTTTAGAATTGAAGTCGGGAACAGGTTTGCACCCCGGAAACCTGCGTATTGCCAGAAAACTTTAACACGCTAAACCTGCGTATCGTCAGAAAACTTTAGTTAAGTAAAGTTGCGTATTATCCGAAATTAGCTTATAATTAGCTTGATATAATATCCGCACAAGGTGCGGATAAGGCTGCGTTGCAGCCTTCAGCGGCATTGCCGCTGGTTATATTATTCGCAATCAAAGATTGCTCATATCACAGCCGGTCAAAGAAAATACTCGCGCTGCTCGTGCTTCCTTTGCTTGCGGCTGCGATATAATATCCGCACAAGGTGCGGATAGGGCTGTTATGCAGCCTTCAGCTATATTTTCGGAGGCAATGTCTATGATTTTTCGAAGAAAGATATATGACAGATTCCTTGCATGGAAAAATGACTCAAAGGGCACCAAGGCTCTGCTGATAGAAGGAGCTCGGCGTATAGGCAAGTCCACTATAGCAGAGGAATTTGCAAAAAATGAATATAAAAGCTACATTCTCATAGATTTTGCCAAGGCCTCTGAGGAGATAAAGGAGTATTTCAGACTTTATCTCAATGACCTCGATACCTTTTACATGATGCTGTCCGTGCAGTATGGCGTAAAGCTATATCCAAGGGAAAGCCTTATCATT
>DVNS01000130.1 GCA_018714145.1 Candidatus Avilachnospira avistercoris
CCGGGGAAAGCCCGCGTATGGAGACCTTGAAGGCCGGTCGCCGCAAAGCTCGCTTGGAGCATGAATAAGCAAAGTATTACTGAAGGATAATGGAAAGGCATTTGATGATAAAGGACCTGAAACAGTTTATAAGCACATATAGGTACAGTCTGCTGCTTTTATATCTTCCGCTGTATCTGGCAGCATTTTTTATAATAGACAATATACCGGCAGAGCATTATATCATAAGCTGTCCGCTGGATGAGTTCATACCGTTTAACCAGTATATGATCATACCCTATGCCATATGGTATGCGTGGTTTCCGGGCTGGCTTTTGTTTTTCCTGCTTCGTTCCGGAGAGGAATTTAAAAGGCTTGCGGTGGTGATGTTTTCGGGCATGACCATATCCCTTATCATATATGTGGTATGGCCCAATGGGATAGACCTGAGGGAGCCCATAACCGGTACGGACGTATGCTCAAGTATGCTTAAGCTGCTTCGGAGCGTGGATACGCCCTATGGGGTCTGTCCCTCCATACACATCTCATCTATCATGGCCATAGCTCTGGTCATACAGGATTCAAAGCTTCCGGTATTTACCGATACTGCCAAGGCCTACTGTATAGTCATAGCCCTGATGATAGCCTATGCCACCATGGCTACGAAGCAGCACAGCATAGTGGACGTGGCGGCAGGAGCATTGCTTTCAGTGGTGCTTTACTATATTTATCCCGCTGTATATAAGAGATGGAAGTGGCTTAGGGAGCTTTAAGTTTAGACATTTTACAACTTTTTTTGCAAAAGAGGATGATATGGCAAAACAATTTATAAAAATAAGGGGTGCTTCCGAGCATAACCTTAAAAATATAGACTTAGACATACCCAGAGATGAGTTGGTGGTGCTTACGGGCCTTTCTGGCTCCGGAAAGTCCTCCCTTGCCTTTGATACCATATATGCGGAGGGACAGCGGCGCTACATGGAGTCCCTTTCCTCCTATGCAAGGCAGTTCCTTGGGCAGATGGAAAAGCCGAATGTGGAGAGCATAGAGGGTCTGAGCCCTGCCATAAGCATAGACCAGAAGTCCACGAACCACAATCCGAGGTCCACGGTCGGGACCGTGACGGAGATATATGATTACCTGAGGCTCCTTTATGCAAGGATAGGCATACCCCATTGTCCGAAGTGCGGAAGGGAGATAAAGCGTCAGACAGTGGACGAGATGGCTGATGCTGTCATGAGGCTTCCCGAGGGCACGAGGATACAGCTCCTTTCTCCGGTGGTAAGGGGCAGGAAGGGTGAGCATGTGAAGCTCCTTGAGCAGGCAAGACGCTCGGGCTATGTGAGGGTACGCATAGACGGGAGCCTGTACGAGCTTTCCGAGGAGATAAAGCTTGATAAAAATATCAAGCATAATATCGAGATTGTGGTGGACAGACTGATAGTAAGGGAAGGCATAACCCAGAGGCTGACGGATTCCATCGAGAATGTCCTGAGCCTTTCGGGGGGACTTATGATAGTGGATATCATAGGAGGAGAGGCTCTTACCTTTTCCCAGAATTTTGCCTGTCCTGACTGCGGTATCAGCATAGAGGAGATAGAGCCGAGGTCATTTTCCTTCAACAATCCTTATGGGGCCTGCCCTGAGTGCTACGGCCTTGGCTATAAGATGGAATTTGACGTAGAACTCATGATACCGGATACATCCCTGAGCCTTAACCAAGGGGCCATATCGGTCATGGGCTGGCAGTCCAGCGGCCAGAAGGGCTCCTATACCCATGCCATGCTGGAGGCCCTTTCAAAGGAATATGATTTCAGTCTGGACACGCCCTTTTGCGAGCTTGCTGAGGACATAAGGGACATCATCATAAACGGTACAAAGGGACATAAGGTAAGGGTCTATTATGAGAGCCAGTTCGGCAGGGGCAGCGTCCATGACGTGGCCTTTGAGGGACTGCTTGAAAATATAAAGCGCCGCTATAGGGAGGCCTATTCGGCGGATATGAAGGCAGCCTATGAGGAATATATGAGGAAGGACACCTGTCCCCTCTGCAAGGGCAAGAGGCTTAAGGCCTCCTCCTTGGCTGTGACTGTTGGAGATGAAAATATCTTTGACATCACCAACACCTCCATCAGGGTATTCAGGGATAAGATAAGCTCCCTTGTGCTGTCGGATTTTCAGAAGCAGGTCGGAGCCCTGATACTTAAGGAGATAAATGCAAGGGTGAGCTTCCTCATAGATGTGGGACTTGATTACCTGTCTTTGTCGAGGGCCACAGGTACCCTGTCCGGCGGAGAAGCTCAGCGCATCAGGCTCGCCACCCAGATAGGCTCGGGCCTTGTAGGAGTGGCCTACATCCTTGACGAACCTTCCATAGGCCTTCATCAGCGGGACAACGACAGGCTGCTCTCGACCCTTAAGAGACTTCGTGACCTTGGCAATTCGGTCATCGTGGTGGAACATGATGAGGATACCATGAGGGCTGCGGACTATGTGGTGGATATCGGCCCCGGAGCCGGAGAGCATGGAGGCTATGTGGTGGCAGCGGGGACTGCCGAGGAGATAATGAAGTGCCCTGAGTCCATAACGGGACAGTATCTTTCCGGAAAGCTCCGCATACCGGTACCGGATAAGCGGAGGGAGCCAAAGGGCTGGATAACCATCAGGGATGCCTATGAAAATAATCTCAAGCACATAGATGTGAATATACCGACGGGGGTATTTACCTGTGTCACCGGTGTTTCAGGCTCGGGCAAGTCCTCCCTGATAAATGAGATACTTTATAAATCCCTTGCAAGGAAGCTGAATAGGGCAAAGATTATCCCCGGAAGGCATGGCTCCATCGAGGGCACGGAGCAGCTCGATAAGATAATCGCCATAGACCAGAGCCCCATCGGAAGGACTCCCAGATCCAATCCCGCCACCTATACCGGTGTTTTCGATATGATAAGGGAGCTCTTTGCCTCTACCTCTGATGCAAAGATGAGGGGCTATACCAAGGGAAGATTTTCCTTCAATGTGAAGGGCGGACGTTGTGAGGCCTGCTCGGGAGATGGTATAATCAAGATAGAGATGCACTTCCTGCCGGATGTGTATGTGCCCTGCGAGGTCTGCGGAGGAAAGCGCTATAACAGGGAGACCCTTGAGGTAAAGTACAAGGGCAAGTCCATATACGACGTGCTGGATATGACCGTGGAGGAGGCACTCAGATTTTTTGAAAATGTCCCCTCCATAGAGCGTAAGATACAGACCCTTTATGATGTGGGCCTTTCCTATATCAAGCTGGGACAGCCGAGCACTGAGCTCTCCGGAGGTGAGGCCCAGCGTATCAAGTTGGCTACGGAGCTCTCAAGAAGGAGCACGGGGCGCACCATCTATGTGCTGGATGAGCCTACCACAGGACTTCATTTTGCGGATGTCCATAAGCTGATAAATATCCTTCAGCGCCTGAGCGAGGGAGGAAATACAGTCGTAGTCATAGAACACAATCTGGATGTCATAAAGACGGCAGACTATATCATAGATATGGGGCCTGAGGGAGGAGACGGCGGAGGCACCGTCGTGGCACAGGGCACACCGGAGGAGATATGCAGGGTAAAGGAGAGTTTTACCGGCAAATACCTTAAGCCCTATCTTGACAGGCAGAAGCCCTGATGGGAGCTGAGCCCTGAAAGGCAGGGCTGCACATGAGAAGCTGCAGCAGGCCAAAGAACTGGCAGAGCCTACGGCGGGCTTAGGCCATTAAAGGATAGACTGTTTTTGAAGCATGAAATATACCGAAGACGAAAAATACATGAGGGAGGCCATAAGGCTTGCAAAGAAGGCCTATGCCATAAGGGAGGTCCCCATAGGCTGTGTCATAGTCTATGACGGCAAGATCATAGGCCGGGGCTATAATCAGCGCACAAAAAAGGGCAATGTGCTTTACCATGGCGAGATCATAGCCATCAATAAGGCCTGTAAGTATATGGGTGACTGGCGCCTTGAAAAATGCACGCTGTATGTGACCTTGGAACCCTGCCCCATGTGTGCCGGAGCCATAGTTCAGGCCCGCATACCCCGGGTGGTAATCGGCTGCATGAATCCCAAGGCAGGCTGTGCAGGCTCGGTCATGGATATGTTTTCTCAGGAGGGGCTCAATCATCAGGTAGAAAAGACCATCGGGATATTTGGCCCGGAATGCTCATCATTGATGAAGAGCTTCTTTAAGGACGTGAGGGACGGCAGGTTCCCGAGGGAGCGACGCATGATACCCCTTGCAGAGGAGCTTAAGGCTAAGGCGGCAGAGGAGGAACCCTGAGCTTTAGAAGGCAAAGGAGAGCATTTGCCGAGGCGTATACGTTGGACCGATGCCTCAGGCGCCCTTGAAGCGTCATTATTTGCTGAGGCCTATGCCTCGGACTGCTGCCGCAGGTCCCTTTGGCAGCAAAGCTTGCAGGAGGTAAGCAGCTTGTCATTTACCCACCTACATCTTCATACCCAGTACTCGCTGCTGGATGGCTCCGGAAGGATACCGGAGCTCATTTCCCATGCAAAGGAGCTGGGACAGGACTCCATAGCCATCACCGACCATGGAGCCATGTACGGGGTCATAGACTTTTATAAGGAGGCCAAGAAGCAGGGCATAAAGCCCATACTTGGCTGTGAGGTCTATGTGACCGGCGGCTCCCGCTTCGATAAGGAAAAAAATGCCAATGAGAGCCTCTACCATCATCTGGTGCTGCTCTGCGAAAACAATGAGGGCTACCATAATCTGATGAAACTGGTGTCTAGGGGCTTTACCGAGGGCTATTATTATCGGCCGAGGGTAGATATGGAGCTTCTGAGGCGTTATCATAAGGGCCTCATCGCCTCATCCGCCTGTCTCGCAGGAGAGATACCTAAGCTCCTCATACGCAATATGTACGATGAGGCAAGGGAGGCGGCCTTAAGATATGTGGAGATATTTGGCGAAGGCAATTTCTTCCTTGAGCTTCAGGACCATGGCTATGAGGACCAGCGCTATGTAAACCCGAGCATCCTAAGGCTCTCAAAGGAGCTGTCCATACCCCTTATAGCGACCAATGACGTGCATTATACCTATAAGGAGGATGCGGAGGCCCATGATATACTGCTCTGCATACAGACCGGAAAAAAGGTCGCTGATAAGGACAGGATGCGCTATCCGGGAGGGCAGTTCTATCTTAAGAGCGAGGAGGAGATGCGGGAGCTCTTTAAGTATGCTCCCGAGGCCATAGACAATACCCAGAGGATAGCCGAGCGCTGCAATGTGGATATTGAATTCGGCGTGACGAAGCTGCCTCATTTTGATGTGCCGGGGGGCTACGATGCCAAGAGCTATCTGAGGGAGCTTTGCTATAAGGGACTTGAGGAGCGCTACGGTGATAGGGCGGAGGAGCTTAAGGAGCGGCTTTTCTATGAGCTTTCCGTCATAGAGCGTATGGGCTATGTGGATTATTTTCTCATAGTTTCTGATTTCATAAATTATGCAAAGAAAAGGGGCATACCGGTGGGCCCGGGAAGGGGCTCAGCTGCAGGCTCCATAGTGGCCTATGCCCTTAAGATAACGAATATAGACCCGATAAAGTATGACCTGCTGTTTGAGCGCTTCCTGAATCCTGAGCGAGTGTCCATGCCGGATATAGACGTGGACTTCTGCTATGAGCGCAGGGAAGAGGTCATAGATTATGTGGTCAACAAATACGGACATGAAAACGTGGCCCAGATAATAACCTTCGGTACCCTTGCTGCAAGAGGTGTGGTAAGGGACGTGGGCAGGGTCCTTGATATAAATTATGCTGAGTGCGACAGGATAGCCAAGATGATACCTCAGGAGCTTGGCATGACCCTTACCAAGGCCCTTGAGACACCGGACCTTAAGCTGGCCTACCAGAGCGATGAGCGGATAAAATATCTCATAGATATGTCCCTCAGGCTTGAGGGCCTTCCGAGACATTCCAGCACCCATGCGGCAGGAGTCCTGATAGCAGCCAAAAACGTAGATGAATACGTGCCGCTGTCACGAAATCCGGATGGTACCATCGTGACTCAGTTCGGCATGGTGACCTTGGAAGAACTGGGGCTCCTTAAGATGGATTTTCTGGGGCTCAGGACTCTCACCGTCATTAAAAATGCGGTGGACCAGATAGAAAAGAATCATGGGGTAAAGATAGACATAGATGCCCTCGATGAGGATGATAAAAATATCTTTGACATGATATCGAGGGGAGATACGGTAGGCATATTCCAGCTTGAGTCTGCCGGCATGACCTCCTTCATGAAGGAGCTAAAGCCCTCATCCATAGATGATATCATAGCCGGCATTGCCCTCTACAGGCCCGGCCCCATGGATTTCATTCCAAGGTATATCAAGGGCAAGAAAAATGCTTCTGATGTAAGCTATGAATGCAGGGAACTGGAGCCCATACTTAAGAGCACCTATGGTTGTATAGTCTATCAGGAGCAGGTCATGCAGATAGTCCAGAGCCTTGCGGGCTACAGCCTCGGCAGGGCGGATCTGGTGCGCAGGGCCATGTCCAAGAAAAAGGCCTCGGTCATGTTGAAGGAGAGACAGTACTTTGTATACGGCAATCCCGAGGAGGGAGTAAAGGGCTGTATAGCAAACGGCATACCGGAGGACGTGGCTAACCATATCTTTGACGAGATGACGGACTTTGCCTCCTATGCCTTCAACAAATCCCATGCGGCCTGTTATGCCGTGGTGGCCTATCAGACAGCATGGCTGAAGTTCTATTATCCTGCTGAATTCATGGCGGCCCTTATGACCTCGGTCGTAGACATGCCCGGAAAGATATCCGAGTATATCATCACCTCAAGGGCCATGGGGCTTAAGCTCCTGCCTCCGGATATCAATGAGGGCTCCTACGGCTTTACGGCGGATAAGGACGGCAACATACTCTTTGGTCTTTCTTCGATAAAGAGCATAGGCCGGGGCGTAGTGGATGACATAGTAAGGGAACGGGAGCAGGGCGGAAGGTTTACTGATTTTGAGGACCTGATAGAGCGGCTTCCCGCCTCCGCCAATAAAAAGGTGGTGGAGAACTTTATCAAGGCGGGAGCCTTTGACAAGCTTCCCGGAAACCGCCATCAGAAGCTCATCGTGGCTGAAAAGATGCTGGAGAATGCTCAGGAGCACAGAAAGTCCGACATAGCCGGACAGATGAGCCTTTTTGACCTTGCGGGAGAGGAGGAAAAGTCAGCCTATAAGGTAAAGCTTCCGGAGGTGGAGGAGTTCGATAAGGATATACTGCTCCAGTATGAGAAGGAGGCCGTGGGCATATATCTGAGCGGCCATCCCATGGAAAACTACATGGAGAGCATAAGGAGCATAGTCAATGCCTATTCCTCCCAGTATTATGCCGATGAAACCTCGGGAGGCTGCGAGCTCTCAGACGGGCAGCAGGTGGTAAGCGGCGGCATAGTCACTGAGATAAAGACCAAGATAACCAAAAACAATGCCCAGATGGCCTTCATCACCTTGGAGGATATCTATGGTCAGATAGATGTGGTGGTATTTCCTAAGGTGTTTGAAAAATACAGGGCCTGTCTGTATCAGGATTCCAAGGTGTATGTAAAGGGTCATACCAGCATCGGCAGGGATGACAATGCCTCCCTTATAGCTGATGAGATAACTCCCTTTGACATGACAAAAAAGCGGGTGTGGATAGCCTTTGCGGATAAGGCAGGCTACGACAGGGAAAAGAGCTGGCTTTCGGACCTTTGCTTCGAGACTCAGGGTAATGCTCCGGTCAGTATATACCTCCGCAGGGAACGGGCCATGAAGGAACTTCCGCCTGAGCTTAAGGTAGAACCCTCAGAGGCTTTCATGAAGGCGCTCAGGGATAGGCTCGGAGCTGAAAATGTAAGGCTTTCGGAGAAGCTTTAGAGCTTACTGTTTACATAAGTTTTTCCAAAAATGATTGAAAGATTTGCCTTTATGATGTAAACTAAATAGTCGATCAAGGCAGAGAACATGGTCCTCCCCTGATCTAAGTATGTGATTTGATAAGTAATATGATATTTTCCATGGGGCCTTGGGCCTTAAAAAGGAGTGAAGATCATGGCAAAAAAAGTGATAAAGACCATAGGCGTGCTTACCAGCGGAGGAGATGCTCCCGGCATGAATGCTGCCATAAGGGCAGTGGTCAGGACAGCCATTGCCAAGGGACTTAGCGTCAAGGGCATCATGAGAGGCTATGCCGGACTTCTGGCAGAGGAGATAGTGGATATGAACAGAGCCTCTGTTGCAGACTGCATCAACAGAGGAGGTACGATACTTTATACGGCAAGATGTCAGGAATTCACTACCTCTGAGGGCCAGAAGCTCGGTGCAGAGATATGCCGTAAGCACGGCATAGACGGTGTTGTAGTCATAGGAGGCGACGGCTCCTTCAAAGGAGCCGGAAAGCTGGCTGCCCTTGGCATCAATACCATCGGAGTACCCGGAACCATCGACCTTGACATCGCCTGCACGGATTATACTATAGGCTTTGATACGGCGGTCAATACTGCCATGGAGGCCATAGATAAGATAAGGGATACCTCCACTTCCCATGAGCGCTGCTCCATAATCGAGGTCATGGGCAGACGTGCCGGCTACATCGCCCTTTGGTGCGGTATAGCAAACGGTGCCGAGGAGATACTCATACCCGAAAAATATGACGGGGACGAGCAGGCCATAGTAAACAGGATAACTGAGGCCAGAAAGCGCGGCAAGAAGCATTACATCATCATCAATGCCGAGGGCATAGGCCACAGCGTATCCATGGCAAGGCGTATAGAGGCAGCCACAGGCGTAGAGACAAGGGCCACCATACTTGGACACATGCAGCGAGGCGGATCACCTACCTGTAAGGACAGGGTATATGCTTCCATAATGGGAGCCAAGGCTGCAGAGCTGCTTGCTGCCGGAGCTTCCAACAGGGTAGTGGCCTATAAGAACGGCCAGTATGTGGATTATGACATTCAGGAAGCCCTTCAGATGAAGAAGAACATCGAGGAAGAGGAGTACATGATAGCTACTCGCTTTATCAACTGATAAGGGCCCTTCCTGCTGACGCTTTGCGGAGGATATATGGCGGACAGATACGAAGGCGGTATCCTTTGTGCCGCAAATTCGGCAAATATGCTGTTTTATTTCAATGAGGAGAAATACGGCATACTGCCGGAGGAGGTAAAAAAGGAGCTTAAGATACTGTGCGTGCTTTATTGCTCGGACGTGGGCGGCATCATCAGCATGGGTTTTTCTGAGGACCACAGGCTGATGATATCCACGATAGAGCCGATAGATGAGATCGGAGCTGAGCTTAAGATAGAGAAGATGCGCAGGGACAATGAGGAGCTATTTTCCATGCTGGAGGAATTTTCAAGGAAATTCTTTGGCGAGGAGACTTTTGAAGAGGACGAGATATAAGCTATGGACGGCAGTTAGCAAAGCCGTCCATATTTTATGACAGGGGAACAGATTTGGGATTAAGGATAGGAAATGTTGAATTAAGCTCACGGGTGCTGGCGGCTCCGATGGCAGGAGTGACCGACTATGCCTATAGGCGCATACTGCTTTCCATGGGAGCCGGACTTGTGACCACGGAGATGGTATCGGCAAAGGCCATACTTTATAAAAACAGGGGCAATGATATCATACTTAAAAATGACGAGGACATGCATCCCTCGGCGGTGCAGCTTTTTGGCTCGGACCCGATGATCATGGCATCTCAGGCGGAGAAGGTCTGTGAGGACTATGACATAGTGGACGTCAATATGGGCTGCCCTGTGCCGAAGATAGTCGGAAATCATGAGGGCTCAGCCCTTATGAAGGATCCGGAGCTTGCATTCAGGATACTTGAGACCATGTGCAGGGTCCTAAAAAAGCCGGTAACGGTAAAGTTCAGAAAGGGCTTTGACGAGAAGCATATCAATGCGGTGGAATTTGCAAGGATGGCTGAGGAGGCAGGAGTCTCGGCCATCACCATACACGCAAGGACCAGAGAGCAGATGTACGGCGGAAAGGCAGACTGGTCCATCATAAGGGCGGTAAAGGAGGCGGTCCGCATACCGGTCATCGGAAACGGAGATATATTTGCCCCAGAGGATGCAGCTCGTATGATGGAGGAGACCGGCTGTGACGGTGTGGCCATAGGCCGGGGGCTCAAGGGAGACCCGTGGCTGATGAAGAGGACGGTGCATTATCTGGAGACCGGAGAGCTCCTTCCGAAACCATCGATGGAAGAAAGAATAGACATGATACTTAAGCATGCGGAGCTCATGACGTCCCATAAGGGAGAGCATACTGCCATGCTTGAGATGAGGAAGCACTTGGCTTGGTATACCTCCGGCATAAGGAATTCTGCAAGACTCAGGGGGGAGATAAACGAGCTTTCGGATATGGAGGAGCTGAAAACCATGCTTTTAAGGCTTTCTGAGGCCTCGGAAGTGACGGAAGCAGTTGACAGTAAGTGATACTGAGCTTATAATATTTGGGCATAAATTTTTGCATAAAAGGAGTGAAAGCATAAAATGGCAGTAACAAAGACGATGCTTACTCTTGCAGGCCTCAAGAAGTATGAGGATGAGCTCCATGAGCTCAAGGTAGTACGCAGACAGGAAGTGGCTCAGAAGATAAAGGTAGCAAGAGAACAGGGAGACCTCTCTGAGAATGCTGACTATGATGCGGCTAAGGATGAGCAGAGCGAGATCGAAAGACGTATCCTCGAGCTTGAGCAGATACTTAAAAATGCTGAGGTCGTAGTGGATGAGGACTTTGATGCAGACAAGATAAATGTGGGCTGCACGGTGACCATCCGTGAGACGAGTCGCGGCATGGAGGCCACATATCATCTTGTGGGCTCTTCAGAGGCGGACAGCAGACAGAAAAAGATAAGCAATGAATCACCGGTAGGGGCCGCTCTTATGGGACACCGTAAGGGAGACATGGTAGAGGTACAGCTTCCCTCCGGAGCAGTCATGAATTATGAGATAATGGACGTAAAGAAGATGGATGAGGCTGCATAACAGCGGCTTTCATTTGAAGGGAGAGACGGTATGCCTAAGGACAATATAACTAAGGATGCACAGCAGGGCGGCGAAGAGCTCAATCATATCTTGCAGGCCCGCAGGGATAAGCTTACGGAGCTTCAGGCTGCCGGAAAAGATCCCTTTGTCATCACAAAATATGACCAGACCCATCATTCGGATGAGATAAAGGCTCATTATGATGAGCTGGAGGGAAAAGAGGTCTCCATTGCAGGCAGGCTCATGCTGAAGCGTGTCATGGGCAAGGCCTCATTCTGTCATATATCCGACCGCAGCGGCAGCATACAGGCCTATGTGGCAAGGGACAGCATAGGTGAGGAAAGCTATGCTGATTTCAAGAAGCTGGATATAGGCGATATCATCGGTGTAAAGGGCACGGTCTTTAAGACCAAGACCGGAGAGATATCCGTACACGCTGAGAGCGTGACGCTGCTCTCCAAGTCCCTTCAGGTTCTTCCTGAGAAGTTCCATGGCATCACCGATACTGATACCCGCTACCGTCAGCGCTATGTGGACCTCATCATGAATCCAGAGGTCAAGGATACCTTTATCAAGCGCTCCATGATAATCAGGGAGATAAGAAGGTATCTGGATGAGAGGGGCTTCATGGAGGTGGAGACACCGATGCTGGTGGAAAATGCCGGCGGTGCGGCAGCCCGTCCCTTCGTGACCCATTTCAATGCCTTAAATGAGGACAAGAAGCTCCGCATATCCCTTGAGCTCTATCTTAAGAGGCTGATAGTTGGAGGCCTTGAGAAGGTCTACGAGATAGGCCGTGTATTCAGGAATGAGGGCACCGATGCCATGCATAACCCTGAGTTCACGCTGATGGAGCTATATCAGGCATATACGGATTATCATGGCATGATGGACCTGACTGAGGGCCTTTACCGTCATGTGGCAGAAAAGGTCTGCGGCACGACCAAGCTTAAGTTCAGGGGCAATATCATCGACCTTGGACAGCCCTTTAAGCGTGCCAGCATGGTAGATCTGGTAAAGGAATATACAGGCATAGATTTTGACGAGGTAAAGACCGATGCCGAGGCCAGACAGCTTGCAAAGGAGCATGGCCTTGAATTCATGGAGATGCATAAGAAGGGCAATATCCTGAGCCTGTTCTTTGAGGAATATGTGGAGGACAAGCTCATACAGCCTACCTTCGTCATAGATCATCCCGTGGAGATAAGTCCCCTTACGAAGCGTAAGCCGGATAAGCCTGATTATGTAGAGAGATTTGAGCTCTTTATAAACGGAGGAGAGTTTGCCAATGCCTACTCAGAGCTCAACGACCCCATAGACCAGAGGGAGCGCTTCAAGGCTGAGGAGGCCATGCTCGCAGCAGGAGATGAGGAGGCCAACACCACGGATGAGGACTTCATGAATGCCCTGATGATAGGCATGCCGCCCACAGGAGGCATAGGCTATGGTATCGACAGGCTTGCGATGCTGCTCACCGATTCCGATGCCATCAGAGACGTACTGCTGTTCCCCACACTGAAGTCCCTCGATAAAAACGATACATCAAAGGCTCAGGGAAATGTGCAGGAGGAAGCTGCTTCCGAGGGAGCTCAGAGCACAGCTTCAGAGGCAGCGGCAGGCACTGAGATACCGAAGGTGGAGCTGGACCTTTCAAAGGTAAAGATAGAACCCCTCTTTGAGGATATGGTGGACTTCGATACCTTCAGTAAGTCTGATTTCAGGATAGTGAAGGTAGAGGACTGCGAGGCAGTGCCCAAGTCAAAGAAGCTCCTTAAGTTTACGCTCAACGACGGCACGGAGCGCAGGAGGACCATCCTAAGCGGCATCCACGAGTTCTATGAGCCTGAGCAGCTTATAGGAAAGACCTGCGTGGCCATCACGAACCTTCCTCCGAGGAAGATGATGGGCATAGACTCAGAGGGCATGCTGATATCCGCAGTATATGAGTATGACGGACATGAGGGACTCAATCTCCTCATGCTGGATGACAGCATACCTGCAGGAGCAAAGCTTTACTGATTTGACACCAATTTGGCACCAAACGATGCAGGCTTTTATGCAGAGCCTTGCAGCCTCATAAATAAATATCCACCCGCTATTTGACGGAATGGATCATTTGAAGGTTATAGACTGTCGCACCGCAAAAGGTGCGGCAGTTTTTTTAAAAAATCGAAGCAAAGACTTTACAGAGTCGATGAATATTTCATATATTATAAAAAACTTATGTTAAAGCACATGATAAATGTGCCAATCATTGATAAAGGAGGAATTGCATATGCTGGATATAGGGATCAAGGCACCAGATTTTGAACTTCCGGATCAGAACGGGGAGCTTCGCTCACTTTCAGAGTTCAGGGGAAAGAAGGTCATACTATATTTTTATCCCAAGGATATGACGCCGGGCTGCACAAAGCAGGCCTGCTCCTTTGGTGAGCTTTATCCCCAGTTTCAGGAGAAGGGGGCTGTGGTGCTGGGAGTGAGCAAGGATAGTGTTGCCTCCCATAAGAGGTTTGAGGAAAAATATGGCCTGCCCTTTGTACTCCTTTCCGATCCTGAGAGAAAGGTCATAGAGGCCTATGACGTGTGGAAGGAAAAGAAGAATTATGGCAAGGTATCCATGGGAGTGGTCAGAAGCACTTATCTGATAGATGAGGAGGGTGTGATAATAAAGGCCTTCGGCAATGTAAAGGCGGCGGAAAACCCTGCAAAGATGCTGGGAGAGCTTTCATGAGGATCATAATTGCGCCGGCAAAACAGATGAAGGACAGCACGGATTTGTTGGAGCCTGAAGCCCTTCCGGTATTTCTTGACCGGGCGGAACAACTTCGAGGCTATATACAGTCGCTATCCTTTGAGGAGCAGAAAAAGCTTTGGGCCTGCAATGAAAGGATTGCATGGCAGAACCATGAACGCTTCAGGGATATGGATCTCAGAAAGGGTCTTACGCCGGCGATACTGTCCTATGATGGGATACAGTATAAATATATGGCTCCAGCGGTATTTGAAACTAGGGAGCTTTCCTATATTGAAGAACACCTTAGGATCCTTTCGGGATTTTACGGGGTGCTTAAACCCATGGACGGGGTAGTGCCCTATAGACTGGAAATGCAGGCCAAGGCCAGTCCGAATGGCTGCCGGGATCTCTATGATTTCTGGGGCAAAAGGCTCTATCAGGAAGTCAGGGATGAAAGCGGGATCATCATCAATCTGGCCTCAAAGGAATACTCAAAATGCATAGAGCGCTACCTTGGATCCGGGGACCGTTTTATCACCTGTATCTTCGGGGAGCTTTCCGGAGGAAAGGTGGTCCAGAAGGGAGTTCATGCCAAGATGGCTCGGGGAGAGATGGTCAGATATATGGCATCCTTAGGAGCGAAGGAGCCCGAGGCGATAAAGGGATTTTCGGCTGGAGGATATGCCTTTGATGAGGACAGATCCTCAGCGGATAAATATGTGTTTTTAATATAATATTTGACGCATTATGATGAGTGGTATATCATGGACATGGAATTGTTTGACAGTACATCAAGGAGGGATTTATGGATAATGAGATAAAAACAGGACAGAACAAGAAGGCTTCAGTAAGTGGGATGCTGCATGATTTTATGGAGCACCATGCGCCTTGGTTCTGGATAATTTTCAGTGTCGTGACCGTGCTTATAGTTTATAAGTCCTTCAGTCTCACGTTTCTTGAAAAGACCCCTTATACTTGGGACGATGTGTTCCAGCATTACACCTTGGCTTTGCTCTGTATCATACTCATGAGGGAGTCCTATAAGGGACAGTTTCATCTGGGCTTCCGTACGGAACGCTTCGGCCTCTGCCTGCTTCTTTGCTGGCCGGCCATACCCTTTATGCTCCTAAACCTTTTGACCTCGCTGAGCGATCAGCCGATAATACCTGAGAGCCTTATACTCATGCTCCTCAGCAACTTTGCCATAGGTCTTTTTGAAGAGGTGGTGGTCAGAGCCATACTTGTAGGACACATGATGCACCACTGGAAGGGAGATAAGCACAGGGTGCTTAAGTCTGTGCTTTGCTCGGCCCTGCTGTTCGGCATACTTCACATAGGCAATTTCTTCTCAAATCCTGTGGGTACCATCTTCCAGATAGTATATGCGAGCGGCATAGGAGTCATGTTTGCGGCGGCTTATATACGTAGCAGGAACCTATGGCCCTGCATCATCCTGCATGCTCTTGTGGACCTGTGTGCAAATCTTGGACATATATACGTTCCCCTTCAGGCAGATATGGCAGCCTATCAGGAAGAGCTTATGAGCGTTCCGAGTCTCGTCAGCTATTATGTACCCTATGATGTGGTCATGATGCTTCCGGGTCTGGTGCTTGTAGGGGCTGTCCTGATCTCGATAGTGGCCGCCATAGCAGGTGCCTTTACCTTAAGAAAATCAAAGGCTCAAGAGATAGAGGCCCTCTGGGAGGAGATGTGACCCTGTTGGCTGCAGGGAGAGATTTAGTAAATATGATTCCTGTATTGTTTATCATCATACCCTGCTATAATGAGGAGAAGGTCCTGCCTTTGACCTGCTCCATGTTTTTGGGTAAGCTCTGTTCCATGACGGCGGAGGGACTTATAAGCGACAAGAGCCGCATCATGTTCGTAAATGATGGAAGTTCCGACGGCACATGGGATATCATCCAAAGCCTGTCAAGGAAGGACGAGCACTATATAGGCATATCCCAGAGCCGCAACAGAGGACATCAGAATGCGGTCCTTGCAGGTCTCATGGAGGCAAAGGATATGTGCGATATCACCATTTCCATAGACTGTGACGGTCAGGATGATATAGGCGTCATGGATAAGATGGTAAGAGCCTATCTTTCCGGCAATGAGGTCGTATACGGGGTCCGCAGCAGCAGGGATACTGACAGCTTTTTTAAACGGGTCTCCGCTGAGGGTTTTTATAAGCTCCTTAACTGGATGGGAGCCGAGGTAGTCTATAATCATGCGGACTATAGGCTCATCTCCAGCAGGGTATTAAAGGAGCTTGCCAATTTTCATGAGGTCAACCTCTACCTGAGAGGACTTGTGCCCTTGGTGGGCTTTAAGAGCACCGAGGTCAGCTATGAAAGACATGAGCGCATGGCAGGGGAGAGCCATTATCCGCTGAAAAAGATGATAGGACTTGCCTTTGATGGCATCACCAGCCTGAGCATAAGGCCCATACATCTTATCACCGGCTTGGGTGGGCTCATAGCCATACTCAGCTTTATAGGGGTCATATGGTCCGTAGTCATGTGGGCCATAGGCCATACCGTGTCCGGATGGGCGAGCATGATATGTGCCGTCTGCTTCATAGGTGGTATGCAGCTCATATGCCTTGGAGTCATAGGCGAGTATATAGGCAAGATATATCTTGAGACCAAACAGAGACCCAGATATATCATCTCCGAGAGGACTTATGAAAGGACAGAAGGACTTTAAGGGAGGTGCGGCATCGGGTCAAGGGGCTGATATGGATAAAGCTTTTTCGCAGGACTCACAAAAAAGCCTGAGCAGTATGCTTGGAAAACTTATACACCTGTGCTTCGGACTTATGATGGCCGGAGTACTTTTTATATGCCTTTTTCTGCAGTACATAGACTATGGCAGAAAGGGCATAGAATACAAATATGATTATGTCCCTAACAATATACTGGCGGTGGTGCTTGGAGGGGCGGCTATAGTGCTCATCTATCTTCTGCTTCATCTCTTCCTTGATAAGAGGAGTTCAAAGCACGAGAGCTTATTTTTCGTCTGCCTAAGCCTCCTTCTTTTTTTGCTCCAGATAAAGCTGGTCTTTTCCTATTATTTCTTTACGGACTGGGATGTCAATGTGCTGACTAGGCTCTACATACTTAAGGCTGAGACCGGACCCCATGTGGATGCGGTCATAGCGGATTATTTTTCTACCTATCCCAATAATCTCTTTCTTCAGTGGATGCTCCTGACGGTATCTGAGATACCTTCGATGCTTGGCATAGCGGGAAGGGAATACGAGGCCATACTCATCTTTTTGTGCCTTATCAACCAGCTTATCTGTATGCTTACGTTTTTCCTGTCGAGAAGGCTTTTTGTAAGGCGGAGCCTTGCATGGTTAAGCTGGCTGCTGTGCTTTTTACTGGTGGGCCTCTCGCCTTGGACCTCCATACCCTATTCGGATTCAGTGGGACTGATATTTCCGATGCTCTTTGCCTTTATTTTATACGGCTTGGACGCTGAGAAAGCTGCGGAGAGCAGTAGTATGATAGAAGCTGAGGGGGCTTTTGCAGGCTCTGGGCGTTTTGGAAGCTGTGAAAACTCCGCTTGCTTTGAACGCTTTGAATGTTTCAGTAAAGTCAGGCTGCATCGGACTTTTATGATAGTGCTCCTTGGCCTTCTTGCGGCTATGTCATACGCAGTCAAGCCTCAGGCCTTTATCATAGTTATAGCTGCAATACTGATTAAACTTACTGATACAGCCGAAGATATAAAAAATCACAAAAGACATAAGTTTAAAACCTTAATATTTGCAATTATTTTAGCCGCCTTCGGCTTTTTCTGCGGCATGCAGCTTTGCGACAGGGCAGGGCAGAGCTTGGGCATAGAGGTGGATGAAGAAGGTACCTTCGGCCTTACCCATTATATCATGCTGGGGCTCAATGACCGGGAAATGGGAGTATACGATCAGGAGGACTATGATATCTCCCATAATGCGGCAGACAGGGAAGAGAGACGGGAGGCAAACCTTAGGACCACTGCAGAAAGGCTTAAGCGCATGGGGCCTGTGGGCCTTATCAAGCTGTTTGTACGAAAGACACTGACTAATTTCAATGACGGAAATTTCTGCTGGGGCGGAGAGGGAGTGTTTTATTTTAAGATGAGGGAGTCTGACGGAGGCTTCCTTGATGAGCTCACGAGGGACATATATTATAATCGGACGATGGAGGGAAGGTATTATAAATATTATGATTTCATCTGTCAGTCCGTATGGATGGGTGTGCTGCTCCTTTGTGCTCTCAATATGCTTCCGGCTAAAAAGGAAGGATGCTTTGGGAGGGCGGTACAGGCAAAGTCCTCCGAAGGCATATCAGCCTCAGGCTCCCTGAGTCAGGCTGATATATCCTGCCTATCATCGAAGCCTTATAAGGGCTTTGCCGGGCCTACTTCAAAGGCAGATATGAATTTGCGCATTTCCTCCGTCCTGCTGCTTTCCCTCATAGGACTTATCGTCTTTGAGACCATATTTGAGGCGAGGGCCAGATATCTGTATATCTATGTGCCGGTGTTCTGCATAGCGGCAGTGATGGGACTTGATAAGCTGATGAAACGAGGACATTTAAATGACTGAAGACATACGAAGACCGGAGACGACGGTGCTTCTGCACCATCTGATGGCATTATGCGGCGGACTTACGGGGGTGTATTCCATAATGGGCCGCATGGGAGTCTTTGCTGCGGCAGAGACCACCAATATGATAGAGATAGTCTGCGACATATTGGGCAAGGAAAATTTTGAATTCATGTATAGGGTCGTGGCCCTGCTTATATATATTTCTGCCATGGTCATCTATACCGTCATGAAGGAAAGAAGCGGACTGGAGCTAAGATATATCTCCATAGGGATAGATGCACTGGCGGTCATAAGCCTGTTTTTCATTCCCCTTGATATAGACCCCTTCGTGGCCCTGTATCCCCTGTTTTTTGCCGCTGCTTTCCAGTGGTGCAGTTTTGAGACTGCCAAGGGATATAGTTGCTCGACCATATTTTCTACCAATAATCTTAAGCAGACCGTGACCTCGGCTGCCGCCTGTCTTACGATGGAAAGCTCGTCTCCTGCAAGGGCAGGGATGGCGGAGAGATTTAGTTTTTACGGAGGCACCATGCTTTGCTTTTATGGGGGCGTAGGCATAGGCTATTGGGCCTTCATGGCCCTCGGCAATGCCAGCGTGCTTATAAGCCTGATACCCCTTGCAGCAGCCTTTATCAGTCTTAAAAGAAGCTAAAAGGATGAATTTGAGCGATATGAAACGACTTAGCGGAGACTATCACACCCATTCGATTTATGATGACGGAAAGAGCACGCTCCTTGAAATGGCCCTTTCCGCTGAGAGAGCGGGCCTTGATTACCTTGGCTTTTCTGGACATGCCTGTCAGCCCTTTGGGGAGGAGTACTGCATAGCCCCTGAAAGGGTGAGGGATTATGTAGCTGAGGCGAGACAGCTTCAGAAGCAGTTCCTTGAGGAGGGACATGGCCTGCGGCTTTTTGTGGGCCTTGAGCTCGACATATATGGAAGGCCGGAGGAGGACCTTGACTATGTCATAGGTTCTGCCCACGGTATCATGGCAGACGGCAGGCTCTATAATGTGGACGAGAGCCCGGAGACTACGGGACGGCTTATAGATGAGGTATTTTCCGGAGATGCCTATGCCATGACAAGGGCCTATTATGACAATGTGGCTAAGATACCAAGGCTTACCGGCTGCAGCATCATCGGGCATTTTGATCTGGTGACAAAATTCAATGAGAAACAGCCGATGTTTGATGAGCAGGATAAAAGGTATCTGGATGCGGCCCTTTCCGTGATGGAGTATCTTGTAAAGCAGGATATGATATTTGAGATAAATACCGGAGCCATATCAAGGGGATGGAGGACTGAGCCCTATCCTGACATGAGGCTCCTTAGGGCCCTTTATGATATGGGAGGACGCATCATGCTGAATTCCGATTCCCATCACAGGGATACGGTGGCCTATGGCTTTGAGCTTGCAAAAAGGAGGGCCAAGGAAGCGGGCTTCAGCTCCTCGGTACTGCTTACTGAAAGTGGATTTTTGGAGACTGCGCTTTGACTTGACAGCCTGACGAGGGGCTGATAAGCTTGTTTTGGAGGTCAATATGCATAAAAAGGGTATTTATGAGATAGCAGAAAATATCCCCATAGCCGACAAGACCTATAAAATGAGGCTCTTGGGCTATACGGGAGATATCAAAGTACCCGGACAGTTTATCAATATAGAGCTGCCGGGATATTATTTGAGACGTCCGATATCGATATGCGACTGGGATGAAAAAGGCATGGACATCATCTATAAGGTGGTGGGAGACGGTACCAAGCTCATGTCTGAGCTTGATCCCGGAACTAAGCTCGACATACTGACAGGCCTTGGCAATGGCTTTGATACGGGAGCTTTAAGGAGCGGAGGCACTGCGGCAGTCATAGGCGGCGGAGTCGGAGTTCCGCCCCTTTACGGCCTTGCAAAGAGGCTGATAAAAAATGGGATAAGGGTAAAGGCCGTGCTTGGCTTTAATGAGGAGTCCCAGATATTTTATGATAAGGAATTTGAAGCCTTGGGCGCAGAGGTGGTGCTTACTACCGCCGACGGCTCGAGGGGGCTTAAGGGCTTTGTCACCGATGCCCTTAAGGATATGGAGCTTGAGTATTATTATTGCTGCGGCCCGATGCCGATGCTTAGAGCAGTACATAAGGCCCTTTCCTTACGCGGCATAGACGGAGAGCTCAGCTTTGAGGCAAGGATGGGCTGCGGATTCGGAGCCTGCATGGGCTGTTCCATGGAGACCCTTAAGGGGACCAAGCGCATCTGCAAGGACGGGCCGGTATTTAAGAGCACGGAGGTGAGCTTCGATGAGTGATATGAGAGTGAGCCTAAGCGGGTGGGAGCTTGAAAACCCTGTTATCCCTGCTTCCGGTACCTTTGGCTTCGGCTATGAGTTCGCGGATTTCTATGATATCGATATCCTCGGGAGCATCGCCTTAAAGGGCACCACAAGGGAGCCCAGATACGGCAATCCCCTCCCCCGTATAGCCGAGTGCAGGGAGGGAATCATCAATGCCATAGGTCTCCAGAATCCGGGAGTGGATAAGGTCATAGCAGAGGAACTGCCAAAGCTTTATAAGGTGTTCCATAAGAAGTCCATAGCCAATATCTCCGGCTTTTCCATAGAGGACTATGTATATACTGCAAGCCGCTTCGATGAGATACCGGAGATAGGCATACTTGAGATAAATATCAGCTGTCCCAATGTCCATGGAGGCGGCATGGCCTTTGGACAGGACCCTGAGGCTGCGGCCTCGGTATGCAGGGCAGTAAAGGCAGCCTGCAGAAAACCCGTGTATATGAAGCTTTCCCCCAATGTGACGGATATAGTTTCGATAGCAAAGGCCTGCGAAGAAGCCGGAGCTGATGGCTTGGTGCTGATAAATACCCTCCTTGGCATGAGGATAGATCCTAAGACCGGAAGGAGGATAGTAAGCACCGGGGCGGCAGGCTTTTCCGGACCTGCGATAAAGCCTGTGGCAGTCCGCATGGTTTATCAGGTATATGATGCGGTAAAGGTCCCCATCATAGGCGTGGGAGGACTTGAGACTGCCGATGATGTGATAGAGATGATGTATGCAGGGGCATCTGCGGTAGAGATAGGCGCAGCCAATCTGGTAGATCCCTATGCTTGTAAAAATATCATTGAGGAGCTTCCGGAGAAGATGAAGGAATACGGCATAGACCGGCTTTCGGATATCATCGGAAAGGCTCACTGAGAACAGGAGAACACCCATGAAGAAGAACGACGTTATCATAGCACTGGATTTTAAGGACAGGAAGGAGACCTTTGAGTTCCTTGATAAGTTTACCGAGGAGAAGCCCTTTGTAAAGATAGGCATGGAGCTCTTTTATGGAGAGGGTCCGGATATAGTAAGGGAGATAAAGGCGAGGGGCCATAACATCTTCCTTGACCTTAAGCTTCATGACATACCGATGACGGTCAGGAAGGCCATGAAAAATCTGGCCCTCTTAGGTGTGGATATGACCAATGTTCACGCGGCAGGCACCATAGAGATGATGAAGTATGCCCTCGAGGGCCTTGAGGAGGGTGCCAAGGAGGCCGGAAGGGAGAGAGCCCTGCTTATCGCCGTGACCCAGCTTACCTCCACCTCAGAGGAGCGTATGCAGAAGGAGCTTCTGATAGATGCCTCCATCAATGATACCATAGTTAAATACGCTGAAAATACAAAGGCAGCAGGACTGGACGGAGTGGTATGCTCACCCCTTGAGGCAGCCATGGTAAAGGAGGCCTGCGGAACGGATTTCCTTACCGTCACTCCGGGCATCAGGTATCCGGGAGCAGACAAGGCAGATCAGGTCAGGGTGACCTCCCCCTCGGATGCAAAGGCCATAGGTACGGACTATATAGTGGTTGGAAGGCCCATCACCAAGGCCGAGGACCCGGTGGCTGCATATAGGAAGGTCTGTGCTGATTTCCTTTGATGGAAAAGCCTCTTAGATATGGAAGGGCTTATGCCCTGCCGCATTAGCTGAAGTATCTGATAAGCATATCTGCCGTGAATCGTAAGTTGAGAATAAGTTCATCTTACCGATGCATGGCTTTATCTTGATTTTACGGGAGACAGGATGTTTGAACAGGACTATTTGATAAGAGTAACGGCCCTTGGAGGACAGCTTCGGGCCTTTTTTATAACTGACAGGGATACGGTGGAGTATGCGAGGCGGTCTCACAATACCTCTCCGGTAGTCACAGCTGCCTTGGGCAGGCTCATGACAGGAGCCCTTATGATGGGAGCTGACATGAAGGGAGAGGATGACTCAGTGACCCTGAAGATAGAATCAGAGGGGCCGATAAGGGGCCTTACCGTCGTTGCAGACAGCAGGGGAGATGTAAGGGGCTTTCCCATAGAGCCGCTTGTCATCATACCCGCCAATAAGCTTGGAAAGCTGGATGTGGGCGGAGCAGTAGGGGCAGGTACCCTTTCCGTCATAAAGGATATGGGCCTAAAGGAGCCCTATACGGGACAGGTGCCCCTTACCTCGGGTGAGATAGCCGAGGACCTTACTTATTACTTTGCGGCTTCTGAGCAGATACCCTCTGCCATAGCCCTTGGGGTCCTTATGAATAAGGAAAATACCGTCCGTCAGGCCGGAGGATTTATGATACAGCTCATGCCGGGTGCCGATGAGGGGACCTTGGAGAAGCTGGAGCAGAGGCTTTCGGTCATGAAGAGTGTGACTAGCTGCCTTGATGAGGGCATGAAGCCCGAGGACATGATGGAGCTTCTGCTCTCAGACATGGAGCCGGAGATAGTGGGCAGGCTTCCGGTGCGCTTTAAATGTACCTGCTCCAAGGAGCGTATGGAAAATGCGATAATCAGCATAGGCAGGACCGACCTTAAGTCCCTTATAGATGAGGGGGAGCCGGTGGAGGCCGTATGCCATTTCTGTAATACAAAATACAGATTTGAGGTAAGTGAGCTCAAGAAGCTCTGGCTTCGGGCTCAGGAGAGATGAACAGGTAAGAGCTATGGATAAAATGGACAAAAATAAGGGAAGGCTTGACCGTATCTCCGAGGTGGTAGGTCCCAAGTGGGAGTGGTATAAGGACGCCAGATCCCATGTGGTAAGACATGCCGCAAAGCCGAAGGAGGAGAAGGAGGACCATATAAAGAGGGGCAAGCAGGTCTTTGCCGAGGGTTTCGGATTTTATAAGCTCTTTTGGGTATTCCTGCTCTGCGGCTTCTTGGGGGTCATCATAGAATTTTTCTTCGTGGGACTTACCTCAGGCCAGTGGATGAGCCGAAGCTCCCTTGTCATCGGACAGTTCTCCATAGTCTGGGGCTTTGGAGGCATGCTCCTTACTTGGGCCCTTCACAGGCTCATAGATAAGGATGACAGATACATATTCATTTCGGGCACTATACTGGGAGGTGCCTTTGAATATATGTGCTCCTATATCGGAGAGAAGCTTTTCGGCTGTATCTTCTGGGATTACAGCCATATGCGCTTCAATATAAACGGCAGGGTCAACCTGACCTACTGCTTTTTCTGGGGCGTGGCAGCCCTCGTATGGATAAAGCTGATATATCCGTGGATGAGCAAGGTCATAGAGCGCATACCCATACTTTTCGGAAAGATATGCACCTATGTGCTGCTTGTCTTCATGGT
Organism: Candidatus Avilachnospira avistercoris; assembly: GCA_018714145.1. Classification (GTDB taxonomy): domain Bacteria; phylum Bacillota; class Clostridia; order Lachnospirales; family Lachnospiraceae; genus Avilachnospira; species Avilachnospira avistercoris. Next base: position 23,960 of record DVNS01000130.1, read on the forward strand.
CTTTGATATGGCCGTGAGTGCTGCGGCCCTTGCCCGCATGAATGCGAGGGACGATGGCGCAGTGGCTCATAACTGGGCTGAGGAATATGTGGATGAGCATTTTACTGATGAATGGATAGAAAACCGCTACAGGAACATGAAGCTTACGGATTAAGGAATAAAGCCGGGCAGCAGGCCTTGTCCTTCACCATTTAAATGGCCGGATAGGGAGAGCATGGGACCAAGGAGGCTTTATGGTTATCAGGAGCCTTACTTTTGTGACGGAAGTCCTTGCTAAGAGGTCCCGCCTCTGATATCATAGCCTTAACAGAGGGCCGTGATCTCTGGTATTCCGGAAATCACATGAAAAGAGCACAGCTTTTAAAATATGCGGTCATAGCAGCCGGTTTTTTGATATCGGCTGCTTTTTATGTGCAAATGGGACCGGGAGGAGAGCTGCTGAACGGCCTTGAGGCTGCTGAGAGGGACATTTTAGAAGAAAATGCTTCTGAAGCTGAAACAGGAAAGTCCGTCGAGGATGAGGTCTCTCATGGTGACATAGGGATCTTTTTTAGGGACGAGGCCGGAGCAGATGACAAAGAGGGCTCCGAGACCATGGAGCTTTATGAGCTTAGGGGCCTCAGCGAGCGTCAGAGGGCTGAGGTAAAGGAGCTTTTGGAAAATGAGATGGTAAAGCTCAGGGCAGAGCTTCAATATGGCTTGGCTGAAGGGACAGGGCCTTCGTCAGATACCGGGGAATACCTGAAGAAAGGCTCCCATGGCTCATCTGAAGGAAGCAGATCAGGGGATGGTGCCATAGTAGCTGAAACTGATGATAGGAAGGACAGCGGGGCGGGCATGGAGGCTCAGAGCTCTCAGTCACTTATCAATATCAATACGGCCACCAAGGAGGAGCTCATGGAGCTTAAGGGCATAGGAGAGACCAGAGCCCTTGCGATAATAGAATACAGGGAGACCTATGGAGGCTTTGCACATATCGAGGAGATAATGAATATCAGCGGCATAAAGGAGGCCTCCTTTGAAAAGATAAAGGACAGGATATGTGTCTGAATGGCTTATTTCCCATGATTTTGCACAAATATTTCTTACAATTTTTGTATAAGCTGCTTAAATATATTGAACTAAGTATATTTTAAGTATAAAATATGCTGTAGATTTTGTGCATTTTCACAAGCAACAGCAAAGGAGATGAGGCTATGCTTACGGGGCAGGTGATACAGAACACCATAGACGGCATCAGAGCCATTACCCATGCGTCTGTAATGGTCTGTGACATGAAGGGGAAGATACTCAGCAGGGCAGGAGATATAGCTGTCAATTCGGGCCTGATAGCTGCATTTGCGGCTTCGGATGCCATAGAGCAGGCCTCGGGGGAGTTCCTGCTTTACAAGGTCTTTGATGACCGGGAACCGGAATATGTGGTCATAAGCGATGCCTCAGAGACCAATTCCCATATGGCCCTGAGACTGGCGGCCTTTCAGCTTGAAAATCTAAATGTAGCCTATAAGGAACGTTTCGATAAGGATAATTTCATAAAGAACCTGCTTCTTGACAACCTGCTCATCATAGATATATATAACAGGGCAAGGAAGCTGGGCATAGACGCCGGAGCGGAACGGTCCGTGCTCATAGTGGAGACCAAGGATGAGGAGACTGCCGCAGGGGAGCTCCTTCGGGGAGAGCTGGAAAATGAGGCAAAGGACTTCGTTACCTCCATAGATGAGGACAATGTGGTCTTTGTAAGGGAGATAGAGGACAGCAAGGATGCCGCCTCGGAGCTTAAAAGGCTTTCAGAGGATATACATAAGCTCCTTTCAGACCATGGCATAGAGTCCAGAGTGGCCTATGGAAGCATAGTCAGGGATATCAAGGAGGTCTCCAGATCCTATAAGGAGGCAAGGCTCGCCCTTGATGTGGGCCGGATATTTTATGAGGATAAAGATGTCATCGCCTATTCAAATCTCGGTATAGGAAGGCTCATCTACCAGCTTCCCATCAATCTCTGCCATATGTTCATAACAGAGATATTCCACGGGAGGACGCCGGAGGACCTTGATGAGGAGACCCTTACCACCATCTATAAGTTTTTTGAAAATAATCTCAATGTCTCCGAGACCTCAAGGCAGCTCTTCATACATAGGAATACCTTGGTATACAGGCTTGATAAACTGCAGAAGTCCACGGGACTTGACCTTAGGGTCTTTGATGATGCCATCACCTTCAAGATAGCACTGATGGTGGTAAAATACATGGATTACATAGAAAACAGCGGTTATTGAATTATGATATTATTAGAGGACGTAAGCAAAACCTATCAGACCGGAGTGCGGGCCGTAAGGGAGCTGAACCTTCGCATCGACGACGGGGAGTTCGTATTCATCACCGGAAAGTCGGGCTCGGGGAAGTCTACCCTTTTCAAGCTCCTCACAAGGGAGCTCCTTCCCACCGAGGGAGATATCATGGTCAATGATTTTGACCTTGGCAGCATGAAGAGACGGCAGATACCGAGATTCAGAAGGAGCATAGGCGTGGTATTTCAGGACTTCAGGCTCCTGAACGACAGGAACGTCTACGAAAACGTCGCCTTTGCCCAGCGGGTCATCGGAGCCTCGGCCTTGGAGATAAGGCAGAATGTGCCCCGTATGCTCAAGCTTACCGGTCTTTCTCACAAATATAAAAACATGCCCTATGAGCTTTCCGGAGGAGAGCAGCAGAGGGTGGCCATAGCGAGGGCTCTCGTGAACCAGCCGAGGATCATACTTGCGGACGAGCCCACAGGAAACCTTGACGAGGCCAATACGGCAGAGATCATGGGCCTTTTGGAGGACATAAACCGCATGGGTACCACGGTCATAGTTATCACACATTCTCTTGGTATAGTAGAGGCCATGCAGAAGCGGGTGATAAGCATGGAGAGGGGACGCATAATCTCGGACAGCGGACAGCGGACTGAAAAAAGGCAGCTTTCCATAGGCCCGGTGAGAACTGCTTCCCACAGGGCGAGGAGCCGGAGGAGGCCTGAGGCATGAGTACACTTTTTTACTGTATAAAGCAGGGTCTCGTCAACATGAAGCGGAACCTGCTCTTTTCCATAGCCTCCATAGCCACTGTGTCAGCCTGCATCTTCCTCTTTTGTATGTTTTATTCCATCATCACCAATGTTCAGGGCGTGGTCCATACGGCAGAGACCACCGTGGGTATAACGGTATTTTTTGATGAGGGAGCAGACGAGGCCGTAAAGGATGCCGTAAGGGATGCGGTGCTCGAAAGGGGCGGAGTAAAGGACATGATCTATACCTCCGCAGAGGAGGCGTGGAACGACTTCAAGGAGGATTATTTTGGTGCGGATGCAGCTGAGCTCTCAGAGGCCTTTGCAGATGACAATCCCCTTGCCGACAGTGACAGCTATGAGGTCTTCCTCGAGGATATAGAGGATCAGGAGAGCATGGCCTCATTTATAGCCGGACTTCCGGGAGTAAGGCAGGTCAATTATGCCAATACCGTGGTCTCAGTGCTCAAGAGCCTGAACAGGGTCATCTCGGTACTGTCCGTGGTCATCATCGGGGTACTGGTGGCGGTCTCAGTATTTTTGATAAGCAATACCATATCCGTGGCTGCAGCCTTCAGGAAACGGGAAAATGAGATAATGCGCCTCATCGGAGCCACAGATTTTATGATAAGGGCTCCCTTTGTGGTGGAGGGCTTTATCATAGGCCTTTTCGGTGCAGTCATACCCCTTATCGCGGTCTACTATATATATGCTAGGATCATGGCTTATTTTACCGATTGGATATCAGGGCTTGGGACAGGTTTTGAGCTCATGGGGCTCATACCCCTTGCGGAGCTTTTCCCTAGGCTGATGCTCTGCGGACTTTGCTTTGGCATAGGCATGGGCGTTATAGTATCCTTCTTTACCATTAGAAAGCATCTTAAGGTATGATAAAATGACAGGAAGAAGCAGAAAAAACCGGTCATATTTATACGGAAAGAGGAGCAGGCTCACCTTGTTCCTGATGCTTTTTGCTGCCCTTTCCATGCCCTTTTATGCGGCGGCCACCGGCGGAGAGCTGGTCATAGTGGACGGACCTGAGGGAGGAACTTCCGAAGGAGCAGGCAGCGTGTCCGCTACCCCTGCCTCGGATGGAGGCGGGAGCCAGAAGGATAGTGCTCAGGATGAAAAGGACAGGCAGGAGATAGCTGATTCAAGGGAAAAGATAGCTGCCAATAAGGAGAGGCTCGATGAGCTTCAGTCTGAGCGGGGTTCGGTGGCGGATACCCTCAGTGCCCTTAACAGCCTTAAAAATGATGCCGCAGCCTATATCGAGGAGCTGGATAAGAAGGTGGCTGAGATCACGGCCCATCTTTCTGAGATAAATGATATGATGACGGATACCGAGGCGGAGATAGAGGAGACCAAGCTGGAGCTTTCTGAAGCCGAGGCTTCGAGGGACGAGCAGTATTCCTCCATGAAGCTCAGGATAAAGTATATGTATGAGAATGGGAGCAACAGCATCGATATGCTCCTTGACTCAGGCTCATTTTCAGACTTTTTGAACAGGGCTGAGTATATACGCAAGGTCTCTGAGTATGATAGGCAGAAGCTTGAGGAGTATAAGGAGACCGTAAGGGACGTGTCGGATAAGGAGGAGGAGCTGAGTGAGGAATACCAGAGCCTTTCCGAGATAGCCGAGGAAAATGAAAGCGCAAAGAGCGACATGGAAAAGCTTCAGGCTGATAAGACGGCCGAGCTCAATGCCTACAACGAGCGCATCAGCGAGGCAGGGGCAGAGCTTTCCTCGATGGAGGAGAGCATAGCCGCCATACAGGCTGCAGTGGCAGCAGAGGAAAACAATATCGCTGCCATAGAGGCTGAGATGAGGAGACGGGAGGAGGAGGCCAAGAAGCAGGCAGAGGCCTCGGGAGAGACCTATGAGCCTGTGTCAGTAGGAGATATAAGCTTCATCTGGCCCATAGCCTCAAGCCGCATAACCTCTGAATTCGGAGGAAGGGAGGCGCCTCTTGAGGGAGCGTCCACCAGCCATAAGGGCGTGGACATAGGCGCAGCCACCGGTACTCCGATAAAGGCCGCTGCCTCCGGGACCGTGGTCATATCCACCTATTCGGCCTCGGCAGGAAATTATATAATGATAAACCATGGAGGCGGTGTATATACTGTATATATGCACATGGCATCACTGGGAGCCTCCGTGGGAGATGAGGTAAGTCAGGGAGAAACCATAGGCACCTGCGGCTCCACCGGAAATTCCACAGGGCCTCATCTGCATTTCGGGATAAGGATAAATGGAAGCTATGTGGATCCCCTTGGCTATGTAAGCCCTTAAAAGGCTCAGGTATTGGGGAACTTGGAACTGAGATAAGTAAAAGAAAATACATCGGGACATCAAAAGCAAGATGGAAGAAAATAAGGAACTGGAGAAAAAAATAGAGGAGGAGCTAAGGCCTCAGACCGAAGAAGCAGAGGGCTCCTTTGAGGATGCTTCAAAAGAGGAGATAAGAGAAAGAACTGAGGAAAAAGAAGCAGCCGATGCTTCGGGCGCTGAAGCAGGACAAAACAGGGAGGAAGCTCCTTTGAATGATGCTTCTGAGGACCCGGAGGCTTCCATAATAGAAAAAGAGGAAAAAGAAGGCCGCAGGGCAAAAAGGAAGCATCCGTTTTTAAAGGGGATGCTTGCCGGCCTTGGCATAGGAGCGCTGGTATTTGCCCTGTATCTTGGGTATATCACCATACCCCTTCCGGGAGGCTATACCTTCACCCTCTTTCTGCCAACCTACTATCTTTCCCAGATGCTTGGAAAGGACGATATAAACTACAGAGACATAGAGCGGAGATTAAAGGAGATAGACCGCTATGTGGATGAGTACTATCTCTATGACAGGGATACGAAGGCCATGACAGACGGAGCAGTGGCCGGCATGGTATTCGGACTTTATGAGCAGGACCGCTATGTCAATTACTATACCGCAGAGGATTTTGAGGAGGAGATGCAGAGCATCGAGGGAAATTACTGCGGCATAGGCGTGACGGTGACTAAGGACGAGGAGACCGGAGGCCTCTTGGTGATACAGCTCGAGGAAGGCGGCTCAGCGAAGGAGGGCGGCATAATGGCCGGAGACCTCATCGTGGCAGTGGACGGCACCGATATCAGAGAGCTTGAGCTTAATACCATCACCAATGACTACATCAAGGGCCCTGAGGGCACCGAGGTGGTCATAACCATATCGAGACAGGGCCATGAGACGGACATAAGCTGCGAGCGGCGCATGATAGAACGGGTGAGCGTCTATCATTCGATGATAGAGGGCACCGAGGCGGGATATATCTGTATAGCAAGCTTTGAAAACAATACCGATGAGCAGTTTTCAGAGGCCCTTTCAGACCTTATGGGAAAGGGAGCAAAGGGCATAGTGATAGACCTCCGGGATGACCTTGGGGGCTCGGTGAGTCCGGTCATCGGCATACTTGACCGCATACTGCCTGACGATATCATGACCTATGCCTCTGAGGACAATGAGGCCGAGAGCATAGGAACGGTGCTCTTTTATCAGCAGGATAAGGCCGGAGAGCGGAAATACTATTATGCCAGCGACGGAGAGAGCTGTGATATACCCATGGTGCTCCTTGTCAATCAGAATTCTGCCTCTGCTTCGGAGATACTGACGGGCTGTCTCCATGACTATGGTTATAAGGTGGTGGGCCTCAATACCTACGGCAAGGGCATAATCCAGAGCATCATCCCCCTTTCTGACGGGGGAGCCGTGGAATTCACCACTGCAGAGTATCTGCTTCCCAGCGGCTACAGGCTCCATGAGCTTGGCATAGCTCCGGATGTGGAAGTGGAGCCCTCAGAGGAGCTTTTGTCCCATGGGGCGGATATGGAGCATCCGGACCCGGAGATAGATAATCAGCTGAAGAGGGCCATAGAGGTCATGATGGATGAGCTTTGAGTTTCAGGACCTTGACCTTTGGAGCTTCAAAGAGCTTCAGTACATGAATGCCCCCTGATGGATAGTTCACTATAACATAGAAAAATCAGAAAAGGATGGTATGGATATGAAAACTAAATTTACCAGAGATGAGGCTTTGTCTCTCCTTAAGGAGCACAATAAGGAGCATTTCCATGTTCAGCACGGCGTGACCGTGGGAAAGGTCATGCGCTGTTATGCAGAGGGACATGGCTATGGGGATGAGGCGGATTTCTGGGAGATATGCGGCATACTCCATGATATAGATTTTGAGGAATATCCGGAGCAGCACTGCCAGAAGGCACCGGAGATACTTAAGGCAAGCGGCGCTGAGCCTGAGCTTATACATGCGGTCTGCTCCCATGGCTATGGGATATGTTCGGATGTGGAGCCGGAGCATGAGATGGAGAGATTTTTGTTTGCGGCAGATGAGCTTACGGGACTTATATGGTCAGCGGCCCTGATGAGGCCTTCAAAGAGCTGCAAGGACATGGAACTCAGCTCCCTGAAGAAGAAGTTCAAGGACAAGAGATTTGCAGCAGGCTGCTCAAGGGATACGATAAGAGAGGGCGCTGAGCGCATGGGCATAAGCCTTGAGGAGCTGATGCAGGTGACCCTCGATGCCATGAAGGCCTCAGAGGACGAGATAAATGAGGAGATGAAGGCATTGTAAGCTCAGGCAGGTCTCATATCAGGAATTTAAGGCATATGAGAGGCTATGGTATCGCAGAATGTGCAAAAGCTTCAGGGGATAAGTCAAGTAAGCCCTTTTAAAGCTGAGCCATTTGTGATATATTCTAATGTCAGACGATATAAAGGAGAGTATATAGCTATGCCATTTATAAAAAAGCCCGTGACCGGCATGAGGGACATACTTCCCGAGGAGATGGAGCTTCGGAACTATCTCATGGGGGTCATCAGGAGGGTATATGAGTCCTATGGCTTTTCTGCCATGGAGGCTCCCATAGTCGAGCACATCGAAAATCTGACCTCAAAGCAGGGCGGAGACAATGAAAAGCTGATATTCAAGATAATGAAGAGGGGAGAGAAGCTTAGCGAGGCAGGAGAGGCCTTGGACACAGACGGCCTTGAAGGTCTGGTGGATTCGGGCCTTCGCTATGACCTGACGGTCCCCCTGTCCAGATACTATGCCAATAATCAGGCTAAGCTTCAGAAGCCCTTCAAGGCTCTGCAGATGGGTCCTGTATTCAGGGCGGACCGCCCCCAGAAGGGAAGGTTCCGTCAGTTCATGCAGTGCGATATAGATATATTCGGAGACCCTACCAATCTTGCGGAAAAGGAGCTGATACTTGCTACCACAGAGGCCCTTTCCGCCCTTGGCATGGATAAATACGGCTTTAAGGTATACATCAACGACAGACGCATACTCTTTGGCATGATAGAGTATGCGGGACTTCCCGCGGAGGATGCAGAGAAGATACTCATAGTCCTTGACAAGGCGGATAAGATAGGCCCCGAGGGAGTGGACAGGGAACTTTCGGAGCTTGGCTACGAAAAGGCTTCCATAGAAAAGCTCAGGGGCATCCTTGATAAGTATAAGGACAGCTCAGAGTCCGTAAGGCTGATGGGAGCTGAGATCCCCAATTATGACATAAGGGCTGCCTGTGAAAATGTGGCAGACATCATGGAGTCCGTTTCAGCCCTTAAGGAGCGCAGTTTGGATCTCTGTTTCGACCCCAAGTTAGTCAGGGGCATGGGATACTATACCGGCACCATATTTGAGATAAGATGTGAAAGCTTCGGCTCCTCCATCTGTGGAGGCGGACGCTACGATAAGATGATAGGACGCTTCACGGGACAGGATGTGCCGGCAGCAGGCTTTTCCATAGGCTTTGAGAGGATATTTACCATACTTTCGGAGGCCGGCTTCAAGCCCCCTAAGAGCTCGGATAAGCTTGCCATCCTTATAGAAAAGGGTGTAAGTCCTGAGAGGCTGGGAGAGATATTTTCCATAAGCGCAAAGGAGCGCAGCGAAGGCAAGAGGGTATTTATGGCCTATATGGCAAAAAATAAGAAATTCCAGAAGGAAGGTCTTATGTCAGAGGGCTATGAGGAGATAAGAGAATTTTATAAGGACTGATGCCTGAGGCCTTAAGAAGCCCGGGAAGGCGCCCATAGGAGGGCCGGACAGGAGCTTTGACCTTTAGAGCAGTTTAAAAATTATCAGGAGAATGATATCATGGCAGAGAGCATGAAGGGACTTAAGAGGACCGCAAGATGTGCGGAGTTTTCCTCGGCGGATATAGGAAAGACAGTAACGGTCATGGGCTGGGTCCAGAAGTCAAGGAATAAGGGCGGCCTTGTGTTTACGGATGTCAGGGACAGAAGCGGCATCATACAGGTCATATTTGAAGAGGATATCTGCGGAAGCGAGGTATTTGAGAAGGCAGGCAGCCTCAGATCAGAGTACTGCGTGGCAGTGACCGGCAGGGTCAGGAGCCGCGGAAAGGATATCAATAAGGAGCTTCTGACCGGCGAGATAGAGGTAGAGGCCATGGAGCTTCGCATACTCAGTGAGTCAGCAGTCCTTCCATTCCCGATAGAGGCGGAGACCAAGACGAGGGAGGAGCTGAGGCTCAAGTACAGGTACTTGGACTTAAGACGTCCTCCACTTCAGCGCAATATAGCCCTTCGCTCAAAGCTGGCTATAAGCGTCAGAAACTATATGGCTGAAAACGGCTTCCTTGAGATAGAGACCCCTACCTTCATAAAGTCCACACCGGAGGGAGCAAGGGACTATCTGGTGCCCTCGAGGGTACATCAGGGAGAGTTTTATGCCCTTCCCCAGTCGCCTCAGCTTTTGAAGCAGCTTCTGATGGTATCAGGCTTTGACAGGTATTTCCAGCTTGCCCGCTGCTACAGGGATGAGGACCTGAGGGCAGACAGGCAGCCAGAGTTCACTCAGATAGACATGGAGCTTTCCTTTGCTGACATAGACGATGTCATCGCTGTCAATGAGGGCCTTCTTAAGCGTATATTCAAGGAGGTCATAGATGTAGATGTGGAGCTTCCCATAAGGCGCATGACATGGCAGACCGCCATGGACCGCTATGGAAGCGATAAGCCTGACCTCCGCTTCGGCCTTGAGATAGAGGACGTGAGCGGCTGCGTCAAGGACTGCGGATTTTCAGTATTCCATGATGCAGTGGCAGAGGGCGGCACCGTAAGGGGCATAAGGGTACCGGGAGAGGGCCATATGCCCAGAAAGAAGATAGATGCCCTCAGTGAGGTGGCAAAGTATTATGGCGGAAAGGGCGTGGCCTATCTCTGCGTGGGTGCAGCTGAGGACGGCAGCCACAAGGGCTCCTTCCTTAAGTTCATGAGCCCCGAGGAGACAGAGTCCCTGATAAGCGCCATGGGTGCAGAAAAGGGGGATCTCTTGGTATTTGCAGCAGGCAAGATACCCCTTGTAAGGACCGTGTTAGGAAATGTAAGGCTCCATCTTGGAAAGGAGCTTTCCCTTATAAAGGAGGGAGACTGGAAGTTCGTATGGATAACGGAGTTCCCTCTGCTTGAGTGGTCAGAGGAGGAGGGCAGGTTCACTGCCATGCACCATCCCTTCACTGCACCCATGGAGGAGGACTGGCAGTATATAGACAGCGATCCCGGAAGGGTCAGGGCCAAGGCCTATGACATAGTCCTTAACGGTACGGAGCTTGGCGGAGGCTCAGTGAGGATACATCAGGCGGATGTTCAGGAAAAGATGCTGGAGGTCCTTGGATTTACTCCCGAGAGGGCTTCTGAGCAGTTTGGCTTCCTCTTAGAGGCCTTCAAGTATGGCGTGCCTCCCCATGCAGGACTTGCCTATGGCATGGACCGTGTGGCCATGTGGATGGCAGGTGCCGACAGCATCAGGGATGTCATGGCCTTCCCGAAGCTTAAGGATGCCTCAGATGCCATGATGGGAGCCCCTGATAAGGTGGATGAGTCCCAGCTTAAGGAGCTTGGGATAAAGATAGATGAGGAGGTCCTTAAGGCCGCCTCAAAGAAAGATTCCGATGAGTAAAAGAGAGTTTTTAAATGAATTGAGGGAGCAGCTTGCCTATGAGCTTCCGGAGCCTCTGGTCAGGAGCAATCTGAATTATTACTCTGACTATATCGATAATGAGGTAGGGAAGGGCAGAGGGCTTTCCGAGGTGCTGTCAGATCTGGGGGATCCGAGGCTTATAGCCAGATCCATCATAGATGCTGCAAAGAGCGGTTCCGACGGCATACCCAATACGGCCGATGACAGGGATTACTCAAGTCAGATATATGGAGGAGAGAACCGGGGCGGATACTACGGTACCGGCAGTTCCTCCTATGAGGCCGAGTCTGAGGACGGTTATCGCAGTGATGCCAAAGACAGGGACACTTCCTACGGAGGCGGAAGCCAGAGGCACCATGAGCCCCATATCTATATGGGGTATCATAACTGCGGCTGCTTAGGCATACTCGTGGTGCTCCTTGTCATATCGGCAGTCATATCCTTGGTGAGCAGCGCTCTCACCTTCCTGCTTCCGATACTGGGGCCTCTGCTCCTTGTGCTGATAATCATCTGGTTCTTAAATAATATCAGAGGAGACCAATGATGGACTATTTGTTTGCATCGGATATACATGGCTCCGCCCTTTGGTGTGAAAGACTTCTGGAGGTCTATAAGGAGAGCGGGGCTAAAAAATTGATACTGCTGGGGGATATACTCTATCACGGTCCCAGAAATGACCTGCCCGAGGGCTATGCGCCGAAACGGGTGATAGAGCTATTGAACCCTCTCAAGGATGAGATACTTTGTGTAAGGGGCAACTGTGAAGCTGAGGTGGATCAGATGGTCCTTTCATTTCCCTGTATGGCAGATTACGCAGTATTGTATCTCAATGATATCTGTTTTTATGCTACCCATGGACACACCTTCAATGAGCTGGACGGAGGAAGGAATCTCCCTCCGATGAACTCAGGAGAGGTGCTGATACACGGTCATACCCATGTACCGGTGGCAGAGCGGATGAGCCTTTCGGGAAAGGACATATATGTACTGAATCCGGGCTCGGTGAGCATTCCAAAGGAGGGAAGCGGACACTGCTATGGTCTCCTCTCGGGACATAGCTTTACCATCAGGGAGCTTTCCGGAGAAGTATGTAAGCAGATAGAGCTTAGGCCGGGGGACTGATATGAGATTTGAGCTTATGGCCCCCTGCCATTTCGGGCTTGAGGCCTGTACTAAACGGGAGCTTACGGAGCTTGGCTATGAGATATCCGAGGTTCAGGACGGGCGGGTCAGCTTCGTCGGAGATGAGCTCGCCGTCTGCCGTGCCAATATCAATCTCAGGACAGCAGAGAGGGTGCTTATCAAGGCAGCAGGCTTTACGGCAAGGACTTGGGATGAGCTGTTTGAGGCTACTAAGGCTATATGCTGGGAGGAGTTCCTTCCCTATGATGCGGATTTTTGGGTCGCAAAGGCCACCACGGTAAAGTCAAAGCTTTTTTCGCCGAGGGACTTTCAGACCATCATACAGAAGGCCATAGCCATGAGGCTTTCAAAGGCCTATGGACATGAGGGAGAGAGACTGCCCATGACGGGGGCTGCTTACCCTCTTAGGGTCTCTGCCTATAAGGACAGCATATTTATAGGACTTGATACCAGCGGCGAGAGTCTGCATAAAAGGGGCTACAGAAGATATACGGTCAAGGCTCCCATCACTGAGACCTTGGCAGCTGCCCTTATCATGCTTACACCTTGGCGCAGGGATAGGATACTTGTGGATCCCTTCTGCGGCTCCGGCACCTTCCTTATCGAGGCTGCGATGATGGCGGCGGACATAGCACCGGGGATGGAGCGGGATTTTACGGCCACGGGCTGGACGGATCTGGTGCCTAGGAGCTATTGGATGGAGGCTTATGATGAGGCCAGAGACAGGGCGGAAGCGGTATCCGGAAAGGGGCTTTCGGAGGTCATGGACCTTCAGGGCTTTGACATAGATGAGGAGGCCCTTTATGCTGCGAGACATAATGCGGAGCTTGCAGGCGTATCGGAGCTGATACATTTTCAGAAAAGGGATATAAGGGAACTCAGCCATCCTAAGCGCTATGGCTTTATCATCACCAATCCCCCCTATGGAGAGCGTATAGGGGAGACAGAAGAGCTGCCGGATATCTACAGGAGCCTTGGGGAGCGCTACAGGGAGCTTAAGGACTGGAGCATGTATCTTATCACGGCCTATGAAGATGCCCAGAAGCACTTGGGAAGGGCGGCGGACAGGAACCGCAAGATATATAACGGCATGATGAAAACATATTTTTATTCTTATTTGGGAAAGAGGCCTGAAAAAAGGGAAAGGAGCCTTCAGTGAGGATAGTTTTTGCCACGCAAAATCAGGGGAAGATAGCAGAGATAAAGGAGATAATGGCGGACACCGGATATGAGGTCCTGCCCATGGGAGCCCTTGGACTTAAGGCAGAGGCTGAGGAAAACGGAGAGACCTTTTCGGAAAATGCTGAGATAAAGGCCAGAGAGGTCTATGATAAGCTTTCTGCCTTAGGAGATGTCGAGGACACCATAGTTATGGCTGATGACTCGGGCTTCTGCATAGACCATCTTTCAGGAGCCCCGGGGGTACACTCTGCAAGGTTCATGGGACATGATACTGATTACAGGATAAAAAACGAGGCCATACTCAAGAAGATGGAGGGCGTGGAGCGTCCTGAGCGGGGAGCCCAGTTCGTATGCAGCATATGTGCGATATTTCCTGACGGCCATGCCGAATTTACCGAGGGCGTGCTTTCGGGAGAGGTGGCCATGGAGCCCAAGGGCGATGAGGGCTTCGGCTATGACCCGATATTTTACCTTCCGAGATATGGAAAGACCACGGCGGAGCTGGGTGACAAATTTAAAAACAGCGTGTCCCACCGCTCCTTGGCCCTTCATAAGATGAATGAACTGATAAAGGAAAGACTGGCCTCTGGCATATAAGAAAAGAGGGGCTGGGGGCTTAGGATGCTTAAGCCCTTTATATAGGCCTAAGAAAGGCCATGGGCTATAAAGGGCCTGATAAAAAGTTAGTTCGGTGGATGGATATGAAAAAGATACTGGTAGCAAGTGATACCCACGGAAAAAATGATACTCTCAGGGCTGTCATTCAGAAGAACAGACCCATTGATAAGCTCATATTCTGCGGTGACGGAGAAGGCCTTGAGAAGGTCATAAGGGAATATGTGGGCGATAACTGTGAACTCTACATGGTGAGGGGCAACAATGACTATTTTTCGAGCCTGCCATGGGATATGGAATTTGAACTGGGAGGACTTAAGGCCTTCCTTACTCATGGACATCTTTATGGGGTGAGCGTGTCTGAGGGCCGTATACTTGAGGAGGCAAAGTCAAGGGGCTGCGGCATATGCTTTTTCGGACATACCCACAGGCCTGTGGAGGCAAAAAAAGAGGGGATATTTTTCATAAACCCCGGAAGCCTGAGCTATCCGAGACAGATGAATCACAGACCCTCGTATATGATCATAGAAGAGGAAGACAATGGTAAGCTGCATTTTCATCAGGCTTACCTTGGAAAATAGAGGAGGACTATTATGAAAAGATATATGAGCTTGGTACTTGCTGCGGCCATGGCACTTTCACTGGCTGCCTGCGGAGGCAAGGCCTCTGAAACTGCAGAAGCGGCTAAGGAAACGGCGGCAGAGAGCACTGAAGCAGAGACCGAAGAGATCAAGGAGACGGAAGCGGAAACTGCTGCCGAGTCGGAGGCTGAGGGCACAGAGGCCGCTGAAGGGTATGGCTATATAGGCGTAAGCGGCTCAAATGATGCGGCCGGGCTTCAGTATGGAGACACGATAGTAAGAGTGGGCTCCCTTAAGGGACCGACCACCATGGGCCTTGTCAATATGATGGAATGGTCCGAAAACGGCGAGCTTCCCTTCAAGGCGGAATTCACCATGGCGACGGCAGCTGATGAGATAACAGCAAAGCTTACTCAGGGAGAGCTGGACATCGCCCTGATACCTGCCAACCTTGCCTCAGTCCTCTTCAATAAGACCGAGGGCGGCATAAGGGTCATAGATATCAATACCCTTGGAGTCCTTTACGGGGTGACAGGAGATGAGAGCATCACCTCCCTTTCCGACCTTGCGGGAAAGACCGTATATATGACTGGACAGGGCACCACGCCCCAGTTTGCCATGGACTATATACTTGCCCAGAACGGACTTACGGACAGCGTGACCATAGAGTATAAGTCGGAGGCCACGGAGATAGCTGCTATGTTTGCAGAGGATCCCTCTATCATAGCCGTGCTTCCCCAGCCCTTTGCCACAGTATGTCAGGTACAGAATGAGGGTGTCAGGGAGTTCATGGACCTCAATGAGGAGTGGGATAAGTGCCCGGACAGCGGAGATTCGATGCTGCTTACGGGAGTGACGGTGGCAAGGACCGAGTTCTTGGAGGAGCATGCAGAGGACGGACTTATGGATGCCTTCATCAGTACCCAGAGGCTGTCCACGGAGGCAGCTTCTCAGGATACGGCCCATACTGCGGAGCTCGTGGCTAAGGCCGGTATCATCGAAAAGGCAGCCATAGCTGAAAAGGCCATACCTAAGTGCGGCATAGCCTGCATCACAGGAGAAGAGATGAAGGGGGCCCTGAGCGTCTACCTTACGGTGCTCTATAATGCCAATGCTGCCTCAGTGGGAGGAGCCCTTCCCGAGGATATCTTTTATGTATTAGGCTCTGACTGATAAAGCCGGATGAACGGACAGACCATTTTCGGCCTGTCCGTTTTTTAGGAAACAGATATGGATGGAAAACGAAAGAGGAAAAATAAGACCGATGGCCCTAAAAGGCATATCAGGGAAAATAAAGAAAACAAAATAAATAGAACAAATAAAGAGAATAAACCAAGCAAAGAGAATAAATCAAGCAAAGAGAACAGAACCAATAGAGAAAATAGAGAAAATAGAGTAAACGAAGTAAATAAGGAAATGGGACCGATGCACGCAAAGCAGGTATGGAAGCCGGGAACTCTTGTCGCTCCCGTACCTGCGGTGATGGTAAGCTGTGCAGACAAGGCAGGCAATTCCAATATCATAACCATAGCATGGGCGGGTATAGTATGCTCAGAGCCGGCGACGGTATATATATCCGTCATGCCAAGGCGCTTCAGTCACCATATGATCGAGGAAACAGGAGAGTATGTCATAAACCTCACCACAAAGGAGCTTTCGAAGGCAACGGACTACTGCGGAGTGGTCACCGGAGCAAAGGTGGATAAGTGGAAGGCCTGCGGACTTACAAGGGCCAAGGCTTCGACAGTGTCCTGTCCCCTGATAGCGGAGGCTCCGGTCAATATCGAGTGCAGGGTCATAAATAAGCTTGCGCTTGGCTCCCATGATATGTTCATCGCCAAGGTCACGGCGGTGGATGTGGATGAGCGATATATAGATAAAAACGGCAGGCTGGAGCTTGACCGGGCAGGTCTCATAGCCTATGCCCATGGGGAATATTTCGAGCTTGGACGAAAGCTTGGACATTTTGGATATTCGGTAAGGAAGAAAGCTTAGAAGTTCAATTTTACTAAGGCGAAGGGGTAAGGCTCAGACGCCTTACTATCGACGCCGTGGGACTCAGGACGCTATTATCCTGCAGCGTATGGGAAGCTCAGAAGCTCAGGCTTTTGACTAAGGACTTAAAAGGTCTTGGCCGGGAGAGCAGGGCTTGGTATATAGGATGAAAAAAAACAGTTCAGACAATAGGATACGAAGGTGGCTCATCATCCTTTTTTGGATGGCTATATGGGAGATAGCAGCGAGGCTTACGGACAACAGCATCATCCTTGTGGGCCCCATAGACACCCTGAGGGAGCTTTGGAGGCTTTCAGGTGACCTTGGCTTCTGGCTTTCGGTGCTAAATAGTCTGCTGCGCATAGCCTCAGGCTTTCTCCTGTCCTCGGCCTTGGCCTTTTTGCTTGGGACGATAGCCTATTTTAAGCCCATACTCAGGGAGCTTATGTCTCCAGTGATAGCCCTTATGAAGGCGGTGCCGGTGGCCTCCTTTGTGATACTTGCCCTTATATGGCTTGGCGGAAGCAGGGAGCTCAGCATAGTCGTGTCATTTATCGTGGCCTTTCCGATGATATGGGAGGCGGTGATATCAGGGCTTTCAACAAGCGACAGACAGCTTCTGGAGGTCTCAAGAACATACGAAATGGGATTTTTCCGAAGCCTGAGATATATATATCTTCCTGCCTTGCTTCCGTATCTTTCGACCTCCCTTTCTTCGGTCATCGGCATGGCCTTTAAATCAGGGGTGGCGGCGGAACTCATTGGCCAGCCCACCGGGACCATAGGATTTTACCTGTATCAGTCCAAGGTGTTTTTGGACACGGCAGGGGTATTTGCATGGAGCCTTATGGTGATAATGATGTCCTATATCTGTGAGCAGATATTAAAGGCAGTATTTAAAACAGCTTCAAAGCGGATATGAGAAGGGGTTTAAAGCAGGAGAGTTTTTAATGATAGAGATAAAGGACCTGTATAAAAGCTATGGGGATAAGGCTGTGCTTAAGGGCTTTTCCGCCCTCTTTAAGGACGGAGGAAGATATGCCCTGATGGGAAAGAGCGGCATAGGTAAGACCACGCTCTTTAGGCTGATACTTGGCCTTGAACAGCAGGACGGCGGAAGCATGGAATTTTCGGGAAGGACTGAGCCTTCATTTTCAGTGGTGTTTCAGGAGGACAGGCTGTTTGAAAAGTGCGATGCCATAACCAATATATGTGCCGCGACCAAGGGCCTTTCCAAAAATGAGGCAAAGGAGGCCCTTCGATATATTGCTTCGGATATAGATGAAAGGATTCCCTGCAGGAGCCTTAGCGGAGGACAGAAGCGGCGTGTGGCCGTGATAAGGGCTCTTCTTCATCCCTCGGATATAGTCATCATGGATGAGCCCTTTTCAGGCCTCGACAAGGAGGCGAGGAGACTGACTGCTGAGTTTATAGATAAAAGGCTTCAGGGCAGGACCCTCCTTATCTCTACCCATGACAGGGAGGAGGCAGAGCTTCTTTCCTGTGAGCTCATGTTTTTGCCTTAAATGATTATAATATCTTAACAGCATAGTCTGCCCTGTGGAAAAGGCAATGACTGGCTATGACAAATATAATAGCAGGGAGATATGGCTTTTTGGATTGACTAAAAGAGTTTAAAGTGTTAAAGTCAAATTGATTTAGTATTTTAAAGTTTTAAAGCTGAGATACAGAGGTAAAGAAATGAATTCAAAGACCCGTACTGAAGAGACAGATCATCTTTTTGATGCCATACTTAAGCTTAAGGACAGGGATGAGTGCTACAGATTCTTTTCCGATGTCTGTACCATAAAGGAGCTCATGGCCATGTCCCAGCGCTTTGAAGTAGCCCTCATGCTCAATCAGGGGATGACCTATCTGGATATCGCAGAAAAGACAGGAGCTTCCACCGCCACCATAAGCAGGGTCAACAGATCCCTTACCTATGGAGAAGACGGATATAAGCTGGCCTTTTCAAGACTTGGCATAAAGGAAGGGGAGGGGCTTTAAGCCTCTGCCTCCTCCTGTTCCATATCCATATCATCGTATGCCTCAGGGACTTCACCCACGCCTAAAAGCTTCTTTGCTTCCGAAGGCTCAAGCTCTTCCACCCGGGAGAGCTTTTTATTTATGATATCGGTGCGCTTCTGAAGGTCCAAGGTGGCCTTGCCTGCAAGCTCTATACGGTTCTGAGCCGTGCCTATGAGCTTTGAAAGGATGCCATACTGGGATTTAATGGCTGAAAGCAGCTTGAGGATGTTTTTGGAATCCCTGTTTACTGCCATATACCTGAAGCCTATGTTGAGGGAGCTCAAGAGGGCGCTTATGGTAGATGGACCGGTGATGACTATATGGTTCTTCCGCTGACACTCCTCTGAAAGCCCGGGTATGCGCAGCACCTCGGCGTAGAGGGATTCGGTGGGAAGGAAGAGAATGGCAAAGTCAGTGGTATTGGGAGGGTCGATATACTTATCTTCTATACCCTTTGCCTCTCTTTTTATAAACTGCTCCAGCTCCTTTACTGCCTGTGAAAGGCCGTCCGTATCTGCAGCCTCTGACGAGGCCCTGATGCGCTCATATATATCCCCCGGGAATTTGGAGTCTATGGGCAGATAAAGGAATTCGCCGGTGG
This sequence comes from Candidatus Avilachnospira avistercoris, assembly GCA_018714145.1. Taxonomy (GTDB): domain Bacteria; phylum Bacillota; class Clostridia; order Lachnospirales; family Lachnospiraceae; genus Avilachnospira; species Avilachnospira avistercoris. The sequence continues at coordinate 43,137 of DVNS01000130.1, forward strand.
CCTCCTTATCTGGTATCTTGACGGCAAACTCTACCACGTCCCTGTTTCCGGGGGCGCTTTTTTTGGTTACTACGTTTTTATCATAAAGATTTTGAGGGAGTATGTCCGCAAGGATATTTTCAAGCTGGGTCTCACCAAATATGCCCCTTGTCTTTACATTGGAAAGGGTACGGTTGAGATTTGTGACCCCGTCCTCCAAGCGGCTGAGCTCTCCAAGGGAGGTGTAGAGCTTATTAAGCTGCTCGCCCACGGTCTTGAAGGAGGCATCGAGCCTTTCATTAAGGGAGGTGTCAAGCTTCTTGTTGATCTCGCCCTGTATCTCCGAGAGCTTTTCCCTATTGCTTTCGCTGAGTTCTGAAAGGGAGCCCTTGAGGGTGGTCTGCATCTTTTCCTGATATTCGGAGAGCCGTGTCTGCTGGGCCTCGGAAAGCTCAGAAAGCTTTCTGTTCTGAAGCTCGGACATCTGGGAGAGCTTTTCGTTCTGGGCTTCGGATATATCCCTCAGCTTCCGGTTAAGTCCCTCGGAAAGCTCAGAGAGCCTTCTCTGCTGAGTCTCAAGGAGCCTGTCCAAGGACTGGCGCTGAAGCTCGGAGCTGCGGCTTAAGGAGTCGGATATCTCGATACGGTTCTGGCGATTTTCCTCTGAATCATGCTTGAGGCGTCTGTCTATATCAAGGCGTATCTCTCCCACCCGCTGGGGCACGGTCTCGCTGAGCTCCCTCTTGAGCCTGTCCATGTCATCTAGGACCTCTTCAAGCTTTTCTGCCTCCTCCTTGTCGGAAAGGAGCCTAAGAAGCTCGGATCTGGCTCTTACGAGCATGACTATGAGCGCTGCGCAAAGCAGCACTACTAAAAGTATAAGTATGTATAAGGCTATCATTTCATTCTGCATGTTCATAAGTATAGCATAAATCGGACGAATATGTTAAACTGATTTGAATTGGCTTAAAGCATCCATAAAAAGGAGAATGATATGGCACTGTCACCTGAAGAAAGAAGGCAGAGATTTCAGGAAGCAAAAAGGCGCAGGGAGGCTGAGATAATGAGGGGCTCCGCTGCAAAGAGGGATATGAGCAGGGGAGAGACTGAGGGAAGAAGGCGATCCTCATCAGAGCTGTCATGGAGCTTGGATGGAGACAGAAGCTCTGATGGGACTTCAAGGAGCCGCTTGAGAAGCGGTACCGGCAGAAGCTCAGCCCCTTCCCCGGGACGGAGCTCTGCTTCCGGCACAAGAAGCAGCTCGAGAAGGCGCAGCAGTGAGGCTGAGATAGATATAAGCGGTGAGCGTTTCCTTGCGGAAAGACGGGCCAAGGAGCGCAGGCTTCGGGCGGAGCAGCGAAGGAAAAGGGTGAGGAGACAGCGCATAGCTGCCATAGTCATTGCTGTCATCGCAGTCATTGTGCTCATATTTGCCGTATGGGCCCTGAGGGGCATATTTGCAGGCAGAAACGACGGTGCTTCAGAGACCGGAGCCTCGCAGACTATGGAGGGACAGAGCGGAGGAACTGATACCGAGGTCCAAGTACCGGAGACGGAGAGCGGTCCGGATGAGCGGGAGCTTACTATCTCCGAGGCAGAGCGTTTGGCCATGATGTATGATTATGATGGGGCCATAGAGCTGCTGTCGGCCCTTCCCGGAGCGGCGGAGGACAGTGAGATAGCCGCACTTATATCGGGATACGAGGAGACCAAGGCTGGTCTTGTGAGACAGGACATCAATACCATCACCCATGTATTCTTTCACAGCCTGATAGTTGACCCGGAAAATGCCCTTGATAAGGAGCGCTGGGGAACTCAGGCCGATGGCTATAATTCGGTCATGACTACCATCTCGGAATTTGAAAAGATGCTGGATGAGTTTTACCGGGACGGCTTCGTGCTGGTAGGACTTCATGATATGGCCCATATAGAGACCACTGCAGACGGCGAGGAGGTCATGGTAGAGGGAGATATCATGCTCCCCGAGGGCAAGAAGCCCATGGTCATGTCTCAGGATGATGTCTGCTACTATGAGTATATGGAGGGGGCCGGCTTTGCGGACCGCATACTCATAGGTGAGGACGGAAAGACCACCTGTCATTATGTGGACGAAGAGGGCAATGAGCACTACGGAGAATATGATCTGGTGCCCATACTCAACCGCTTCGTGGAGGAGCATCCGGACTTTTCATACAAGGGAGCCAAGGCCTGTCTTGCATTTACTGGCTATAACGGCATACTTGGCTACAGGACAGACGAGACCTATGACCCCAACTCGGATATGTATGACCCTGAGAAGGAGGCCAACTACAATATAGAAGAGGACAGGCAGATCGCTAGGGAGGTGGCAGAGGCTCTCAAGGCAGAGGGCTATGAGCTGGCTTCCCACAGCTGGGGCCACAGAGATATGAGCCAGCGCAGCCTTGAGGATGTGAAGAAGGATGCGGACAGGTGGGAGAAAAATGTCAATCAGGAGCTTCTTTCAGGCACCTGTGACATCATCCTCTATCCCTTCGGCTCGGATGTGGGAGACTGGCACGCCTATACCCATGAAAATCAGAAATTTGATTATCTCTGGGATCTGGGCTTCAGATACTTCTGCGGAGTGGATTCCAGCCAGTACTGGGTACAGGTCGGTAAGGACTATCTCAGGCAGGGACGCCGCAATCTTGACGGATATATGATGTGGATGGATCTCTCCGGTCAGAGGGACAAGCTTTCAGACCTGTTTGATGATGTGGGAGCCATATTTGACCCTGCAAGGCCCACACCGGTCACGCAGTAATGAAAGAAAGCAGATAAGGAAGGCAGATAGCTTATGATAAGCTTTATACATGGGACGCTGGTGGAAAAGGATGAGGGCTATATAGTAGTGGAGGCAGGAGGTGTGGGCTACGGCATCAATGTGCCCCTCTCGGTGCTTTCCCAGCTTCCGCCTGAGGGCGAGGAGCTGAGGATATATACCCATTATTCCGTAAGGGAGGACGGACAGTCCCTGTACGGCTTTCTGTTCAGGGAGGACAGGGAGATGTTCAGGCGCCTGATATCCGTAAACGGAGTAGGACCCAAGGGAGCCCTTTCCATACTTTCGGTATTGGGACCTGATGACCTGAGGCTTGCCATAGTGACCGGCGATGCCAAGTCCATCAGCCGGGCCCCCGGCATAGGACAAAAGACTGCCCAGAGAGTCATACTCGACCTGAAGGATAAGATAGGCAATGATATCCTGCTCAGAAGGTCCGATGATATGGGCAGTGAGGCAGGCCTTTCCGTAAGCGGGGCAGCAGCCGGCAGTGCCATGTCCGAGGCCATAGATGCCCTGACTGTCCTTGGATATACGAGGATAGAGGCTGCGAGAGCCGTACGAAGGGCGGATGTATCGGAGGATGCCGGTACCGAGGAGATACTGAAGCAGGCCCTAAGGGTCATAAACAGATAGGCCTATGTGGAAGGGATATAAGAGATTTCTGGCCCTCATACCCATGGTCCTCCTCATAGTGCTGATGCAGTTTTCAGTAAGCCGAAGGCAGAGCGAGACCAAAAGTACGGAGCCCATAAGCATCGATAGATTTCTTTTGGATACCTACTGTACCATAAGCATCTATGAGGGAGGGGATGAAGAAGACCTTCAGTATGCGGCTGAGCTCCTTTCGCGCTTTGACAGCCTGTTTTCACCGCAGGGAAAGGATTCGGATATCAGGCGCATCAATGAAGGAGGTCTGCGAACTCCCATAGACAGGGAGACTGCGGGGCTGTTTTCCAGCATAAGCTCTGTATATGAAAGCGCCGGGGGAGATCTGGAGCTTACCATAGAGCCTCTGAGTTCCCTCTGGGATATCAAGGAACGAAAGCTTCCTCCATCAGAGGAGGAGGTTGAAGATGCGAGGGAAAAGCTCGGATATATGAAATGGCATATAGAGGGCGATGAGGAAAGGGGCTATGAGCTTATAAAGGAAGCTGAGGACCTTCGTTTTGATGTGGGAGCCGTGGCCAAGGGCTATATAGCTGACCGCATAAAGGAGGAGCTTTTGGATAGGGGAGTAAGCTCAGCCATCATAAATCTTGGCGGCAATGTGCTCTGCATAGGAGGGGAGCCCTCGGGAGAGCCCTTTTATGTGGGCATAAGGGAGCCTGCAAAGGAGGCTTCAGAGTGGCTTTTCAAGATAGAGGCAGAGGATATATCGGTGGTGACGGCAGGAATATATGAGAGATATTTTGAATACGGCGGCCGCATCTACCACCATATACTTGACCCCAAGACCGGATACCCTTCAGACGGTGAGCTTGCCTCGGTGACGGTGACCGGAGAAAGCTCTGCCCTTTGTGATGCCCTTGCCACCACCCTTTTTGTAAAGGGGAGGGAGGAAGGCCTTTCATACCTGAGAGAGTACAATGAAAGCTATGGGGCATCATATACGGCATATTTTATAGACAGGGATATGAATGTTACCTGCTCTGATGAGGAGCTTGAAAAAAGGATAGAAACGAACGGATGATAGTAAGGAGATATCCCATCGATGCTTGGGATGACAGCAGGCTTTCATATATAGGCCCGAAGGAAAGGCTCATTTTCTTTGATATAGAGACTACCGGACTTAAGGCAGGAAGGGCGGAAGTTTATCTGATAGGAGCCCTCTGCCATGAGAAAGGGCGCTGGGAGCTTATCCAATGGTTTTCCGAGGAGCTTTCTGATGAGGAAAGGCTGCTTTCCGGGTTCTGTGAGCTGGTTGCCGCAAAGAAAAGGGAGCTTGGAAAGCCGCCGATACTTGTGAGCTATAACGGAGACGGCTTTGACCTTCCGTTTTTATCGGGATGCCTCAGGGCATACGGACACTTTGATGTATTGAAGACTGCCCTTAGCTTCGACATATATAAGCACATAAGGTGGCTCAGGGGCATATTAGGACTTAGCGATATGAAGCTTAAGACCGTGGAGGGCTTCCTTTCCATAGGAAGGGAGGACAAGTATTCGGGAGGAGAGCTGATATCTGTCTATCAGGACTACAGAAGTCTTAAGACCTCGGGAGGAGATGGCGCAGAAGGGGCAGAGGAGCTCCTTCGTATACTGCTCCTTCACAATGCTGAGGACATATCCTACCTTCCGAGGGTGGCGGAGGTCCTTTCCTATGAGGCCTTGTTTTCGGGAGGCTTCGAGCTTAGCTCAGCGGATATCGTGGAGCTTTCGGGCTCCAAGGTGCTTGACCTCAGGCTGAGGCTCGAACTTCCGCTGCCTAAGGAATTCATTTATGAGGAGGGACCCTATGCCGTCTCTGCCTCAGGAGCGGAGGGAGAGCTCCTCAATATCACGGCCGAGCTCTATAGCGGAGAGCTTAAGTATTTTTTTGCGGACTATAAAAATTATTATTACCTTCCGCTGGAGGACAGGGCCATACATAAGTCGGTGGGGGAATTCGTGGAGAAAAGCTCCAGACAGAGGGCAAAAAGGGAAAACTGCTATCAGTGTATGAGCGGCATATTCCTTCCTGAGCCTGAAAATGTCTTTGCACCGGTATACCACAGGTCCTACGGAGAAAAAAGCGGCTATGCCCTCTTTTCAGAGGAACTCCTTTCAGATAAAGAGGAGCTGCTTAGATATGCCAAAAGCATCATGGAGCATATCAAAGCCAATTTATCTGCAAAAAGATGAGGTAGTGTGGTATACTATCCTCACAAGGTGAGGATAAGGCTGCCCTGCAGCCTTCAGCGGCGTTGCCGCTGCTTATACTATTCGCAAGCAAAGCTTGCTCATACCACAGTCGGACGAAGTAAATACTCGCTTTGCTCGTGCTTCCTTCGTTTGCGACTGTGGTATACTATCCTCACAAGGTGAGGATAAGGCTGCCCTGCAGCCTTCAGCGTTCTCTGAACGCTGGTTATACTATTCGTAAGCAAAGCTTGCTCATACCACAGTCGGACGAAGTAAATACTCGCTTCGCTCGTGCTTCCTTCGTTTGCGACTGTGGTATACTATCTTCACAAGGTGAGGATAGAGCCGCTTTGCGGCGCAGCAGCGCGGGAGTGTGAAGCACGAAGCGCTGAATTGCAGCGTCATTGATTTAATAAATGACAGCGTCATTATAGTAGCTTCCATCAGGAGGTCATAGTGGAACAGGCACTTTCATCATATAAGGTATTTTATGAGGTAGCGAAGGCAGGCAATATCTCGAAGGCATCGAAGGTACTGCTCATCAGCCAGCCGGCCATCTCCAAATCCATAGTCAAGCTGGAGGAGCAGCTTGGAGTCAGGCTGTTTATGCGCAATTCCCGGGGAGTCAGGCTTACTGCCGAGGGCGAGGTGCTGTTTTCCCATGTGGAGGATGCCTTTGACTTCATAGAGCGGGGCGAGGAGGAGATACGAAGGATAAAGGACTTCAATATCGGCCAGCTCACCATCGGCGCCTCGACCACCCTATGCAAATACCTGCTGATACCCTATCTGAAGGATTATCTTAAGCTGTATCCCCATATCCGAGTGAGCATCAGCAATCAGGAGTCCCTGACTACTCTTAAGGAGATAGAGGCAGGAAGTCTGGACGTGGGGGCCGTGGTGGTGCCGAAGCTTAAGAGCAGCATAAAGTTCCTTAAGATAATGGACGTGCAGGATGTATTTGTATGTACTCCTGAGTATCTGAAGAACTTCAGGATGCTGGAGGGTGAAGATGCTGACATACTGGAACGGGGCAATATCATGCTCCTTTCCAAGGACAATTTGTCAAGGATCCATGTGGATGAGTATTTCAGGGAACATAATATAGTCCCGAGGAGGATGCTGGACATCTCCTCGATGGACCTTTTGATAGAATTTGCCAAGATAGGTCTTGGAGTAGCTGCTGTCATAAAGGAGTTCGTCCTCTCTGAGCTTAAGGAAGGGACTTTGATAGAGCTGCCCCTTAAGGTCGATGTGCCTAAGAGGATAGCCGGCTTTGCCTATCTTGAATCCAATAAAAATGAGGCACTAAGGAGCTTTCTCAGAAGTGCCGGTTAAATCAGGGTCATAGGATGGATAGACTGATAAACACAGATATCATTGAAGAAGATAAGCTTACTGAGGATAAGCTGAGGCCTCAGAGACTTTCAGAATACATAGGGCAAAACCGCATGAAGGAGATGCTGTCCGTATATATAGAGGCGGCAAAGAAGAGGGGAGAGCCTCTCGATCATGTGCTTTTTTACGGACCGCCGGGACTTGGCAAGACCACCCTCTCCGGCATAATCGCCAATGAGCTCGGGGTCAATATCAAGATAACCTCGGGCCCTGCCATAGAAAAGCCCGGAGAGATAGCGGCCATACTCAATAACATCTCTGAGGGGGACGTACTCTTTATAGACGAGATACACAGGCTGAACCGGCAGGTGGAGGAGGTGCTCTATCCTGCCATGGAGGACTTTGTCATAGACATACTGCTTGGCAAGGAGGCAGGGGCAAGGAGCGTAAGGCTTGAGCTTCCTAAGTTTACCCTCATCGGAGCCACCACGAGGGTGGGCCTTCTGTCGGCTCCCCTAAGGGACAGGTTCGGCGTGGTACAGAAGATGGAATTCTATACCCCTTCCGAGCTTTCCCAGATAGTAAAGCGCTCTGCACGGGTGCTCGGAGTAGAGATAGATGATGAGGGTGCCATGCGCATAGCAAGGCGCAGCAGGGGCACGCCGAGGCTTGCCAACAGGCTTCTGAGAAGGGTCAGGGACTTTGCCGAGGTAAGGTTCGACGGCAGCATAGACAGCAAGGTGGCGGACTATGCTCTGGACATCTTGGATGTGGATAAGCTGGGCCTTGATCAGAATGACAGGGAGTATCTGCTCTGTATCATGAAGAAGTTCGGAGGCGGTCCCGTGGGACTTGAGACCCTAGCTGCAGCCCTTGGAGAGGACAGCGGCACCATAGAGGATGTCATAGAGCCCTATCTGCTTATGAACGGACTCATACAGCGAACCCCCAGAGGACGTATAGCCACCGACAACGCATATACGCATCTCGGCCTTGAGAGGCTGGGACAGCAGAGCCTGAAGCTCTGAGAGGTATTTTGCCATGAAGATGAATGATACTAAAAATGAGATAACAGACGTGCTTATAAACGGCAAGGTATACAGCCTTTCCGGAGCTGACAGTGCCTATATCCAGAAGGTGGCCGCCTTTCTTAATCGAAAGACTGCTGAGATAAAGACCACCTCCGGCTATAACCATCTGTCAGATGAGTACAGGAGCCTGCTCCTAGAGCTCAATATCTGCGATGAATATTTTAAGGCTCTTAATGATATGTCTGATATGCGTGAGCGTATGGAGGAGATGGAAAGGGAGCTTTATTCGGTGAAGCACGATATCGTGGGCACGAGGATGAAGCTGGAAGCAGCCCTTAAGCAGCAGGAGGTCTTGGAAAAGCGCTCTGAGGAGTGGAAGCAGAGATATGAGGAGCTTAGGAGCGGAGAGACCTTTCCTGATGAAGACGAGGAAAGCACCGAGGATATAATCACCATAAAACCGAAGGCCCAGTAAGACTTGGTCCGGCAGGGCTGAGGAAAAGATAAAAACAGCAAGCGGATATATAAGACAAGAGATGGATAATATCAGGAAAATGGAATTGCTGGCGCCGGCAGGCTCATATGAGGCCTGCAGGGCAGCCGTTAATGCAGGGGCGGACGCTGTCTATATGGGCGGTCCGCTTTTTTCTGCCCGGGCCTATGCCGAGAGCTCCAAGGAGGATATGCTCCTTTCCTCCATAGAGTACTGTCATCTTAGGGGAGTGAGGATATACATGACCCTCAATACCCTTATGAAGGATGGAGAGCTTGAGCTTATAGAGGATTATCTGAGGCCCTATTATGAGGCGGGACTTGACGGAGTCATCATTCAGGACTTGGGGCTCCTCAAATATGTGAAGGAGCATTTTCCGGGGCTTGCCCTCCATGCCAGCACCCAGATGACGGTGACCGGACCGGCCTTTTCAAAATTGCTTAGGGATTACGGAGTATGCCGGGTGGTGCCGGCAAGGGAGCTTTCCCTCTCCGAGATACGGGAGATAGCTGACATAGAGGGCCTTGAGGTGGAGGTATTTGCCCATGGAGCCCTTTGCTACAGCTACAGCGGGCAGTGCCTCATGAGCTCGCTGATAGGGGGCCGCTCAGGCAACAGGGGCCGCTGTGCCGGGCCCTGCAGGCTCCCCTACGATGGAGGCTACATACTTTCCATGAAGGACCTGAACACCCTGAGGCTCCTGCCGAAGCTTTATCTTGCAGGTACAGCCTCCTTAAAGATAGAGGGCAGGATGAAGTCTCCCTCCTATGTGGCAGGGGTGGTATCGGTGTATCGCAAATACCTTGACAGACTTTATGAACTCTTTAAGGAGGGAGGGGAAGAAGCCGAAAGACGCTGGAATAAGGATATGGGTCCTGAAGCTTCGGACCTTTCAGTGCTTTCAGAGGTCTTTGACCGGGGCGGAAGCACGGAGGGCTATCTCAGAAAGCAGAATGGCAGGGACATGCTCCAGCTTAAGGAGAAGCCGAAGCTCAGGGTGAGGGATGAGAAGCTCCTTTCAGGGATAGAGGAGCAGTATATCAAGGAGGATAAGAGGATATATATCAGAGGAGAGGCTGTCTTTGAGGCCGGAAGCCTTCCAAGGCTGAGGCTCTGGCCCGAGGGTTCGGAGCCCTTCTCCCATATATTTCCGGAGGTCTCCGCAGAGGCATGGGGAGAGCAGGAGGCAGAGGCTGCAAAGAGCCGCGGCCTTACGAAGGAGGAGCTCCTTATGCGCCTTAAAAAGAGCGGAGGGACGGACTTTGTCATCAGGGATATCAGCATCACTGTCAACGGAGAGGTATTTATACCGGTATCACAGATAAATCTGCTTAGGAGGAAGGCCATAGATGAGCTTAGAAAAGGTATGCTGTCGTGTTTCAGTAGAGGAAGATGAGCAGCTTCAGGCCGCCCTTCTTATGGAGGCGCCTGAGCTTATATATATAGATGCAGCCTCATTTCCGGCAGGAGACTATGGCAGGCTCTCAGACCTTGTCCATGAGCATGGAAAGCGCATAGGCCTCAGACTGCCGGCCATATTCAGAAAACGGGCAGGTGAGTATTTTGATGCCCATATGGCGGAGCTTTCTGAGGCAGGCTTTGATTCGATCCTTGTAAGGAGCCTTGAGGGACTTTCATATCTCAGGGAGCAGGAGAGGCTTCATGAGTTTTTTGAGGAGCTCTCGGAAGGAAAGAAGGAGCTCATACTGGACCACAATGTCTATGTGTTCAATGCCCTCACCATGGAGGCTCTTATGGAGATAACGGGACTTTCCTGCTTCGGACTGAGCCTTCCGCTGGAGCTTTCGGATAAGGAGCTTAAAGCCCTTTCAGAAAAGCTTTTTAAAGCAGGATGCAGCCATACGGAGCTTACGGTCTACGAGCGGGCTCCGATGATGGTCAGTGCCCAGTGCGTACACAGCCTTTATGCGGGCTGTGACAGGCGGCCTTCCTCAGAGGGGATAACTGACAGGACCGGAAGGCGGCTCATAAGCAAGAATTACTGTGACTTCTGCTATAACGTGATATATAATTCCGTACCTACGGTGCTCTATGACCTTGGAAGGGAGCTTTCCGGCATCAGGCATCAGGCGGAAAGGTTTGAATTTACCACTGAGAGTGCAGAGGAGGTCAGGGAGATACTTTCCGCAAGCTATCATTTCCCTGAAAATGGCTTTACGAGGGCTTGGTTCCGGAAGGGAACGATGTGATGCAGCCTAAAATTGCCTCTATACAAGAAGATGGTTTTTAGGCTATACTAAGTAAGGCCGTAGACAAGGATGAGAGGTGCTTATGATAGAGGCTGTAAGCTGCGGAGGCATAGTGATATTCCGCGCAAAGATACTTCTTTTATACAAGAATTATAAAAACAGATATGAGGGATGGGTGCTTCCCAAGGGCACGGTGGAGCCGGGAGAGACCCATGAGGAGACCGCCCTTCGGGAGGTCCGGGAGGAGACCGGAGCCGATTGCAGGATAGTTTCGTATATCGGAAAGAGCTCATATTCATTTTTAGTGCCGGAGGATACGGTGGAAAAGGATGTCCACTGGTATCTGATGAAGGGCAGGTCCTATTATTCCAAACCCCAGAGCTCAGAGTATTTCAGGGACAGCGGTTATTATAAATACCATGAAGCCATACACCTGCTGAAATTTGCCAATGAGAGAGCCATGCTCGAGCAGGCCTTTTTGGAGTATCAGAGGCTGAGAAAGAGCGGGGGCTGGGACGAGATAAGATTCAGGTGAGCGTATGTATGGGTTTTAGCCTTAGGCTGAGCCTGAAGCTCACATCGCAAAACGGCAAAGCTCAGAGCTTATACATATCGAAAGATAAAGTTAAGACAGTTGAGGCTAAAGTTTAGATAAAATGCCTTGACGCTCTTTTTTTATAAGTGTAGAATACACTCTGTATGACCGAATGAGGGATATAGTGTAAAGTTAAGGATAAAGAAGAAAGGAAATAAGATGGAAACAGGATTTGGAACGTTTTCCAAGCCGCTTAACAGGGAATATAAGACTTATTCCATGGATCTTTGCGGCAGGAAACTCTCGGTGGATATCGGGAGAGTGAGCGCTCAGGCCAATGGTGCGGTGCTCGTGCATTATGGTGATACTACGGTCCTTGCTACGGCAACGGCCTCCAAGGAGCCGAGGGAGGGTATAGATTTCTTCCCCTTGAGCGTAGAATACGAAGAGAAGATGTATGCCGTAGGAAAGATACCCGGCGGCTTCAATAAAAGAGAGGGAAAGGCATCAGAGCATGCCATCCTTACTTCAAGAGTTATAGACAGGCCCATGAGGCCCCTCTTCCCCAAGGATTACAGGAATGATGTCACCCTTGATGACGTAGTTATGTCAGTGGATCCCGACTGTCCCCCTGAGGTGACCGCCATGCTTGGCTCATCTCTGGCAACGGCCATCTCTGACATCCCCTTTGACGGACCCTGCGCCGCTACTCAGGTGGGCATAGTCAACGGAGAGTTCGTTTTCAACCCGACCTCCATGCAGAGACTGGTATCTACACTCAATCTGACCGTAGCCTCCACAAGGGAGAAGGTCATCATGATAGAGGCCGGAGCCGATGAGATAAGCGATGAGGTCATGATCGACGCCATCTATAAGGCCCATGAGATCAACCAGCAGATAATTGCTTGGATGGATGAGATAGTAAAGGAAGTAGGCAAGGAAAAGCACAGCTATAAGTCCTTTGCAGTGCCCGAGGAGCTCTTTGATGCCATCAAGGCAGAGGTGCCCTCAGAGGAGATGGAGGAGGCAGTCTTCTGCGATGACAAGCAGCAGAGGGATAAAAATGTCGATGCCATCACCGAGAGGCTCAAGGAGAAGTTTGCCGACAATGAGGAGTGGCTTAATAAGCTTCCCGATGCCATCTATCAGTATGAGAAGAAGACTGTCCGCAAGATGATACTTAAGGACAGAAAGAGGCCCGATGGAAGAGAGATATCTGAGATAAGGCCCCTTGCAGCTGAGATAGATGTGGTTCCCAGAGTTCATGGCTCAGGTATGTTTACTAGGGGCCAGACCCAGATACTCAATATATGTACTCTGGCACCCCTTTCAGATGCTCAGAAGGTAGACGGTCTGGACGAGACCATCACCCAGAAGAGATATATGCATCATTACAACTTCCCGTCATACTCTGTAGGCGAGACCAAGCCCTCAAGGGGACCGGGAAGGCGTGAGATAGGACACGGAGCCCTTGCAGAGAAGGCCCTCGTACCCGTTCTTCCCACAGAGGAGGAGTTCCCCTACGCCATAAGGACAGTTTCTGAGACCCTTGAGTCCAACGGCTCTACATCTCAGGCCTCCGTATGTGCATCCTCCCTGTCACTTATGGCAGCAGGCGTGCCCATCAAGGCTGCGGTAGCGGGCATAAGCTGCGGACTTGTGACCGGTGATACCGATGACGATTATATCGTGCTTACGGATATTCAGGGACTTGAGGACTTCTTCGGAGACATGGACTTCAAGGTAGCAGGTACCCGTAAGGGCATCACTGCCATCCAGATGGACATCAAGATACACGGACTTACAAGGCCCATCGTGGAGGAGGCCATAAAGAGGACCCATGAGGCAAGGCTCTATATCATGGACAATATCATGGATCCCGTCATCAGCGAGCCGAGAGCAGAGCTTTCAAAGTATGCTCCTAAGATAAGCTCCATCACCATCGATCCTTCCAAGATAGGCGATGTGGTTGGAAAGCAGGGCAAGACCATCAATAAGATAATCGAGGAGACCGGCGTAAGCATCGACATCGATGACGACGGAAGAGTATCTGTCTGCGGTACAGATCAGGCCATGATAGATAAGGCCATAGAGATCATCGAGAGCATCGTGACAGACCTTGAGCTTGGCATGGTGCTTTCCGGAAAGGTAGTCAACATACTCAGCTTCGGCGCACAGGTAGAGCTGGCTCCCAATAAGAAGGGCCTTATCCACATATCAAAGCTTGCCGACAGGAGAGTAGGCAAGGTAGAGGATGTGGTAAAGCTCGGAGATGAGGTCACTGTCAAGGTCATCAAGATAGATATGAGAGACGGCAAGATAGACCTGTCCATGAGACCTTCAGATATCAACAGCGACAAGCTCCCCACCGATATAGATGACCGCAGGGACCGCGGTGAGCGCAGAGGCAGATTCGGAAGGGACAGAAGGGACCAAAGAGACAGCAGAGATTGACTCAGGATATGATTTATGAGATCAAAGCTTGATATACTAAAAATATCTTTACTTGCTTTAGCCATGGGAGTTTCACCCATGGCTAATGCTTATATGACGGCCCATGGAGCCTCGGTGGCAGGTTCGGGCTATGTGGACAGCGGACCGGGAGTAGGGCTTTCTGCCGGAAGCGGCGCAGCTTCTCAGGACAGTTCTTCTTATCCTGAGGTGCCGGGAGCCTCCATCGATGCCTATGCCTATATGTCTACAGGAGGCACTGCACAGGGGGCCATGACCATAGACGGCACCGTGCCCGAGGGCTGTATAGATTCGGTGCTCATGGATGTGGAGGACCCGATAGTCCAAAACGAAGAAGTGTATACCTATGACATCATGGTGGAGGACATCAATGCCCTTTCCAAGGCCTATTCAAAAAGGCTCAAGGTACGCACCATCGGTAAGTCTGCCGACGGCAGGGACCTTTATGAGCTCATCATCGGCAACGAGGGAGCAGCTACCCATGTGCTCATAGATGCAGCCATACATGGAAGGGAGTACATCACCTCCAATCTCTGCATGAGACAGGTTGAGTACCTGCTGCATTTTTATGATGAGGGCAGCTATGCCGGAAAGCCCCTTAAGACATGGTTCGACAATGTTTGCCTGCACGTGGTGCCCATGGTGGACCCGGACGGAGTGAGCATAAGTCAGTTCGGACTTTCAGGCATAAGGAGCAGTGAGCTTCAGGCCACGATACAGAAGGCCTATCAGGACGATACGGCGCAGGGCTATACCTCCTATGATCTTGACACATACCTTAGTAGGTGGAAAGCCAATGCAAGGGGCGTAAACCTCAATCAGAACTTCGATGCCATGTTCGATCAGGCCCCTGGGACTTCGACACTTCCTTCAGCAGAGGACTACAGGGGAGCATATGCGGCATCTGAGCCTGAGACCAAGGCCCTGACGGAGCTTTATGACAGCCGTGTATGGAGAGCCGTCGTCAATTATCATGCTCAGGGGCGGATCATTTACTGGGATATCGAAAACAATAAGATGCGGGAACACAGCAGGGATCTGTCCAATAATCTGATGCTGCTTACGGGCTATCAGAAGGCCATAGCCGGGGGTGGCGGAGGCTTCAAGGAATATGTGCAGCTCTGCAGCAGACCTGCAGCCTCGGTGACCATAGAGGTGGGCCTTGGCACCTGTCCTCTTCCGGGCTCCCAGATGGAGTCGATATGGGCACAGAACAAATTCGTTCCGCTGATGACGATGAAGTGGGCCTATGATAAGTTTGTTGTCAACAATGACCGCTAAAGGCTAAGACCGAAGCATAGAGGACGATATCTGCCTTGGATGTATCAGGACTCAGGCAGATATGCCTATCAAATCATATTTTCAAGGATGGAGTAAAAAATGAAGATCCGTACACGTTACGCACCCAGCCCCACCGGCAGGATGCATGTGGGCAATCTTAGGACGGCGCTTTATGCCTATCTTATAGCGAAGCATGAGGACGGAGATTTTCTGCTCCGTATCGAGGATACGGACAGGGAACGTGAGATGGAGGGAGCAGTAGATATCATCTACCGTACTCTGGAGGAGACCGGACTTAAGCATGATGAGGGTCCGGATATCGGAGGCCCGGTGGGCCCCTATGTCCAGTCCGAGAGGCAGGCTCAGGGCATCTACCTTGAATATGCTAAGAAGCTTGTGGAAAAGGGTGAGGCCTATTACTGTTTCTGTACTCCCGAAAGGCTAAAGACGCTTACAAGGACCGTAAACGGGGAGGAGATAACCCAGTACGACAAGCACTGCCTTTCCCTTTCCAAGGAGGAGGTGGAGGCCAAGCTTGCAGCCGGGGAGCCCTATGTCATCAGGCAGAATAATCCCCGTACCGGTACCACCACCTTCCACGATGAGCTCTATGGGGACATAACCGTGGACAATGCGGAGCTGGATGATATGATACTCATCAAGTCCGACGGATATCCTACCTACAATTTTGCCAATGTGGTGGATGACCATCTGATGGGCATAACCCATGTGGTAAGGGGCAATGAGTATCTGTCCTCGGCACCGAAGTACAACCGTCTCTATGAGGCCTTCGGCTGGGAAGTGCCGGTGTATGTGCACTGCCCGCTGATAACTGATGAAAATCATAAAAAGCTTTCAAAGCGCTCAGGCCATTCCTCCTTTGAGGACCTCGTGGAGCAGGGCTTCATTCCTGAGGCCGTGGTCAATTATGTGGCGCTGCTTGGCTGGTCCCCCGAATCTGAAAGAGAGATATTTTCCCTTTCAGAGCTAGTAAAGGAATTTGATTACAGGCGCATATCCAAGTCCCCTGCAGTATTCGACATGGTGAAGCTCAGCTGGATGAATTGGGAATATATAAAAGCCATGGACTTTGAACGCTTCTATGCCTTGGCAGAGCCTTATCTGAAAAAGGTCATCACAAAGCCTTTGGACTTAAGGAAGATAGCGGCCATGGTAAAGACCCGCATAGAGGTCCTGCCCGATATCGAGGGACACATAGACTTCTTTGAGGAGATGCCGGAGTATGATACCTCCCTCTATGTCCATAAGAAGATGAAGACCAACGAGGAGAATTCACTGGAGCTCCTTAAGGAGGTAAGACCACTGCTTGCTGAGACTGCGGACTTTACTAATGACGGCCTTTTTGCACTGCTTAAGAGCTTTGGAGATGAAAAGGGATATAAGACAGGCTTCATGATGTGGCCCATACGCACGGCCCTTTCAGGACGGGCCATGACTCCTGCAGGAGCCACGGAGATACTGGAGGTCCTCGGCAAGGAGGAATCCCTGAGCCGCATCGACAAGGCCATAGAGAAGCTTGGAGGCTGATGAAAAGTTATCTGCAATATTAAGCGGATAGGATTTTATAAATAAGAGGGAGTGCTGAAGATATCATCAGATAATTGATGAATGAGCAGCACTCCCCTTTTTGAATCCTTGCTTGGAAAGGGCTTATAAAGTTTAATTATTTTAGATATATAAACTGCTTGAAATCCGATCTCAGTGTTAACGTCAGGCATAAATCGCCAAAAAGAGTCGGTCGATATTGACCAAAAAGAGTCAGGATGGAATGACCATTTTCAGCCGATCTAAAAAGCCACTACCATGGAACTTCAACTCCTTTATAATGATGTAGACCGATACATCAGCAGAAGGAGGACAAATGAATAATGAAGGACATGGTAATGACCTACAAAAAATAATAGCACAGGGCTTTGATGAATTAAAGCACATCCACGGAGAAAGTTTCGATCCACAAAAGGTGAATCTTGCGGAACTCGAACGGATCACCGGTCTAAGCCGCAGCCGTCTTCGTACTCTTAAGAAGAAGGGCTTCGATATGGCGGGAACTTCTGCGAGGTCTATGCCACAAAAGCCTACCGTACTCGATGGTTACACCGATATCATCGATGATCTCCTCAGTCAGGGAGTATCAAACAGCAGCGTATGCTTCGACCGCCTGAAAGAAGTGGGGTATACCGGAGGACTTACTACCATAAAGACTTATATCTCAAGGCATAGATACCTGTTACCGCCAAAGAGGCATTCAGTATCTCCTCAGGGAAATCGAGGGAGACGTTATGTCACGGATCCCGGAGAAGTCTTTCAGATGGACTGGGGATTCGTGAATGTCCATACAGATACCGATAAGGGCTATCAGGCAGCCTGCTTTGCCATGGTATGTCACCATTGCGGAGCCTGCTACATAGAATTCTTCCCCAACGCCAAGCAGGAGAACCTGTTCATAGGTATGCTGCATGGATTCATAAAACTCGGAGTGCCCAAAACAGTACTTACGGACAACATGAAGAGTGTGGTCATAAGACGTGATGCTGAAGGGCATCCCATATGGCAGAAGGATTATGAAGCATTCATGGACACTGTAGGCTTCTTTACGAAGCTCTGCAGGCCAAGGCATCCCTTCACAAAGGGCAAGGTGGAAAGGCTCGTTCGGTATGTAAAGGAGAACTTCCTCTGTGCAAGGACTTTCGGCGACCTTACTGACCTGAACTACGAGGCCGAACGCTGGTGCTCCTTACGGAACATGAGACATACACAGGCTGTAGATATCCCCATAGCAGAGATCCATAAGACAAAGTGTTCTAATGCTCTGCACGAGCTGATCCGGACCGAGGACATAGACAGATATCTAAGCCCTGAAAGGATCATCTCTTTTGACGGATTCGTAAGCTTCGAAGGAAGGAGATATGGAGTACCTTACCGTTATACGGGAAAGACATGCCGTGTAAAACGGGAAGGCTATACGCTTTATGTCTATTCTGCAGATCTTAAAGAACTCCTTACCACCCACGATGTGACCTGGTCAAAGAGAGCCCAGAGCTGCGATGACCAGTATGAGATCATGGAACAGCCTGAAGAATTTCCAAGCCAGAAGGTGACGACTGACATCCGGCAGACAGAACCGCTGGAAAAGCCCACGGGCTTCGAAAAATTCAACTTCGACCGGGAGGAGCTTTGGGATGAATGATCAGTCTTTATTTTCAAGGATCAGTGAACAGGCATCCGGTCTTGGGCTTCCGTGCTCTCCCGAGGAGATCGCACACCTTGCGGAGATTAAGGACATGTCTCCGG
Organism: Candidatus Avilachnospira avistercoris; assembly: GCA_018714145.1. GTDB lineage: Bacteria > Bacillota > Clostridia > Lachnospirales > Lachnospiraceae > Avilachnospira > Avilachnospira avistercoris. The sequence goes on from DVNS01000130.1 coordinate 61,435, forward strand.
ATGGCATAAAAGCAGCCATGGAGATATTTGAATACCTCAGCCTTAAGAAACATGAGGCGAGCATCGCCACCAATCTGAGGCTGAGCCGCCTTCCCATAAAGGAGCCAAAGACCTTCGATAACTTTGATTTTAAAAGGTTCCATGGAAAGGAAGTTAGTTTGCTCGAGTCTTTGCCGTCCCTTTCCGGAATATATGCCCATAAGAATCTGGCTTTCATAGGGCCTCAGGGAGTTGGAAAGACGCATCTTGCCATGGCTTATGGCTACAGCTGCTGCGAGCGTGGCCTCAAGACTTATTTCATAAAGGCCAATGAACTCAATCAAAAACTCCTTATGGCAAGGCGTAATGGTAAAGAAGGCTCCGTGGTCAATGGACTGGTAAAGCCGTCCTGTCTCATCATAGATGAGATAGGCAGATGTGACTTCGACCTTCAGAATACAAGGCTGTTCTTCGACATCATAGATCGCAGACAGCAGAAGGAGGGAGCAAACTGCATCATCTTTACCAGCAACAAGTCTCCCGACAAATGGATATCTTCATTCCATGAGGATGACACCTTGCTGTGTGCTCTTGATCGCAGCTTTGACGCTGCGACCGTATTCCTTTTTAAGGGAGAAAGCTACAGGGGTAAGAACCTTAAGACCGTAGCCCTTACCACCGGCAGGACCCTTATCAAAGAAACTGCTGATGACAGATCATAACGACTAAAGATAAAACATGGGGCTGGTGTATTGGTCATCTTTGATTGACTGAAATTGGCTAATTGCGACCGACTATAATTGGTCATTTGCTCCCGGCTCTAACA
>DVNS01000131.1 GCA_018714145.1 Candidatus Avilachnospira avistercoris
GATATCCTCATATCAAGGGGTCTCATATTCAGGTATACCAAGGCCCTTAAGAAGAAGATATCCATACCGAAGGAGATATGCGAGCGCTATTATATAGAGTATCACGGAAGCAGGGAGGCTCCGCCGAGGCTTTATATCAGGATAAGTCCGGAGGACAAGGATTTCCGCAGCGTGGAGATGACGAGGGTATATGGCGGCATATATGTTACCGGCATAGTGCTGTTCGTGGAAGATGAGCTCCATTACATGATATATGATGAGAGCGTTTCGGATACTACGGTTCAGGAGGGCTCCATCAGCGTAAAGAAGCTGCACAGCAGGGAGGATGACAGATATTCCATGCTGGACCGCATGACCAAGGAACTCAAGGAGGATAAGCTTAAGGAGCTTTCAGAGGACCTTAAGGAGTATATGCTTAAGGACAGGCTGAGACGGGGACTATTTGATATAAGGTGAGATCTATGGCAGCAGTATTTTCATTGGATCTCTGTGATGACTATACGACGGTATGCGCCGAAGGCGATGAGGAGGTCAGCATACTGCCCACAGTTATATGCAGGGATAAAAATAAAGAAAAATGGCATATAGGAGAGGAGGCCTATGGGCTCACCCTCTCAGGCAAGGCGGTCCCCACGGATAAGCTGGTGACCATGCTCAAGAAGGACGGACGTTCCACCATGGGCGGAAGGACCTATAGTGCGGCGGAGCTTTGTGCCCAGTTTATAGTGAGCATATTGGATAAGAGACTTGAAGGCGGGAAGCTTTCAGATGTCGGGCTGCTTTATATATGCCTTGAGGTACCGGATAAGGGCCTTTTTGACAGCCTTAGGGAGGCGCTCACAGGGCTTGGGCTCAAGGAGCAGAGCCTAAGGTTCATGAGCCATGCCGAGGCCTTCATACATTATATACTCAGCAAGGACAAGGAGCTCTATAACAATACCGTGGCGGTATTTGACCTTTCCGAGGGAGACTTAAGGTACAATGAGTTCCGCATGATAAGGGGCCTTTCCCGTATGACTGCCATATGCGACAGCACGAGGCTGGAGGAGGCCTTCCGCATAGATATACTGAACAGCGACTCGGGAAGGAAGCTGGCGGACCATATACTTCTGGAATGTGCCAAGAAGCTTATGGACAGAAAGATATTTTCATCTGTATTCCTTACGGGCAAGGGCTTTGAAGATATGGAGTTTGCAGGTGAATTCAAGGAATTCATATGCAGGCGGAGACGGGTGCTCTACGATGACGGGATATTTGCACGGGGAGCTCTCATGGCTGCAGAAAAGCTCCTTTCGGGAGAGGAAGAGACCGTGCTCATGCTCTGCGATACCAGACTGGCCTGTGAGATATCCATGGAGGTCAGCGTAGAAGGAAGGCAGAACAGGCTGATACTTGCTCCTCCGGGAACGAGCTGGTACGGATATACGGCCCATGCAGAGTTTATCCCTCAGGGACAGGAGCATGTGGACATAGATATAGCGCCGGTCATGAAAAACGGCTCAAAGCTCAGGGAAACGGTGGAGCTTAAGGGCTTTCCTAAGCGTCCGGACCGGTGTACGAGGGTAAGCATGGATATGGAGCTTTTGGGAGGAGATAAGCTTAAGCTTTGTCTGAGCGACCTTGGCTTCGGCGATTTCTTCCAAAAGAGCGGACATGAGATCACAACGGAGATAGAGTTCTGATGGCACTTATACTTTGCAAACAGAGGGCTTCGGTGCCCTATTATTATGAAAAGCTGGACCTTAGGCTCTGGTCCTCTCAGGAGCTTTGCTACCTGATATATAACTATCCCCTTATGGTGTCAGAGGGCTTCGTGGATGAGGACCTCTGTGACTGGCTGGACAGGGAGCTTAAGGAGCGGGAGCTCTCAAGGAAGCTCCGGCAGGCCATGGAGGAAGGGGAAAATGAAAGCAATCTGCTCCTTATGATACTTTCAGGCTGCGGCTATTATTCCAGAAATGAGATCAACGCCTATATGGACAGGCTCCTTGACATAAGCCGTCTGGACCGTCCGGGCTATCTCCATGCCCTTGGGAAGAACTTCTTTGATTCGGGGCGCCTTGAGACAGCATACCAGCGCTTTGAGGAGGCCATGAAGGCTGCTGACGAGGATATGAGGAGGGCTAAGGAACCTCAGGAAAAGGAGCGGCTGCTTAAGCTGAAGGCCCAGAGCTACCTCGATATGGCTGTAGTCAGGATACTGATGTTCGAGGACAATAAGGCCCTTGAGCTTATACTCCAGTCCGAGCTCTGCATGAAGACGGAGCGCTCCCGGGAGATGAAGTATCTGCTTACCGGTGAGTCGGAACTTTCGGAAGATGATAAAAAAAGACTTGACATCGCAAAGGAAGACCTTAAACTTAAGATATTATCCGAAGAGGATAGCTTCGGAGCCGCTGCGATATTCAAAAAGGACTCTGTAAAGGCCAAAAAGGAGGCCTCGGAGCTCTTGGGCAGGCTGAAGAAGGAATACAGGCGTATGCTGTAAAAGGAGGCAGAGACGATATATGACAGAACTTTCTAAGACCTATGACCCTCAGGGCATGGAAAAGCGTATATATGAAAGATGGAAGAAGATGGGCTACTTCCATGCGGACGAGAAGTCGAAGAAGAAGGCCTTTTCCATAGTCATGCCTCCGCCCAATGTCACGGGACAGCTCCACATGGGCCATGCCTTAGACAATACCCTTCAGGATGCCCTCTGCCGCTATAAGAGGATGCAGGGCTATGAGGTGCTCTGGCAGCCGGGAACTGACCATGCGGCCATAGCCACCGAGGTCAAGGTCATAGAGAAGCTGAAGAAGCAGGGCATAGAAAAGCATGATCTGGGCCGTGAGGGCTTCCTTAAGGAGGCTTGGGCTTGGAAGGAAGAGTACGAGAGCAGGATACTGGGGCAGCTTGAGAAGATAGGCGCCTCGGCAGACTGGCAGAGGCTTCGCTTCACCATGGACGAGGGCTGCTCAAAGGCAGTCACTGAGGTATTTATAAAGCTCTATGAAAAGGGCTACATATATAAGGGCAACCGTATCATCAACTGGTGTCCTGTGTGCAAGACCTCCATATCCGATGCTGAGGTGCTCCATGAGGATCAGGACAGCTTCTTCTGGCATATCAATTATCCCATATCTGGAGAGGAGGGCAGGTTCGTTGAGATAGCCACTACCCGTCCCGAGACCCTGCTGGGTGATACTGCTGTGGCCGTAAACCCGAACGATGAGAGATATAAGGACCTTGTGGGCAAGATGCTCAAGCTTCCGCTTACAGACAGGGAGATACCGGTCATAGCCGATGAATATGTGGATATGGAATTCGGAACAGGCTGCGTGAAGATAACCCCTGCCCATGACCCTAACGACTTTGAGGTCGGAAAACGCCACGACCTTCCGGAGATATGTATACTTAACGATGATGCTACCATCAACTGCCCCGGCTCCAAGTATGACGGCATGGACCGCTATGAGGCAAGGAAGCTGATGGTGGAGGACCTTGAGGCTCAGGGCCTTTTGGTAAAGACAGTGCCCCATGCCCACAGCGTAGGCATACATGACAGGTGCCATACCACCATCGAGCCCATGGTAAAGCCCCAGTGGTTCGTAAGGATGGACAAGTTTGCCGAGGACTGCAGAAAGGTCCTTGAGTCAGGCGAGCTCAAGTTCGTACCGGAAAATTATTCCAAGACCTATCTGAACTGGGTCAACAATATGAGGGACTGGTGCATATCCAGACAGCTCTGGTGGGGACACAGGATACCGGCCTACTATTGTGAGGACTGCGGCGAGATCATGGTGGCAGGGGATATGCCGAAGACCTGCACCAAATGCGGTTCAGCACATATACATCAGGATGAAGATACCCTTGATACATGGTTCTCCTCTGCCCTCTGGCCCTTCTCTACGATGGGCTGGCCGGAGGATACGGAGACCTTAAGGAAGTTCTATCCTACGGATGTGCTGGTCACCGGCTATGACATCATTTTCTTCTGGGTCATAAGGATGGTATTTTCCGGAGTGGAGCAGACAGGCAAGTGTCCGTTCCATACGGTGCTCATACATGGCCTTGTCAGGGATTCACAGGGCAGGAAGATGTCGAAATCCCTTGGAAACGGCATAGACCCCATAGAGGTCATAGAAAAGTATGGTGCAGATGCCCTGAGGGGAGCGCTCCTTACAGGCAATGCTCCGGGCAATGATATGCGCTTCTACTGGGAAAAGGTAGAAAACGAAAGAAACTTCGCCAATAAGGTGTGGAATGCTGCCAGATTCATCCTTATGAACATAGATAAGGCAAGGGAGGAGTACGGCTCAGGCATAGATGATATCCTTAAGGATGCGGGAAAGAGCGGAGACAGGGGAGCAGCGCCTGCTTCTATGAGGCTTGAGCGTCCCGATAAGTGGATTCTTTCCAAGGTGGGAGAGCTGTCCGAGCGCTTTGCCTCCAACATGGATGCCTTTGAGCTTGGCATCGCCCTTGACAATGTAACGGACTTTATATGGGATGAGTACTGTGACTGGTACATAGAGATGGTTAAGCCGAGGCTCTATGGCAGCGACAGAGCCTCAAAGGAGGCTGCGCTCTGGACCCTTAAGACCGTGCTGTCAGATGCTCTTAAGCTTCTGCATCCGTTCATGCCCTTTATCACGGAGGAGATATTTACGAGCCTTACCGATGAGGAGTCCATCATGGTTTCTGATTATCCCGTAAGGAGGGAGGATCTCTGCTTTAAGGAGGATGAGGAGAGCATAGAGCTCATCAAGGAGGCCGTAAGGGCAGTGAGAGCGGTACGCAAGGAGATGAACGTGCCCCAAGGAAGGAAGGCTCAGGTATATCTCATGCTGAGAGATGCTTCGGAGACCGAGAGCTTCAGCTCCTCAGAGGATATATTTAAGCTGCTTTGCGGAGCCTCAGAGCTTGTGATACTTAAGGAGGGAGAGGAAGCTCCCGAAAATTCCGTATCCAAGGTCCTGAGCTCAGGCACCTTATACATCCCCCTTTCAGAGCTTGTGGATATAGCTAAGGAACGGGAGAGGCTCTCTGCTGAACGGGACCGCCTCCTTTCAGAGCTTAAGCGTTCCGAGTCCATACTTTCTAACGAGAAGTTCCTGAGCAAGGCTCCTAAGGAAAAGGTAGAGGAGGAGCAGCAGAAGAAGCAGAAGTATGAGGAGATGCTTAGGACCGCAGAGGAGAGGCTCAGGGCCCTTTAAGCATAGCTCACCAAGGCTTGGAAAAGGCCCTGAAGAGGACCAAGACTTAAGCAGTCCTGACCTGCTCGCACGAAGGACTTAAGCCCAGCATAAGGGCCTTGATATAAAAGCAGTTTCAATTTTACATTTTTATAATAGATATCGGAGGACAAGATAATGTCTTATGTAGATGAGGTATTGGCATCGGTAAAGGAAAAAAATGCTTCTGAACCTGAATTCCTTCAGGCAGTGACGGAGGTGCTTGAGTCCCTCCGCAGCGTCGTGGACAAAAATGAGGCAAAGTACAGGGAGTACGGCATACTCGAAAGGCTCGTGGAGCCGGAGAGAGTCATATCCTTCAGAGTTCCTTGGGTAGATGACAAGGGACAGGTCAGGGTGAACAGAGGCTACAGGATAGAGTTCAACTCTGCCATAGGACCCTATAAGGGAGGACTTCGCTTCCACCCCTCAGTCAATCAGGGCATACTTAAGTTCCTTGGTTTTGAGCAGATATTCAAAAACTCCCTTACGAGTCTTCCCATAGGCGGCGGCAAGGGAGGAGCAGACTTTGACCCCAAGGGCAAGTCGGACAGAGAGGTCATGGCCTTCTGCCAGAGCTTCATGAACGAGCTTTACCGTCATATCGGAGCTGACACTGACGTGCCTGCAGGCGATATCGGAGTAGGCGGCAGGGAGATAGGCTATCTCTTTGGACAGTATAAGAGGCTGACCGGACTTTATGAGGGCGTCCTTACCGGAAAGGGACTTACCTACGGCGGCTCCCTTGTACGTACTCAGGCTACCGGATACGGACTCATCTATATCCTTGATGAGATGCTCAAGCATAAGGGCGAGAGCATAGAGGGCAAGAGGGTAGTTATCTCCGGTTCCGGCAATGTGGCCATCTATGCCTGCGAGAAGGCTCAGGAGCTCGGAGCCAAGGTCATCACCATGTCAGACTCCAATGGCTACATAGTTGATGAGGCCGGTATAGACCTGAGCTTGGTCAAGGAGATAAAGGAAGTAAGACGCGGCAGGATAAAGGAATATGCCGAGAAGGTGCCTACAGCCCAGTATCATGAGGGCTGCAGCGGAGTATGGGGAGTAGCCTGCGATATAGCCCTTCCCTGTGCTACACAGAATGAGATAGACCTTAACAGTGCAGAGCTCCTTGTGAAGAATGGCTGTACTGCAGTGGCAGAGGGAGCCAATATGCCCTCTACCCTTGAGGCTTCCAAGTATTTCCTTGACAATAAGATAAACTATATGCCCGCAAAGGCTGCCAATGCCGGAGGCGTGGCTGTATCTGCCTTGGAGATGAGCCAGAACTCAGAGCGTCTTTCATGGAGCTTTGAGGAGGTGGATAAGCGTCTCAAGGATATCATGGCCAATATATATAAGATGACTTCAGAGGCTGCCAAAAAGTACGGACATGAGGGAGACTTTGTGACCGGAGCCAATATAGCAGGCTTTGAAAAGGTAGCTGAGGCCATGATGGCTCAGGGAGTATGCTGATAGGCATAAGACACCTTAGAAACTGATGGATATCACGGCCGGAAGGGTTCTTAAGAGCCTTCTCCGGCCTTCCTGTGTAAAAACATATGATAAAAGAAAGCATTTATCAAAACCGGATACTTCTTGTGGATGACAATGAGGAGCTTCGCAGTATGCTCAAAAAGGCCCTTTTAAAGGAGGGCTATGAGACGGTCCTTACCGAGGGAAGCATAAGCGGAGCCCTCAGGGCTCTTTCCGAGGAGTCTCCGGATTTTATAATACTGGATATCAATCTTCCGGACGGGGACGGCTTTTCCCTGATGAAGAAGCTTCGGGAGAGCGACGAGTATAAGGATATTCCCGTGCTGTTCCTCAGTGCCCGGGATAAGGATGCCGACAGGCTCACGGGCCTTGGACTTGGTGCGGATGACTATATGGTGAAGCCCTTCCTAAAAAAGGAGCTTCTGCTTCGTATGTATGCGATACTTAAACGCAGCTATCCCTACGGCAAAGAGGAGCCTCCTAAAAATAAGCTTCTCATACTTGGCAGTAAGACCGTGGACATGGATGCGGCGACGGTAAGCTCCGATAAGGGCATGGAGAGCCTTACGGTGAAGGAGCTTAAGATACTGGATACCCTGCTAAAAAGCCGCGGAAAGATAGTGACCTTTGATGACCTCTGCAAGGCCGTGTGGGATGCCCAGTATTATACCTACGAAAATACCGTCATGGTCCATATGCGCAGGCTTAGGGAAAAGGTGGAGGAGGATCCCTCCTCTCCGAAGTGGATAGTTACCCAGAGGGGCATAGGCTACAGGCTCAATACTGAGGAAGCGGTGAAGAAACTTGAAGAAAAAGGATAAGGCTTCGGCCTATGGCTCAAGGACCAGAACTAGGATAGCCCTTTTATCCGCGCTTCTTTGCATAGGACTTTTCTCGGCTCTGTCCCTGATACTGCTTTTGGTAGGGGCCTTCAGACTGCCCCTCTTATATGCAGAGCTTCTGGTACTGCTCCTGAGCCTTATATTGTTTTTTATATTCCTGTTTATGGGATTCAGGTATTTCCGGACCCTAAATGAGCTTGGAAAGGGCATACAGAGGCTTTCGGAGGGAGAAACGGTCCGTCTTCATGAGGAGGGCCTTCTTTCAGAGCTCATCGGAAGTCTCAACAAGACCTCGGATATGCTTTCTGAGCAGAAGCAGAGCCTTGCCAAGCGGGATGACCTCAGGATGGAATGGATAAGGGGAGTTTCCCACGATATAAGGACACCCCTTTCCATGGTCATAGGCTATGCAGAGGAGCTTGAGGAGGATGCGGAGGAGGGCTCTGATGAGCAAAGCGCCGCAGGATATATAAAGGAGAGTGCCTTAAAGATAAGCGAGCTGATAGATGACCTCAATCTTCTGTCCAAGCTCGAATATAACAGGCAGCCCCTTAGGCTCAGCCCCTGCTATCCGGCAGGACTGCTTAGGGAGACCGTGGCTGATTTCATGAATAGTGAGAGCTTCGTGGCAGCTCAGGGAGCAGAACCCATCTCCATGGATGGCTTTGACATAGAGCTGCTTTTGCTTCCGGAGTTTGAAAAGCTCAGCATAGAGGCTGACTGCGGCCTCCTGAAGCGAGTACTGAGGAACCTTATCGGAAATTCCATAAAACATAATCCGAAGGGCTGCAGCATAGCTGTTTTTGCCCACTGTGCTGAGGGACGGGCCATCATTGATATCAGTGATGACGGCTCCGGCATCCCCAAGAGGGTTGCAGAATGTATAAACTCATATGGAAGCGAGCTTGTTTCCGAGGAAGGAGAGAGGGCAGAGGAGGGACATACCATGGACGAGGCAGCAGAGGACGGAAGCGGAGCTCCGATACCCCACATCATGGGCATGCGCATAGCAAAGCGTATCATGCTATCCCATGGAGGCAACATGACCGTTAAGCCGGACCTGAGGACTATAAGCCTTATCCTTCCCTTAGGCAGATAATATTTTTGGAGGTAAGTTAAACTTATGAAATTCGTTTATCCCGGCATCATCGCAGAGCTTCCCGATGGAAGCTATCATGTGAGATTTCCGGACCTTGATATGTGCGAGGCAAGGGGCAGGGATCTGGAGGAGGCCCTTGAAAATGCAAAGGAGGCTGAGCGCAGCTGGATAGAGCTTGAGCTTTCGGAGGAGGACTTTGAGCTTCCCTCAAAGAGCATGCTGTCAGAGCTCAGGCTGGAGCCCAATGAGACGGTGCGCAGCATCTCCGTCAATATAAGACTTATGGAAGGCTACGACGAGTGAGCAGCCTATGACGTATTTAGATATCTTTATCATAGGCATAGGTCTTTCCATGGATGCCTTTGCGGTCTCCATATGCAAGGGACTTGCAGCAGGGCGCTTCGACCTGAGGAAGGCCCTCATCATAGCTCTTTGGTTCGGAGCGTTTCAGGGCATCATGCCGGTCTTCGGCTTTCTGCTCGGCAGCATAGTCAGCGGATATATCAGCAGATATTCGGGGATAGTGGCCTTTATACTGCTTTTCATCATAGGAGCAGGCATGATAAAGGAGTCCAGAGAGGAGTCCTGCGGCAATTACGGGGCTGACGTGGGCTTTAAGACCATGCTGGCTGCGGCGGTGGCTACCAGCATAGATGCACTTTCAGTGGGAGTCACATTTTCTGCATACAGGATGAGTATCCTAAGGAGCGCCCTGCTTATAGCAGCCACTACCTTTGTGATATCAGCCTTCGGAGTCAGGATAGGAGCCCTGTTCGGAGACAGATATAAGCAAAAGGCTGAATTTGCAGGGGGAGTCATACTTATAGTGATAGGCGTAAAGCTCCTCTTAGGTATATGATACTTATATCGGAGGAGCCGGTATCGGCCTTTCGCATAGGATAAGGAGATAAATTACTATGGACTTAAGGATAGAAAGGGCAGGTATGAGGGATCTTCATGAGATCATGGAGATATACGGCTATGCCAGAAGCTTTATGGCGGAAAACGGCAATGCCGAACAATGGTCCGGAGGCTATCCCTCTGAGGAGCTCATAGTAAATGACATTGAGCTTCAGCAGCTTTATGTGGCAAGACCTACCACCGGAAACAGGAATATTGCCTGTGTATTTGTGTTTTTCATAGGCTTGGACCCCTCCTATTTCACCATTGACGGTGCTTGGCTCAATGATGCCGAGTACGGAGTCATCCATCGCATAGCCACGGCAAGGTGGGCTAAGGGCCGCGGAGCCGCCGCCTTCTGTATGGAGCATTGCTTCAGGGTCTGCGGAAACCTGAAGATAGATACCCATGAGCTCAATATCCCGATGCAGAACCTCATAGAAAAATGCGGCTTCAGGCGCTGCGGCATCGTACATATGGCTTCAGACGGAACTCCCAGGATAGCCTTCCAGAAAAGCGCAGACCTGATACTCGCCTCCAATTCCCCGAGGCGAAGGGAGCTGATGCTTAAGCTCAGGAGGCCCTTTTATGCAGACCCTGCAAAGGGGGAAGAAAGCCTTCCAAGCAGCATCAGCAATGAGGACGCTGCGGTCTATCTTGCGGAAAAGAAGGCAAGGGAGGTCTATGACAGACATAGGGACGAGGAGGTCACTGTCATCGGCTCAGATACTATAGTCCTCCTTGACGGGGAGATATTTGGAAAACCCAAGGATGAGGAGGATGCAAAGCGCATGCTCAGGCGCCTTTCCGGAAGGACCCATGAGGTCAGGACCGGAGTATGCGTGATATCGCCTTCAGGTACTGAAAGCTTTACTTCCGCTTCCAAGGTAAGCTTCTATGAGCTTTCCGAGGAGGATATCGATATCTACGTCCAGAGCGGCGAGCCCATGGATAAGGCAGGCGCCTATGGCATACAGGAGGAGGGCGCCCTGCTCATAAAGGCCATAGAAGGGGATTACTATACCATCATGGGCCTGCCTATAGCCGAACTTAATAGAAAGCTGAACGGCTCAAGGATATTTTATCGGACATAAGCGAAATACTATAGACATTTTTGCTTTCAAATAGTACAATCATATTCAGATGAGGCGCGGCTCATGCCGCGCTGTTTTTGGAGGTGGGGAAATGCTTAAGAGAGAGCTTTATCTGAAAAAGCTTGAGATGTATACAGGCAGGGATGTATGCAAGATCATCACCGGAGTAAGACGGAGCGGAAAGACCACGCTCATACGTCAGTTCATCGATGAGATCAGGGAGACCGGAGTCCCTGAGGAAAATATAATTTATATCAACTTCGAGGGCCTCATATATAATTATTTTACGAGCACGGAGGCCCTTAGGGATATGCTGGTGGAGTTCGTCCACGGCACCTCAGGCCACTGCTATATCTTCCTTGACGAGGCAGAGGGTATAGAGGGCTGGGCCAAGGCCTGTGCCGAGATGATGAATCTCTTTGACTGCGATGTATATGTATCATCCTCAAATTCCAGCCTCTTCTATGAGGGCTTCCAGAAGGATCTGGGCTACCGCTATGTCAAGATAGACGTATATCCCCTTATCTTCAGTGAGTTTGTGGAGCTGGCTGCCCTTATACCCGAGCTTTCGGAGAAGGGACCGGAGGAGCTTTTTGATATCTACCTCAGGCGCGGAGCATTTCCGGCGGTATACTTTATGGAGGAGGAGGCAGCTGGAAGCTGGCTTCGGGACCTCTACGGCTCCATCATACTGAAGGATGTGGTACAGTGCAACAGGCTGAGGGACACCTCCCATATCGATAAGATAAGCGGCTATATAATGCAGAACCTTGGGGAGATCTATTCGCCGAAGGGCCTAAGGGACTTCATCAAGGATCAGGGCATAACCATATCCGTGGATACGGTCTATTCGGTCCTCGATGCCCTCTGCGGCTCAGGACTCGTCTATCGGGTGCCCAGATATGATATCAAGAACGACAAGGAGCTTGAGACTCAGGAGAAGTATTATGTATGTGATGCGGCCCTTCTTAATGCGGTACTTGGCGGCGAGGAGGCAAAGCGCAGATGCGTCATGGAAAATGTGCTTTATACGGAGCTTTTGACGAGGGGCTTCAAGGTATATATAGGAAAGCAGGGCAGATACAATATAGATTTCATGGCTGTGAAGTCTGAGGACCGTACCTATCTCAACTGCTGTGAGTATCTTAACAGCAATGAGGCCATACGCACTGAATTCAATCCCCTTGTAAAGATAAGGGACAATTACTTTAAGATGGTGCTTTCCATGGATGAGGAGACCAAGGTCAATAAGGGAGGCATCATCAACTTCCCCCTTATCAAGTTCCTGCTTGAGGGCTGATGAGATGAGCATAAGACCGATGACGGATATGAGCCTTCCGCCCATCGGTCTTTAAATATTTTGGAAAAGCTGTGGAGCTTGGAAAGGGAGCCTTTTATGGAAAAGGACAGTAAAAAAAGTCTTGTCGTAGTGACCGGAGCGAGTGAGGGCATAGGGGCTGCCATAGCCTTTGAGCTTGCCCGCAGGGGATGTGATCTTTTGATAAATGCAAGAAATGAGGAAAGGCTCGAAAAAAGGGCAGCGGAGCTTAGAAGCTTCGGAGTAAACGTAAGGACTGAGGCGGGAGATATCGGAAGCCCTGAGACTGCCGACAGGATATTTGATGCCATTGAGGAGGAAGGGCTCTTAGGCAGGGAACTTAAGCTTGTGAACAATGCCGGTATAGCTCATATCGGACTTCTTCAGGATATGAGCATAAGTGAATGGGACAGGCTCATGGCCGTAAACCTGAGTGCCCTGTTTTATACCTCAAGGAGGGCCATCCCCCTTATGCTCAGGGATAAGTGCGGACATATAGTCAATATCTCCTCGGCTTGGGGAGAGGTGGGGGCCTCCATGGAGACAGCCTATTCAGCCTCCAAGGGCGGAGTGGACGCCTTTACAAGGGCCCTTGGAAAGGAGCTTGCGCCGAGCGGAATAGCCGTAAATGCCCTGAGCCTTGGGGTCATGGATACTAGGATGAATGACTGCTTTTCCGAGGAGGAGAAGGAGGAACTTTGCGGCGGGATACCGGCAGGCCGTTTCGGAAGGCCGGAGGAGGCGGCAAGGCTCTGCGCTGACCTTCTGGAATGTGATACATATCTTACAGGGCAGGTCATAAGGCTCGACGGAGGATGGATCTAATTATAAATTTTCTTAATAAAAATATATCGGTTTTATGAATTTTGGCTCCCCAGATGTAAGGAAATAGGCAGTTAAAAAGAAAAAAAATCCCAAGCCTCCTGTGCTAACATATAGACTGCGGCTCAAAAAGCCGGAGAAAAAACGGAGGTCTATATATTGATAAAAGGAAGTACAGGAGACTATAAAAGTATTTTTACCATTGATATGAAAGGAAGCACTTGGGCACTGAGGCTGCTTATGCTTACAGGGACCTTGGTCCTTACGGCGCCGGCCCTTTGCCTGAGCTCTCAGGCTAAGGTCATCCCGAATTCAAAGGCGGTCGTTCGGACCGAGACTGAGGTCCTGCCTGAGATAGCACTGGATATAAATGATATCGCAGAGACTGCAGAGGCCATATCCGATGCGGACATACTTACGGATTGCTTCGTGGTGGTGTCTTCGGACGGGGAGAGCATAGATGAGGCTCAGACCCTTGCAAAGGCCAATGCCATAAAGTCTCAGGATCTGAGAGCGCAGATTGTAAACTATGCCAAGCAGTTCGTGGGAGGACGCTACAGATATGGAGGGACCTCCCTTCAGAGCGGAGTAGACTGCTCAGGCTTCGTCATGAATATATTCGGACATTTTGGAATACATACCGGAAGGGACAGCAGGACTCAGGCCTCGGTATCAAGGACCATCAGCATAGCTGAGATACAGCCCGGAGATGTGGTGTTTTACAGCACCGGCGGCAGGATAGACCATGTGGCGATATATATAGGTGGCGGTCTCGTGGTACATGCAGCCAATGAGCGAAAGGGCATAACCATAAGCAGTATGTATCACAGGACCCCTGTAAAGGCAGGACGATTTTTATAAAAAAGTCCCCGTGTCTGAGAGAACTCAGGCACGGGGATATTTGATGATAAAATACATTCAGCTTTATTCGGGCTCTATGAGACCATAGGTATCTCCCTTACGCTTATATACGACGCAGGTCTCATTGGTCTCAGCGTTCTTGAATACGAAGAAATTATGTCCGGAAAGCTCCATCTGGAGGCAGGCTTCCTCGGGATCCATGGGTTTAAAGTCAAACTTCTTTATCTTGACTATCTTTATCTCAGCCTCTTCCTCCGGACTTTCCTCTTCTGCAAAGAGGGAGGAGAATGATTCGGCATGCTGGGTCCTGTCTATGAGCTTTTTCCTGTGTCTGCGGATCTGACGCTCTATGATCTCCTCCACAAGGTCTATGGAGACATACATATCATTGGAGCTCTCCTCAGCCCTGATGATGGAGCCCTTGACAGGGATAGTCACCTCTATGGTCTGAAGATCCTTCTGAACGGAAAGGGTGACCACAGCGGTAGTGTCCTCAGTGAAGAACTTGGAAAGCTTTCCCAGCTTTTTTTCTACCTGAGCCCTGAGCCGGTCTGTTACTGCGATGTTGCGTCCTGTGATCGTAAATTTCATCAAATCACTTCCCTTCTCTGTAGGATACGAACAGCATCTTCTGTTCAAACTTAGTATAGCATAAATTTGCATGGATTTCGACTGTTTCAACAAAAACATTATTAAAATTCTGTGAAAATTGTGCAGCTTAACAAGCTGGCCCTTCGGCTAAGAATTAAAACTTTCTAAAATCCGTTCTCAAACTTGCTTAAACGCATTTCAGGTGCTAAGATGTATTAGTTATATTTTGCCTATCGTTTGGAGAGTACAGTAATGGCTAATTTGATAGAAAAGGTATTTGGGACCCATAGCGAACGCGAACTTAAGCGCATCTACCCCATCGTGGACAGTATAGAAGCCCTGTCCGATAAGATGGCTGCCATGAGTGATGAGGAGCTTAGGGACCAGACAAGGATATTTAAGGAGAGGCTTCAAAAGGGCGAGACTCTGGATGACATACTTCCAGAGGCCTTCGCCACGGTAAGGGAGGCCGCTTCAAGGGTCCTTGGCATGAGGCATTTCAGGGTGCAGCTTATAGGAGGCGTGGTGCTTCATCAGGGACGTATAGCGGAGATGAAGACCGGAGAAGGAAAGACCCTTGTGTCCACCTGTCCGGCTTATCTCAATGCCCTTTTGGGAAAGGGCGTGCACATAGTTACGGTCAATGACTATCTGGCAAAGCGTGATGCCGAGTGGATGGGTAAGGTCCATGAGTTCTTGGGACTTTCAGTGGGCGTGGTGCTCAATTCCATGGACAATGCAGAACGTAAGGCCCAGTATGCAAAGGACATAACCTATGTGACGAACAACGAGCTTGGCTTTGATTATCTGCGTGACAACATGGCCATATATAAGGAGCAGCTCGTGCTCAGGGGACTTAGCTACTGTATCATCGATGAGGTGGACTCAGTGCTCATAGATGAGGCCCGTACTCCCCTTATCATATCCGGGCAGTCAGGAAAGAGCACAAAGCTCTATGAGATGTGCGATGTACTGGCAAAGCAGATGGAGAGAGGAGAGGCCTCTGCCGAGTTTTCAAAGTTCAACGCCATCATGGGCGAGGAGATAGAGGAGACCGGCGACTTCATCGTGGATGAAAAGGAAAAGACCGTAAGCCTTACGGAGCAGGGCGTTGAGAAGGTAGAGCAGTTCTTCCACATCGACAACCTTGCTGACCCCGAGAACCTTGAGATACAGCACAATATCATACTTGCTCTCCGTGCCAATAATACCATGCATCGGGACAAGGATTATGTGGTCAAGGATGATGAGGTCCTTATAGTTGATGAATTTACCGGACGTATCATGCCCGGAAGGCGCTATTCGGACGGCCTCCATCAGGCCATAGAGGCAAAGGAGCATGTCAACGTAAAGCGTGAGAGCCGTACCCTTGCCACCATCACCTTCCAGAACTTCTTCAATAAGTTCGAAAAGAAGGCCGGAATGACCGGTACAGCCCAGACTGAGGAAAATGAGTTCCGCAGCATCTATGGCATGGATGTCATAGTCATACCCACCAATGTGCCCGTCATAAGGGTGGACCATGAGGATGCGGTATATAAGACCAAGAAGGAAAAATTTAACGCCGTATGCGATGCAGTGGTCGAGGCCCATGAAAAGGGTCAGCCCGTGCTGGTCGGAACCATCACCATAGAGACCTCTGAGCTCCTTTCCCGCATGCTTAACAGAAGGGGCATAGCTCATAAGGTACTTAACGCCAAGTTCCACGAGCTTGAGGCTGAGATAGTTGCAGAGGCCGGAAGGCACGGAGCAGTGACCATAGCCACCAATATGGCAGGACGAGGCACCGATATCAAGCTCGATGAGGAGTCAAGGGCCGCCGGCGGACTCAAGATAATAGGTACTGAGCGCCATGAGTCAAGGCGTATAGATAACCAGCTCCGCGGACGTTCAGGACGTCAGGGAGACCCGGGAGAGTCGAGATTTTATCTCTCTCTTGAGGATGATCTGCTGAGGCTCTTCGGAGCAGACAATCTGATGAATATGTTCAACCGTCTCGGCGTAGAGGAGGGCGAGGAGATACATCATAAGATGCTCTCCAAGGCCATAGAGGGTGCACAGAAGAAGATAGAGAGCAACAACTTCGGCATAAGAGAGCAGCTCCTCAAGTACGATGAGGTCAACAACGAGCAGAGGGATATAGTATATCAGGAGAGGAAGAAGGTGCTTGACGGCGTCAATATGAGAGACGTCATCATCAAGTACATCCAAGACATAGTAGACAATGCCATCGATATGAGCATAAGCGAGGACAGCACCCCTGCGGACTGGGATATGCAGTCCCTGAACAACCTCCTTCTGCCCATCATCCCCCTGAGCCCCTTAAGGCTTACGGAGGAGCAGTTTGCCTCCATGAAGAAGGATGAGCTCAGGCAGCTCCTTAAGTCCAAGGCTATCAAGCTCTATGAGGAAAAGGAGGCCGAATTCCCCGAGGCTGAACAGATGAGGGAGATAGAGAGAGTCATACTCCTTCGTGTCATAGACAACAAATGGATGAGCCATATCGATGACATGGCTCAGCTCAGAGAGGGCATAGGCCTTGTGGCCTTCGGACAGAAGGACCCCCTTGTGGAATATAAGACCGAGGGCTATGCCATGTTTGATGACATGACCGCTGCCATAAAGGAAGATACGGTCAGGATACTTTACCATATCAAGGTACAGCAGAAGGTAGAAAGGGAGCCGGCTGCCAAGATAACCGGAACCAACAGGGATGATACGGCAAAGGCTGCTCCCAAGAAGAGGGAGATAAGGAAGATATATCCCAACGATCCCTGTCCCTGCGGCTCAGGCAAGAAATTCAAGCAGTGCCACGGCAGGAACTTTAAGCCCGGAGATGTGATAGATTTTTCAAAGCCTGCGCCCTGACGGCAGCCACCGGTACAAGTAAGATACAGTAGGGTAGATCTTTGAGGTGAAAGATGGCGATAGTTGAATTTGAAACATATAAATCAGAGCTGGAAGGCCTGAGACCTGCGGTGGAGGAGCTCCGGGGCTCACTGGATCTTGAAAATAAAAAGGACAGGATAGCCGAGCTTGAAAGGCAGATGGAGGAGCCGGATTTCTGGGACGATGCCCAGAAGTCCACAAAGATAGTGAAGGAGCTCAAGTCCATGAAGGACACAGTGAGCACCTTTGACTCCATAGTGCGCCAGTTTGAGGATGTGGAGACCCTCATCGAGATGGGTCAGGAGGAGGACGACGAGGAGCTTGCAAAGGAGACCCTTGAAGCCCTCCAGAAGCTTAAGACTGATATAGAGACCGAGCGTACTGCTCAGCTTCTTTCCGGAGAGTATGACTCCAACAATGCCATACTTGCGCTTTCGGCAGGAGCCGGCGGCACCGAGGCCATGGATTTCAATGAGATGCTTTATCGCATGTATACGAGATGGTGCGATAAGCATGGCTTTAAGATAAAGGTCATGGACTATCAGGAGGGCGATGAAGCGGGCATAAAGGGAGTCAGCTTTACCGTGGAAGGGGAAAATGCCTACGGTCTGCTTAAGTCAGAGGCCGGAGTCCACAGACTGGTCCGTATCTCCCCGTTCAATGCACAGGGAAAGCGCCAGACCTCCTTCGTATCCTGCGATGTGATGCCGGAGCTTGATGATACCATAGAGGTGGATATAGACCCTAAGGATATAAAGATGGAGGTCTATCGTTCCTCAGGAGCCGGCGGACAGCATATCAACAAGACCTCCTCGGCGGTCAGGCTCATACATATACCCACGGGTATAGTCACTGCCTGTCAGGAGGAGCGCTCCCAGTTCCAGAACAGGGAGAAGGCCATGCAGATGCTTCGCTCAAAGCTTTATATGATAAAACAGCAGGCCCATGCTGAGAAGCTTTCAGATATCCGCGGAGATGTCAAGGAGATAGCTTGGGGCAGCCAGATAAGGAGCTATGTGCTCCAGCCCTACACCATGGTCAAGGATGTCCGCACCGGTGAGGAGACGGGCAATGCTCAGGCTGTGCTGGATGGGGACATAGATAATTTTATCAGTGCATATCTTAAGTGGCTCAAGCTTGGAAAGCCTGACCGCAGAGTAGCTGACAGTGAATGATCTTAGACGGTGTAATCTTTTGGGGTTACACCGAATTTTGAATGGAAGGAAGAAGCTTGGCTCAGAGATATCCGGCTTGGGAATAAGCTCCTTAAACCGGTGGACTCAGCAGGCCGGCTCTTTTTTGGGACTTTAGGTCAGGAGGACGCCTTAAGCTATGATCATGGAAAGCCACAGCCCGAAGGAAACCATGGAGCTCGGGGAAAGACTTGGAAGAGAAGCCCGCTGCGGAGACATCTTCCTCTTATCCGGAGATCTCGGCTGCGGAAAGACCGTATTTGCAAAGGGCTTTGCAAAGGGACTCGGCATAGACGAGGACATAACGAGCCCCACATTTACCATACTTCGGGAGTATGAGGGAGGAAGGCTCAGACTTGCGCATTTTGATGCCTACAGGATAGAGGATGCGGATGAGATGTATGAGATAGGCTTTGAGGACTATCTCTACGGGGACGGAGTCTGCCTGATAGAGTGGCCGGAGATGGTAGAGGAACTGATACCGGACTCGGCTAAGCTCATAAGGATAACAAAGGACCTTTCAAAGGGAGAGGACCACAGACTGATAGAGATCTCTCCCTGTCATAGGGGGATAGGATGAAGATACTTGGCATAGAAAGCTCCGGCCATGTGGCCTCGGCAGCGCTAATAGAGGATGATAAGCTGAGGGCGGAATTTACCCTCAACAATGGATTGACCCATTCAGAGACGCTGATGCCCATGCTTTCCGAGATGATGAGCTTCAGCAGAGAACGGATAGAGGACGTGGATGCGGTGGCAGTGTCTGCGGGCCCGGGGTCATTTACAGGACTGAGGATAGGCGCAGCCACGGCAAAGGGACTTGCCTTGGGGCTTTCATGCCCTATAGTGTCGGTATCGTCTCTTCATGCCATGGCCTTTAATCTCGAGAGCTCCTACGGAAACCTGATATGTCCCATAATGGATGCAAGAAGGGGACAGGTATACTGCGCCGCTTTTAAGGACGGAGAGAGGCTGCTTTCGGATGATGCCATGTCCATGGAAGGACTTCTGGAAAAGCTCAGTGCCTATAAGGACTGCGCAAACAGGATGATATTTTTGGGAGACGGAGTGCCGGTATATAAGGAGCTTATCACAGAGCGGCTTAAGGAGAGCTGTGCCTTTGCGGCTTCAGACAATGCTCTTCAAAGGGCTGCTTCGGTTGCCCAGCTTGGACTTTGGCAGTATAAGGACTGGCTGAGGAAAAATTCCCTTGAGCTTTCGTATATGAACGAAAATGCTTTGGAGGACATCAAATGTTTCAATGATATCGTGATGGATCCCGATGATTTCGTGCCCAGATATATAAGGAAGCCTCAGGCCCAGCGTGAGCTTGAAGCAGGCATGCTTGAGGATCCGGGGCTTCACAGTCTTAAGAAGA
The DNA here is from genome assembly GCA_018714145.1 of Candidatus Avilachnospira avistercoris. Taxonomy (GTDB): domain Bacteria; phylum Bacillota; class Clostridia; order Lachnospirales; family Lachnospiraceae; genus Avilachnospira; species Avilachnospira avistercoris. The sequence goes on from DVNS01000131.1 coordinate 19,704, forward strand.
TGAATGGGGAGAAACATGGAAGGCGAGATCATACTTCTTAAGCCGGAAAAGGAACTGACGGAAAAGGTGGCGAAGTTAGATGAAAGCATATTTCACTCTTCGCCATGGGGCCTGAGCTCCTTAAGCAGGGCTGAGGCCTCTGAGACCGAGACCTATCTGGCTGCTTGTCTTCGGGCAGACGGAAATGCTTCTGCTGAGCTCCTTGGCTATGTGCTGTTTTCCTTGCTTTCCGATGCGGAGATATATAGGATAGCCGTAGAGCCGGAGCATAGAAGAAGGGGCTTGGGAGGGCTCCTTATAGCCGGAGCCGAGGAGGTGCTGAGGGAGCATCGGGCCGAAAGACTTTTTTTGGAGGTAAGGGAGGATAATCTTCCTGCGGTCTCCCTATATCGCTCAAGGGGCTTTAAGGAGATAGGCATACGCAAGGCTTATTACAGGGACCCGTGCTGTGACGCACTGGTCATGGAAAAGATACTCTGAAAGGACAGAGCTTATGTTAGATGTTAGCTTGCTTGGCACAGGGGGCATGATGCCCATGCCCAACAGATGGCTCACTGCGCTGATGCTTAGATGTGCCGGATCAAATATACTTGTAGACTGCGGTGAGGGGACCCAGATAGCCATGAGGGAGGCCTCCATTTCTCCGAAGCCCATAGATGTGATGTGCTTTACCCATATGCACGCAGATCATATCTCAGGACTTCCGGGTATGCTGCTTGCCATGGCCAATGCGGAGCGTACCGAGCCTGTGGTCATGATAGGACCGAAGGGACTCTTTAATGTGGTGCGCTCCTTGAGATGCATAGCTCCGGAGCTCCCCTTTGAGCTTAGATTTATCGAGCTGGACCAGAATACCGAGGAGTATAAGCTGGGACCTTATATCATCAACTGCTTTAAGGTAAATCACAACATCACCTGCTACGGCTATAGCTTCACGGTGCCTAGGAAGGGTAAGTTCAATGTGGAGGCTGCCAAAAAGGCAGGCATAGATGTGAGATACTGGAATGCTCTCCAGCACGGAGAGACCGTCAGGGATGAGGAGACAGGACGCACCTATACTCCGGATATGGTCCTTGGCTCCGCAAGGAGGGGCATCAAGCTCACCTATACCACTGATACGAGGCCCTGTGACAATATCAGACGTGCCGCCTCCGGCTCTGATCTCTTTATCTGCGAGGGTATGTACGGAGAGGCTGGTATGGAGGAAAAGGCAAGGGCATATAAGCATTCTACGATGCAGGAAATGGCAGAGCTTGCTGCCTCCGCCCCAGAGCCCCCGAAGGAGCTCTGGTTCACCCATTACAGCCCCTCCATGCTTAAGCCCAAGCTATATATAGATGAAGTGAGGCGCATCTTCCCCAATGCGATATGCGGAAAGGACGGCATGAGCAGGGAGCTCATGTTTGACGATGAGACTGAGACTTAAGTAAGACCGGTCAGGGATATATAAGGGCTATATTAAGGCTTTTGGCCGGCAGAAAGCTGATTTAGCCTCTTGACAGGCATGACAATTTAGGATAATGGACCAGTGAGAAGGACCGATGGATATATGATAGAAAAAAAAGGCAAGATACGTATATTAGGCATAGAAAGCTCCTGCGATGAGACCGCTGCGGCAGTGGTAGAGGACGGACGCAGGGTCATTTCCAATATCATATCCTCCCAGATAGACATACATACCGTCTATGGCGGAGTGGTGCCGGAGATAGCCTCAAGGCTGCACTGCCAGAATATAAACGGAGTCATCAAGCTGAGCCTTAAGGAAGCAGGACTTGGCTTTGAGGATATAGATGCCATAGCCGTGACAGCTGGGCCGGGTCTCGTCGGAGCCCTGCTTATAGGCGTATCAGAGGCTAAGGCCCTCGCCTATGTGCTCAGGAAGCCCCTTATTGCAGTTCATCATATAGAAGGCCATGTGGCGGCAAACTATATCTCCCATCCGGAGCTTGAGCCTCCCTATGTCTGTCTGATAGTATCAGGCGGACACACTAATCTGTGTATTGTGAAAGATTTTGAAAGCTATGAGATAATAGGAAAGAGCGTGGATGATGCGGCAGGCGAAGCCTATGATAAGGTGGCAAGGGCGGTAGGTCTTGGCTATCCGGGAGGACCGAAGGTAGACAAGGCGGCAAAGGACGGAGATCCCCATGCTATAGAGCTCCCTTTAGGAGAGGTAAGCGGAAGGCCCTACGATTTCACATTTTCAGGTCTTAAGTCAGCGGCCCTTAATCATATCAATAGGATAAGGATGATGGGCGGCACAGTGAATGTATCCGATCTTGCTGCCTCCTTCCAGTATGCTGTGGTCACCTCCCTTGTAGAGAGGACCATAGCCTGTGCCAAGGAATTTGGCTTCAGGAAGGTCGCCATGGCCGGGGGCGTGAGTGCAAACTCGGGACTGAGGGCAGCCATGCAGTTTGCCTGTGAGAGGGAGGGCATGAGCTGCTATTATCCGGAACCCATATACTGCACTGACAATGGCGCCATGATAGCCGCCGCGGCATATCCTAAATTCCTGAGGGGAGACTTTGCAGACCTCAGCCTCAATGCTGCTCCGGACCTCAGGCTTTCAGGCAGCTTAAGAAGGTAAATGCAGCCGAATGCCCTGTCTTAAATATATAAGACTTTTAAGGCTTTGCCATGGAGAGATAAAAGAGAGATGGAAGAGTTTGAACATATAAAGGTAAATGATGAGAATACTGTCTCCGAAAAGGGAGACAGACTCAGATATACGGCCATAGTGCTGGCAGCAGGAAGCGGACTTCGCATGCGTTCCGAGGTCAAAAAGCAGTTTATGGAGCTGGAAGGGGCCCCTGTTGTAATACACAGCCTCAGGGCCTTTGAAAACAATGCCAATATCTCCTCCATAGTGCTCGTTACCGCCAAGGAGGATATGGACTATGCCGCAAAGCTCTGCCTTAGCTTCGGCCTCAGAAAGGTCAGAGACATAACCGAGGGCGGAAACACAAGATTTCGTTCCGTATATAATGGTATAAGGACTGCTCCTCCGGATACGGATTATGTGCTGATACATGATGGAGCGAGACCGCTCCTTTCGCAGGGACTTATAAACAGGTGCTGTGATTTTGTGCCCGGATATAAGGCCTGTGTGGCTGCTGTGCCCGTGACTGATACCATAAAGACCGGAGATCAGAACGGCTATGCGGTCGAGACCCTCGACAGGGGGAGACTCTGGAGCATACAGACGCCTCAGGCCTTTTCCTACCCCCTGATAATGGATGCCTATAATAAGCTCTTCGTCACTATAAATGAGTATGCCTCCGATGAAAGCAAAATAACCGATGACGCAGTCATAGTGGAGAGTATGTCCAGCTACAGAGTTAAGCTTATCTTGGGAGACAATTACAATATAAAGATAACGAATCCGGAGGATATGACGGTCGCAAAAGCTCTTTACAAAGATTTTTTGCAAAATCATTGACAAGGAACGGATTTTCTATTAAAATAATCGAGCGCATCAAAGCTAAGCTATGGTGTGACATACGGAAAGGTATCGAAGTGGTCATAACGAGGCGGTCTTGAAAACCGTTTGTCCGCAAGGGCACATGGGTTCGAATCCCATCCTTTCCGCTTCATCTCCGATATATAATAGCTAAGGCATAGACCGGAGCTCAAATTAAGGAGATACAAAATCAGGCTTTGCATCTTAAAGATGCAAAACAAGTTCAGCAGAAGTACCCAAGAGGCTGAAGGGGATCCCCTGGAAAGGGATTAGGTCGTTAATAGCGGCGCAAGGGTTCAAATCCCTTCTTCTGCGTAAAGAGGCTAAGGCCTCTTTTTTATCGCTTAGGGCAGTTTTTGATGGGACCAAGGCCTTGTGACAGCTGCTTTGGCAGGCGGTTTGACAGACAGTTCTGAGCTGGGATTGGGCATTGCCCAAGACCTGCAAAAGGACGGTAAAAAAGAAATAAAAATTCTTTTAAAAAACCGCTTGACAGTATCGGACAAATGCGATATTATAAGCGAGCTGCTTGAGAAACGGCAGGCGGCAAAAAAAGATTTGAAAGCCTAAGGCTTTCAAAAAAAATCAAAAAACCTGTTGACAGAAACGAGAAATCGTGGTAAAGTATACAGGCTGTCACCGAGGAGGGGAACCCCGAGGGAGACAGAAGAAAAGGACCTTGAAAACAGCAACGATTAATGCACAGACCCTGAAGATTCCAAGAAGACATCACTACGGAAACGAAGTGATGAGGAAGATTCAAGCGAAAGCTTAAGACAGTAAATAACGGACGAAGCTAGAAAAGAATAGCTGGTGTTCAAAAAGGTGAGTACTAGATGAGGGTGTAAAAACTTTCATCGAGGATCTAGTGAGAGAGTTTGATCCTGGCTCAGGATGAACGCTG
>DVNS01000132.1 GCA_018714145.1 Candidatus Avilachnospira avistercoris
TGTTAAGAAAGGCTATATATCCCGGAAGCTTTGACCCGCCCACATACGGACACCTCGATATCATCGAGCGGGCCTCGGGCTTTTGCGACGAGCTCATCATAGGAGTACTTAAAAATAGTGCAAAAACTTCGTTGTTTTCGGTTGGGGAACGTGTTAATATGTTAAAGGCAGTCACTAAGGACATGGATCATGTCAGGGTCGAGAGCTTTGACGGGCTTACCGTGGAATTTGCAAAGGCCATGGGGGCGACCATGATAGTAAGGGGGCTTCGTGCCCTGACTGACTTTGATTATGAGCTTCAGCTCAGCCAGATAAATAAGAAGCTTTGTGAGGATGTAGAGACAGTTTTCCTCAGCACCAACCTCATGTATAGTTATATAAGCTCCAGCACGGTGAAGGAGGTCGCCTCATACGGGGCGGATATCTCAGACATGGTGCCGCCTTATATCCGAGATATAGTAGTAAAAAAGATAAAGGAGAGTCAGCATGAGCAGGATAGAGCAACTGATAAATGAGATCGAGGAGTTTATAGACGGCTGCAAGTATCAGCCCCTGTCTAATTCAAAGATAATAGTCAATAAGGAAGAGATGGAGGAGCTCCTCGTGGAGCTTCGCATGCGTGTGCCTGATGAGATAAAGAAGTATCAGAAGATAATCAGCCAGCAGGAGGCCATACTTGCAGATGCAAGGAATCAGGCTCAGAATATGATAGCTGATGCCAATGCCCAGACCGAGCAGCTCGTCAATGACCATGAGATAATGCAGAGGGCATATCAGAAGGCCAACGAGATAGTCGAGGATGCAAGACATCAGGCTGAGACCATAGTTCAGGATGCGGTCAATGACGCCAACGATATCCGTCAGGGCGCAGTGACCTATACGGACAATATGCTGTCATCCCTTCAGACCATCATCTCCAACACGGTCAATGAGAGCCGTCAGACCTACGAGACCCTTTATCAGCAGCTTCAGAATACCTATGAGGTCTGCACTCAGAATAGAAATGATCTTGCCGGCGGAGTCGGCGAGCAGGATACCTACTATGAGCAGGAGACTGCGGCCAATAACTGATAGGCAAGGTGCTTTTGGTTCAGCTCATTTGCTTTGTCATAAGCTCAGGCCCTTTTCCTGACAGCCATTGGAAGGGGCTTAAGGTCGCTTGATTATGAAGAAAAAAGTGATAATAGTTACCGGCGCATCCTCAGGCATGGGCCGGGAGCTGTCCCGTATCATAGCAAAAAGATATAAGGTAGATGCAGAGTTCTGGCTCATCGCAAGACGGAGGGAAAGGCTTATCGAGCTTTCGGGGGAGCTTTCTGCCCTTGGAAAGGGCTCAAGGATACTGGATATGGACCTCCTCTCAGAGACTGCCTTTGAGAGACTTTCGCTCCTTCTTAAGGAAGAGGAGCCGAAGGTCATGCTGCTTATCAATGCCTCAGGCTTTGGCAAGCTGGGACGCTTTTCGGATATGGATCCCTCAGAGACCGAAGACATGATAAGGCTAAACTGCTGTGCCTTAAGCCGTGTATGCAGGCTCTGCCTTCCCTATATGGCAAGGGGATATGGTCATATCATAAACTTTGCTTCGGCGGCGGCATTTTCGCCTATGCCGCATTTTGCGGTCTATGGGGCGACCAAGGCCTATGTGCTGAGCTTTTCAAGAGCCCTTAATGAGGAGCTTAAGCCCGTTGGGGTATCGGTGACCGCTGTATGTCCGGGACCTGTAAGGACCGAATTCTTCGATATAGCTGAGGAGCATGAGAGCGTCCCCCTTTATAAGCGCTTTTTTATGGCAGATGCGAGACGGGTGGCGAAGAAGGCTCTTAAGGACTCCCTTTGCTCAAAGCCGGTGTCGACCTATGGCCTCAGTATAGGGGCGCTCAGGGTACTGACTAAGGTCCTGCCGGTGTCAGTGGTCCTCTATGTCATGTCCAAGCTTTCTTCACGGTAGCAGATGAAAGAGATATATGTTTTAAAAAAGGATGAGGGGCAGAGGATAGATAAGTTCCTGCTCAAATATTATCCGTTGCTTGGGAAAAACCTCCTTTACAAGGCCCTTAGGAAAAAGGACGTAAAGCTGAATGGAAAGAGGGCCCAAGGAAGCGATATCATCAGAGAGGGAGATAAGCTCTCTCTCTTTATTTCTGATGAAAAGCTTTTTCGAAATGAGCTGGAGAGCCCGAAAAAAAGCGATGAAAAGCCGCTTAAGCTCTCAGAGCTTTGCAGTATAGTTTATGAGGATGAAAATATCATTCTAGCGGATAAAAGGAAGGCTGTACTCAGTCAGAGCGACAGCAGGGGTGGAAAAAGCCTCAATGAGGCGCTGCTTTCCTATTGCGGAGGGCAGGATAGAGAGGGCTTTTCCCCTTCCATCTGCAACCGTATAGACAGAAATACCACAGGCCTTGTAAGCTTTGCAAAAAATTACGCCTCCGCAAGGGAGCTCTTTAAGATATTTAATGAGAGAAGCGGAGAAAAGTATTATCTGGCAGCAGTCTTAGGAGAGGTCAGGGGCAGCCATAGGGAAAGGGCCTTCCTCATGAAGGATAAAAAAAGGAATTTGGCCCTGATAAGCCTGAAGGAAAAGGAGGGCTATGCCCCGATAGAGACTGGCTTTGAGACCATAGCCCATGGGGAGCTTATGGGCAGGAAGCTGAGCCTTTTGAGGGTCGAGCTCATCACCGGCAGGCCCCATCAGATAAGGGCCCATCTTTCCTATCTTGGATATCCGGTACTGGGAGATGAAAAATACGGAGACCATAGCTTTAACAGGGAGCTTAAAGGGGCCTTTGGCATAGGCTCCCAGATGCTTCATGCATATGAATTCATATTTCCAAGGGAAGGGCTGTCATACCTTTCATACCTTTCGGGAAGGAGCTTTAAGACCGAAGTCCCTAAGGAATTTAAGCAGCTCTTTTCGGTGGATAATTTATAAAAGTTTTATATATTTTTGGGTATGGCTGTGGTATACTTAATTTCGCAAAGCGAAATTTAAAGCCGCTGTGCGGCTTTCTCCGTCTTACGACGGAGATTATACTATTCGCAATCGAAGATT
>DVNS01000133.1 GCA_018714145.1 Candidatus Avilachnospira avistercoris
TAAGCTACTTAACTATTATTTGCAATAGCTAAAGTTTATAAATTTTTTATAAATTTTTGTGCAGAATATCTAATGGTTTATTTTGTAAACTATCTACAAGACATAAAAAAGCTGCCGCCAAACAGCTTTCTGTCTGGCAGCAGCTTATCTATATCATTTGATATCATCTTATATTTTACGAACTTGACATTCTCATCATTCTGCAAAACTTCTTTCAAAAGGCCTTATGAAGCAGACAGCCAAAGGAAGAAGTTTTGCAGATATCATTTAATTATTCAAAAACGAATTCAGCTAATATTCACCACGCTTATCAGCCCTTGGCTGCCATACCCTGCTCTATCTTGCGGCGCTTATTGATAGCGATGATGCTCGTGATAATGATAGCGAATATCGTAGCAAGATAAGGTATCATCTCAAGGAACTCCGTAGGGAAGTTGGTCTGGTTCTGCAGCGTCGTGGAAAGGGCATCTGTAAATCCGAACAGAAGTGACGCAAGAGCAGAGCCCACCGGTTCTCCTCTGGCCATGTTCTGAGCCGAAAGACCTATGTATCCACGGCCGTCGACCATGTTCTTCATGAAGAAGGTCACCCAGCTCATGGACATGAATGCTCCTGAAAGTCCACAGAGCACACCGCAGATGGAAAATGCTATATAGCCTATCTTATTGACCGAGATACCTACTGACTCAGCTGCCTTCGGGTTCTCTCCCACTGCCCTGAGCCTTAAGCCTATCCTCGTCTTCCTGAGCAGGAACCATACAAGGAATACGGCAAGGACAGCAAGATAGGTAAGCAGTGACTGTCCTGATATGATACGTCCGATGACAGGTATATCCTGTATAACTGGTATATTGACCGTGGGAACTGAGTAGCTGCGGAACGCACCGGAGGTCGATGCTTTCTCACCTGTCAGCAGATACATGACGAATACCGTGCCGCCCGTAGCCATCAGATTGAAGGCTATACAGGTCAGGTACAGGTCTGCCTTACCGGTCAGGCTCGCAAAGGCTATGAAAAGTCCGGTCGCAAGTCCTACCAGTATGCCTCCTATGAGGCCTATCCAAACGCTTCCTCCGTAATGGGCAAAGATAACTGCGCCAAGAGCTGAACACAGTATCATGCCCTCAACTCCCATGTTGAACATGCCGGCCTTGTTGCATATCAAAGCGGCAAGAGCGGCAAATACTAAGGGAGTTGCCATCCTAATGCCTTCAGCAATAAAGGCGATCCAATCTATAGTCATAAATCTTCTCCTTTCCCTTAAGCCGCTTTAGCTTCCTTTTCCTTCTCATCCTTCTCGGCTGCCTTGAAGATAAGCTTATTCTTCGTGCCGGACAGGAAGGAGTCGGCTGCTACAAGGAGTATGATGATACCCTGAATGACAGTTACGAACTCTGAAGGGATATCACCGCTGGTGTTGACCACGTCTGCGCCTATACGTATATAGGCAAGGAACAGGGCTCCGATAGGCACCAGCACAGGATTTTTCTTTGCAAGCACCGCTACCAGGAGTCCGTCAAAGCCATGCTGCGTAGTGGCTATCCACTGGAACCTCGTATAGTTTGACATCATCTCAGTGGCACCTGCTATACCGGCAAATGCGCCTCCTGCAAGCTGTGCAAGGAAGGATATGCCCACTGCAGAGAGACCTACGGCCGTGGCAAATCTGGGATTAGCTCCCACGATACGCATCTTCCATCCAAAGGAGGTCTTAAAGAACAGTATCGCAACGAAGATAACACAGATTATGGCTATGAACAGGCCTGCCTGTACCCTGAAGCTGCCGAATATCTTAGGAAGCTGCATGGCAGCAGGTATCTCCCTTGAGCCAAGGTAGGATATGCCCGAATCCCTTATCTGATATCTCAGTATCCATGTGGAAAGCTGAGCTACAACCTCGTTCAGCATCAGTGAAACGACTACGACGTTGGCATTGAATTTCCTGTCCATGATGGCAGGAATAAATGAAAATACAACACCGGTAAGGGCACCGACGATGAGCATCAGTATGACCATGACAGGCATAGGAAGTCCGTCGCCGATGGAAAGTCCTACCCAAGTAACCATGGCTGCGGATATCATGAAGATACCCTCACCTATAAGGTTGAACTTATTGACCGCATACATGAAGCACATGCTCAGGCCGCATATGGTAAAGGGTATGGCAAGGTTGATGACCGTGCCTATACGTCTGGGTGAGGAGAACGGGCCCAGTATAAACTGCTGTATGATGTAGACCGGATCCTCACTGATGGCAAAAAGTATCACGAGTGCCAGTACGTAGGCTATGACAAGGCCGGCCAGTATACGAACGACCTCCATCATGCTTTCTATTTTTTGTGTTTTATTCATAACAGGCCCTCCATCTCTTCAGGAGTCATGGTCTTGACCCCGAGCATATACTCTCCCAAGGTATGCTCGGAGACCTCATTGGCCTTCGGGAAGGCAGCCACTATCTTACCCTTGTGCATGACTAAAAGCCTGTCGGAGCACTCAAGTACCTCGTTAAGGTCGGCTGAGATGAGCAGTGTAGCCGTACCCTCCTCCCTTGACTTCCTGACTATGGTCTTTCTTATCATCTCGGCAGTACCTACGTCTATACCTCTCGTAGGCTGGTTGGCGAGTATGAAGTTTGCTCCGCTGGTAAACTCCCTCGCTACTACTACCTTCTGGATATTACCGCCGGAAAGCATCCTGACGGGCTGGTCCCTGCCATCGCAGAGTATCTCAAAGTCCTTGATATACTGATCTGCGATATCATTTATCTTCTTGGCATCCATGAAAAGGCCCTTCTTGAATTCAGGCTTTGTAAATCTGTCTGCCACTATATTCATCTTGATGGACATATCACCGGCAACGCCCTCTACCATACGGTCCTCAGCTATGTAAGCCATGCCGAGATCCCTTATCTCACGGACTGACTTGCCCTTTATGGATGTGTCGTTAAGCTTTACCTCACCGCTGGCAAAGCCGGTGAGTCCTGCCAATACCTCTGAAAGCTCGGACTGTCCGTTGCCCTCTACTCCGGCGATACCTACGACCTCTCCCTCTCGGATGTCAAAGCTGATATCATCGATGACATTTTTGCCGATGGAATTGATCTTTACAAGGTTCCTGATGGAGATGACGGGCTTACCGGTCTTGGGAGGCTCTTTATCTATCTTGAGCACTACGTCACGGCCTACCATCAGCTTAGAGATGGCTGCCTCATCAAGTCCGTCCGTGCTCAGGCTTCCCATGCAGCGTCCGTGCCTAAGTATGGTGACCTTAGAGCATATCCTCATGACCTCCTCAAGCTTATGGGAGATGAAGATGATGGATACTCCGTTGTCCCTCAGCTTAAAGAGCTGCTCAAACAGCTCCTCCGTCTCCTGAGGAGTAAGCACTGCAGTAGGCTCATCAAGGATAAGGAGCTTTGCTCCCTTATAAAGAGCCTTAAGTATCTCTACCTTCTGCATCTGACCTACTGAAAGGTCCCGTACCTTGGATACGGCATCTACATTGAAGTTATACTTATCGGCTATATCCTGCGTGGCCTTCACCGCTGCAGCAAAATCAAAAAGCCCGTTTTTCATGGGCTCCGCACCGAGCGTCACATTTTCCGCCACGGAAAGCGACGGAACCAGCATAAAGTGCTGGTGCACCATGCCTATACCCTTAGCGATAGCGTCAAGAGGATTGGAAAGCTTCTCCTCCTTGCCGTTTATAAAGATCTTGCCCTCCTGAGGAGCCTCCATGCCGAACAGTATCTTCATGAGAG
>DVNS01000134.1 GCA_018714145.1 Candidatus Avilachnospira avistercoris
GGTGAGAAAAATGAAATAAAGCTTGATTTATATACCCCTATAGGGTATAATGCAAGCATAAAATATACCCCGCAGGGGTATAAGAAACAAAAGCACTTCTATGAAGCAGCCATAAAAGGCTGCGGATGCAGTACAAGGTATAAAACCAAGAATACAAGGTATAAAACCAAGAAGGACAGCTAAGCTATGAAGGAACTTATCAATGATGAAAGCTGTAAGCTTGCGGAGCCTGATGAAGGCGTAAGGGCTTCTGAGCCTCCCTGCCCTAGGTGCAGCGGCAAGCATAAGCAGCGTTCGGAAAAGGAATATAAGGATATGGTAAACCGCCTGAGCCGTATAGAGGGTCAGGTGCGGGGCATCAAGAACATGCTGGAGCAGGATGCCTACTGCACGGATATCATGATACAGGTCTCAGCGGTCAATGCAGCCCTCAACAGCTTCAACCGTGAGCTCCTTGCAAATCATCTCAAGACCTGCGTCACGGATGATATCAAGGCTGGCAGCGAGGAAAGCATGGAGGAGCTCTTAAAGCTCCTTCCAAAGTTGATGAAGTAAGGAAAGGTAGAATATGCAGAATTATAATATAACCGGCATGAGCTGCGCTGCCTGCAGCGCCCGTGTCGAAAAGGTAGTATCAAAGCTGCCGGGAGTCAGCTCCTGTGCTGTGAGCCTGCTCACTAATTCCATGACCGTAGAGGGTACGGCAAGCTCTTCGGACATCATAGCCGCGGTGGAGGGTGCAGGCTATGGCGCTTCCTTAAGGGGAGCGGAAAATAAGGGCAGCAGGAGCTCGTCAGTGGCCGAATATGAGGAGATGCTTACGGATAAGGAGACTCCAAAGCTCAGGCGGAGGCTCATCATCTCACTGTGCCTTCTGATACCCCTTATGTATGTGTCCATGGGAGGTGTGATGTGGGGCTGGCCTCTGCCCGCCTTTTTATCCAACCCGCTGAGCATAGGCATATATCAGATGCTCATGTCGGGCCTTGTGATGGTCATCAACCAGAAGTTTTTCATAAACGGCTTCAGTTCACTCCTTCATAAGGCTCCAAATATGGATACCCTTGTGGCCATGGGCTCGGCAGCCTCCTTCGTATACAGCGTATATGCCCTCTTTGCCATGAGCCTTGAGGCCTCAGCAGGGGACATGACCGGGGCAGCCCATTATCTCCATGAGTTTTATTTTGAGTCAGCAGCCATGATACTTACCCTCATAACCGTGGGCAAGATGCTGGAGGCAAGGTCCAAGGGAAGGACCACCGATGCAATAAAGTCCCTGATGAAGCTGGCTCCGAAGACGGCGACCGTCATCAGGAACGGCAGGGAGGAGACCGTAGCCATAGAGGACGTGGGCATAGGAGACAGGTTTGCGGTAAGACCCGGAGAAAACATACCCGTGGACGGGATAGTTGTAGAGGGCATCAGTGCCGTCAATGAGTCTGCCCTTACGGGAGAAAGCATACCGGTGGATAAGACGGCGGGAGACAAGGTGTCAGCAGCCACCCTTAACCAGTCAGGCTACCTTCTCTGTGAGGCCACAAGGGTCGGAGAGGATACGACATTTTCCCAGATAATAAAGATGGTAAGCGATGCGGCCGCCACCAAGGCGCCGATAGCAAAGATAGCCGACAGGGTATCGGGTGTATTTGTCCCCACGGTCATAAGCATAGCGGTCGTGACGACGATAGTCTGGCTGCTCCTTGGACGGGAGTTCGGCTTTGCGCTGGCAAGGGGCATCTCCGTGCTGGTCATAAGCTGCCCCTGTGCGTTGGGCCTCGCTACGCCGGTAGCCATCATGGTGGGCAACGGCATGGGAGCAAAGCATGGAGTCATGTTCAAAACTGCCGTATCCCTTGAGGAGACTGGCAAGATAGATATCGTGGCCCTTGATAAGACCGGTACCATCACCATGGGTGAGCCTAGGGTGACTGATGTATGGACCGAGGAGGGCAGCAGTGAGGAGGAGCTTTTCAGACTGGCCTGTGCTCTGGAACAAAAGAGCGAGCATCCCCTTGCAAGGGCTGTCATACAAAGGGCAGGTGAGCTTGATATAAATGCAGAGGCTGCCGAGGACTTTCAGGCGGTAGCCGGAAACGGACTTTCAGGCCGTGTGGACGGAGCTTTGTCCTTCGGCGGAAACCTTACTTTCATATCCGAACGGGCAGAGATAGGAAGCGAGGCTAAGGAGGCGGCAGAGACCTTTGCAGCCTCAGGAAAGACACCCCTCTTCTTTGCTGCAGGGGGCAGACTGCTGGGTATCATAGCCGTAGCCGATGTCATCAAGGAGGATAGTCCCAAGGCCATCAAGGAGCTTCAGGATATGGGCATAAGGGTAGTCATGCTCACCGGAGATAACCAGCGCACTGCCGAGGCCATAGGCCGGGAGGCCGGAGTGGATGAGGTCATAGCCGGAGTGCTGCCCGACGGCAAGGAGGCTGTCATAAAAAGGCTTATGGAGGACGGCAGGACGGCCATGGTCGGAGACGGCATCAATGATGCGCCGGCACTTACGAGGGCAGATATAGGCATAGCAATAGGAGCAGGTACGGATATAGCCATAGATGCAGCGGATGTGGTGCTGATGAAGAGCAGGCTTTCCGATGTGCCGGCGGCCATAAGGCTCAGCCGCGCGACTCTCAGGAACATACATGAAAATCTATTCTGGGCCTTCTTTTATAATTCCATAGGCATACCCCTTGCGGCGGGTCTGTTCATCCCCATCTTCGGATGGCAGTTGAATCCCATGTTCGGAGCTGCGGCCATGAGCCTCTCAAGCTTCTGCGTGGTGACAAATGCCCTGAGGCTGAATTATTTTAAGATGTATGACGGAAGCCATGACCATAAGAGGAGGCATAAAAAGCCTGTAAGGGAGGCTTCAGCTGAGCAGTGTCCGGTATGTCCTGATGAGGAGCAGGAGACTGCACAAAGCGTATGCGGACTTGGAGCTGCGGTCAATGAACCGGGAGCTTCAGAAGCTTCTGAGGGAGCAAAGTCCATGGATTCTGAAAGAACCGCTTCAAAGGCAGCAGGTGACAGTCTTGCCTGCGGCTGCAATATAGAAGGAACAAAAGAAATGGAGGATGTAATGATGGAAAAGACACTTAATATCACAGGCATGATGTGCGGACATTGTGAGGCAAGGGTAAAGAAGGCCCTTGAGGCAGTGGATGGAGTAGCTGAGGCCATAGTAAGCCATGAGAAGGGAACTGCCGTAGTCAAGCTTTCGAAGGAGGTGCCTGATGAGGTGCTCAAGGAGGCCGTGACGGCTCAGGATTATGAGGTCACTGCCATAGCCTGACAGATGAAAGGCGATAAATCATAAAAGAAAAGCTTCGGCGCTTGCCAGATAGGGCGAGGCCGGAGCTTTTTTCTTGGGCCGTATGTCTATGCAGACAGTCACTTAAAGCGCTTTGCGGCATCAGTTCCCGGAAAGGAGCTCCTTCAGCTTTTTTAATGAAGTGATGCCGTAAATACTGAAGGTGGCATTTATCTCGGCTCCCAAGAGGACTATACATATTATGAGGAAGAGCCAGAACATGAGCAGGATGACCGCGCCTAGGGAGCCGTACATATAGGATATATTTTTAAGATAGGTAAAGTAAAATGAAAAGCCGTAGGAGGCCAGTGTCCAAGCCAAGGAGGCAAACAGGGCTCCGGGAAGTATAGGCCTCTCCATGTCCGGGCTTCCGGGTATGAACCTATAGACAAACAGCATCAGAAGCAGGATAAAGGAGGCATTGATAAGGGTGTTGAAATCCATGATGAAGCCGATGATATCCTCGAGGACCGGAAAATAGGAGATGAGCAGCCTGCCGAGGGCCGAACCGAGTACCACGAGCACAAGGCTTATGATAAGTGACAGGATAAACAATATGGTATAAACAAGGGACTTTATGCGCTTTATGATATAGCCCTCACTGTGGGGGCTTTCAAAGGCCTTCCTGATGGCGGTCTCAAGGCGGTAGATGCCGCTGGAGGCTGACCAGAGGGTAAGGACGGCACTCAGGGAGATGACGGTGCCGGAGTTCTCGATATAGATATTGGACAGCACCGAATCCACGAGCTCATGCAGGAGCTTCATATCAGGGAGGGCAGAGTAGATTATGTCTGTTACATTTTCCCGTGAGAGCCCCGGTACATGGGAGATGATGCCGATTATGAGCATCAAAAAGGGGACCGCGGATATGATGAGCCAGAAAGAAACTGAACTGGCATAATTGGTCATATCGTCCCGGCTGAAGCGCTTTGCTATGGAGCGTATCAGTAAAATAAGCTTCATAACATGATTGTAGCATCAGGCCATGGGTTTATCAAGACAGATGTAATTTGAGCGGGAATACTTGAAATGAAAATTATATTAGGCTAAAATCATTTGATAGCGGCAC
>DVNS01000135.1 GCA_018714145.1 Candidatus Avilachnospira avistercoris
TCACCTTTTTAACCTAAAATTAAGCTGCTTTTAAAAAAGCGGCCTTCCCCTTCGGGAAAATGAACCGACCTCCCAAAAGTTGGATCTTGCTCCAACTTTTGGTAGCCGGTTCAAAAACGTTCCTTTTTTACATTATTCGTCGTCCAGCTTAAGTACGCTCATGAAGGCCTGCTGAGGTATGGTCACATTGCCGATCTGCCTCATACGCTTCTTTCCTTCCTTCTGTTTCTCAAGCAGCTTCTTCTTTCTGGACACATCACCGCCATAGCACTTCGCCAGCACGTCCTTCCTTAAGGCCTTGATGGTCTCCCTTGCTATGACCTTTCCGCCGATGGCAGCCTGTATCGGTATCTCAAACTGCTGCCTCGGTATCTCCTCCTTCAGCTTCTCGCACATCCTGCGTCCCCTGTCATAGGCAGAGTCCGCAAATACTATAAATGAAAGGGCATCCACTTCTTCCCTGTTCACAAGGATATCGAGCTTTACAAGTTTGGACTGCTTATATCCCTTAAGGGTATAATCAAAGGAGGCATAGCCCCGGCTCCTTGACTTAAGTGCATCAAAGAAATCATAGATTATCTCATTGAGCGGAAGCTCGTATCTGAGCACGGCCCTTGTCTCCTCCATGTATTCCATGCTCTTATAGACTCCTCGTCTTTCCTGACAGAGCTTCATGATAGGGCCTACGAATTCCGTAGTCACCATTATCTCGGCATCTACTATGGGCTCCTCCATATAGTCTATCACCGAGGGGTCGGGAAGATTGGTCGGATTGGTGAGGTCTATGACCTCTCCGTTGGTCTTATGTACCTTATATATAACTGAGGGAGCCGTAGTCACAAGGTCCAGATTGTATTCCCGCTCCAGCCTTTCCTGAATTATCTCAAGATGGAGAAGGCCAAGGAATCCGCATCTGAAGCCAAAGCCTAAGGCCACCGAGGTCTCTGGCTCATAGAAAAGAGAGGCATCATTGAGCTCAAGCTTCTCAAGGGCATCCCTAAGATCGGGATATCTGGCTCCATCGGAAGGATATATACCGCAGTACACCATGGGAGTGACCTTTTTATATCCGGGCAGGGGCTCCGAAGCAGGGTCATCCCTTCCGGTGATGGTATCGCCCACCTCCGTAGTCTGAATATTTTTGATGCTGGCCGTCACATAGCCGACCATGCCTGCAGTAAGCTCCTCACAGGGGATAAATCTGCCGGCTCCGAAGTATCCGGTCTCCACTACGTCATACTCAGCCCCTGTAGCCATCATCCTTATCGGCATGCCCCTTCTGACGCTGCCCTCCTTGACCCTGCAGAACACTATGACTCCCTTATAGGGGTCATAAAGAGAATCGAAGATAAGGGCCTTCAGCGGTGCATCCTTATCGCCCTTAGGTGCCGGTATCTTCTTTACTATCATTTCCAGCACCTCATGCACGTTTTCTCCTGTCTTGGCAGAGATCCTCGGCGCATCATGGGCCTCAAGTCCTATGACATCCTCTATCTCCGAAGCCACTCTTTCAGGGTCTGCACTGGGCAGATCTATCTTATTGATAACGGGGAATACCTCCAGCCCATGGTCCAGTGCCAGATAAACATTGGCCAAGGTCTGGGCCTCTATGCCCTGAGCTGCATCCACCACAAGTATGGCACCGTCACAGGCCGCAAGGGCCCTCGATACCTCATAATTGAAATCCACATGGCCCGGAGTATCTATCAGATTGAAGATATACTCATTGCCGTCATCCGCCTTATATACAGTCCTGACTGTCTGAGCCTTGATGGTTATGCCGCGCTCCCGCTCCAGATCCATATTGTCAAGGACCTGATCCTGCATCTCCCTCTGGGTGAGCAGTCCGGTCATCTCTATGATACGGTCCGCAAGGGTGGACTTGCCGTGGTCTATATGGGCTATGATACAAAAGTTACGTATTTTGCTTTGATCTGTATTCATTGACATGTAACCTATAATATCAAAATTCTCAGACCATGGCAATAAATTTAAAGGCAACTTCTGTCATAATTAGGCAAAAAACACCTTGACATCTTCGCCTGAAATATATAGAATATTTAAGAATGTTTGCACGAACTGTCCGTGTCCGGTATTGGTGGAAACAGATACTATAAAAGAAGGAGGTGTCGCAAATGGCTAATATCAAGTCAGCTAAGAAGAGGATTTTGGTTGCTGAAACAAGAGCTGCTCGCAATAAGGCTGTTAGATCCAGAGTCAAGACCTTTGTGAAGAAGGTACACGCTGCTGTAGAGTCAGGTGACAAGGCTGCTGCCACCGAAGCACTCAAGGCTGCTATCTCTGAGATAGACAGAGCTGAGTCTAAGGGCGTTTATCATGCTAACACTGCTTCAAGAAAAGTATCCAGACTTTCCAAGGCAGTTGCCGCTATGAATTGATCGGGCACTTTTAGATCATACATGTAATTTCAAGACCGACGGATCGACCCACCGTCGGTCTTTTTTTGCTGCAAAGCTGGAAAAGTCTCGTGCCGTATGCAGGTCACGCTTGCGGGAGCATACATACGGCAGTGAAACCAGCCCCTATTCAAGCCGCAAGCAGCATCTCCAGCGCTATGCGGTCAGAGATATCCCCTGTCTTTATCTTGGTCTCAAGCTCTACTGAAAGCTTAAGGTAATAATAAGCGGTCTTGGAATTTATGCCCGAGGCATCTTTCCTGAGCTTTCTGAACTGCCAGTCCGTAAGCCCTGCGCTCCTCATGATATCTGCCTCGCTTAGTCCTTCCTCTGCCATCGACCTCATGATATATACACTATTGAACTGCTTTTCCAAGAGATAGAGTATCCTTCCGGGAGGAGTCTTAAGTGAGAGCATATCCTCACAGAGCATGAGGGCCTTTGCCCTGTCTCCGGACAGCTTTGCAGATATCATATCGAATACCCTGTCCTTTACGGACTTTGAGCATATACTGTCTATATCCTCCTTACTTATCCTGTAAGGTTTCTTTTCATCGAGCCTCAGACATATCAGCTTCTCAAGCTCCGTGCTTAGGTTCTGCATATCATATCCGCAGAGCTCAAGGAGCATGGAAAGCTCCCTTCCCCCTATCTCATAGCCCTCCTTATCAAGCCTGTCCGATACCCATCTCCTGATATCAGCCCTTATCTTATCAGCCTTTTTAAAATCCTTTATCTCAGCATTGTCATAGTTGAATATCTCGCCCTTTGATTTGAACAGCTTATAAAGCTTACCATTTTTATCGATCGAGGTTTCATAAAATATAAGTATGGTGCTGTCCGGAATAGCCGATATATCATTAAGAAGCTCCTCATGACTTCCCTTAAACAGTCCGCTTTCCTCCACATATATGACCCTCTGCTCCTCCATAAAGGGAAGGGTCTGTGACAGCCTCATAAGCTCATCCTGATCCATGTCGCGGCCGGAAAACCTGTTGAAGTTGATGCTTCCCTCTGCTCCGAGCTCCTTAAGCAGGGCGTCCCGCTTCTTCTGCATCAGGTAGGTCTCACTTCCGCATATCAAATTGAGGTTTTTGAGTTCAGACATCCTATTTCCTCTTAATGTTAAAAGTGTATCGTATTCTCTCAATATGGTGTTTTGAAAGCAGGTATTTTTTCCTTAGTGTAAATATGTGTCGATGCTTAATTTTTCTCCATCTGTCCTTAGCCTTATGGCTCCCAGCTCTCCGGTACCCAAGGTCTCTATGCCATATCTTTCAAAGCGCTCAAGTACCACGGAATGGGGATGGCCGAAGGAATTGTCCCTGCCATAGGAGATGAGAGCAAGGGCCGGTCTTACGGCCTTTATGAGTATATCTGAATTGGAGGTCTTGCTTCCATGATGGGCTGCCTTTACTACTGTCGCCCCATAGGGCAGGAGCTCCTCCCTCAGCCCTTCAGTCTCCAGATAAAATTCCTTTTCCTCGTCCTCAGTCATATCCCCTGTAAATACTGCGGAAAAGTCCCCGTATCTAAGAAGATATACCGGAGAATGTCTGTTCATCTCAGGCTCCGCCGTATTTCCTTCATAGAGACAGAGGATATAGCTGTCATCTATTATATTACCATTTGCCTTGTCCAGTCTACCCTTAAGAGCATCGATATAAGTCCCGCTGTCAGTTCCGATATCAGCATCGATCCCTGCCCTGTCTTCGTCCCCCTTAAGAGGCTCTTTTTTGTCATCAATATCAAGGCCAAGAAGCATATACCTTTCCGAATATCCTATCTGACCCTCTCCACGGGCCTCAAATAATTCCTTAAGCTCTTCATAGTCTTCACCCTCCTTGGCTGCCTTCGGCAGTATCAGCTCCCCCACCTCCACAAGGCTCTCCTCTGAAAGCAGATATTTTATGCCATTTACATGGTCATCATCTCCATGGCTCACAAATATCTTATCAATATATCGTATTCCCTCATTCATAAGGTAGGCCTCAAGCACATCCTCCCCAATGGACTCATTGGAGGCAGAGCCTCCGTCAAACATATATAGGCTGTCCCCGGTCCTCACGATAAAGCAATCTCCCTGCTCCACATCTAAGGCGATAAGGGAAAGACCCTTTTCAGATACGGGGCGGCGATATAACAGCAAAGGGCAAAAAATAATGCTCAGAGCCATGAGCAGAGCTGATGCCGTCCTTTTTATGTTCAGCCTGTCCAAAAGCTGACATTTTCCTATGCAAAAGCCCTGCTTTGAGCATAGCCCCAGCATATACAGGGCCGCAAGTATCAGCCCATAGTACAGCAATATGCTGATGTGCTTGGGCCTTCCCAGTATTATCCTGTTTCCGGGCAGGGACGATATAAGGCTGCAAAGAAGCTCATAAAGCTTAAGTATATAATGTCCAAGACCTCCTGCTGCCACGGCAGCCTGCTCTGCGAGGGCAGCTGCCATATTCATATATTTTGAAGCTCCCAAGCAGTCGGAAAGCGCTCCCAGCATCAGCACTGCTATGCCGGAATACATGACAAAGCTCATCAGGGGGATAACGATGAAATTCAAGAATATCCCATATATAGGGAATACGAAGAAATGAAAGGCTATGGCTGGAAGGGTCATGAGCTGTACGGAAAGATTGGAAAAGACCGTTCCCATCACGGCCGGAAGTTTTCTTTTTCTGAGCCTCTCCAAGGAGGCTGCAAGCTCTCCTCCGAAAAACGATATGCCGAATACCGCCAAAAATGACAGCTGAAATCCGCTTTGAAGGACTATATAAGGCCTTTGAAATATCAATAGGAGCAGGGCCAAGGCAATGGCCGTGACCATGTCATAGCTTCTGGATCTGGAAAGTGCCGCAAATCGGCAGATGAGCATTATAAGTGCCCTCATGGCCGAGCCCGAGGAGCCCGTAAGGCTCACATACAGCATGGAAAAAAGTCCTGATACGAAAGCGGAGCCCTTAAGGGGCACATGTATCGCCCTCATGAGCTTAAATAGGCTCATACCAATAAGTGAGATATGAAGTCCGCTGACAGCTATGATATGGGAGATACCAGAGGCCTGATACAGCTCCTTTATGCCATCGTCCATATCTGTCTTGTCTCCAAGAAGGACAGCCTTATATATGCCGGCATCCTCCGGCGACATGTATCTTTCTATTATGGAAGCTAAACCTTTTTTCAGGTCGCTTATACCTCTTTTTAATGGGTCATCTCCGCTATACCCATTATACTTTTCATTAAGCTCCTCCTCGGAGGATATGCCCTCCCCCTTAAGGTAAAGGGCATAATCAAACTGTCCCGGGGTAGTAGCCTCGTAGCTCTTATAAAAGGCCTCCTGTTCAGAAAGCCTCCTGCTTTCAATCCTCGCCCTCACCGCTCCTGCAAAGAACAGTATTGCCGCCGCCATAAAAAGAAACAGCAGAGGGTGTCTCCGTTCCCCTCTGCTAAAAAATGCTTTTATATGCCATGATGCGGCAAGTGCCAAGGACATAAGCCTATACGGCAGCTCTGACTCAGGCAGTCCCCACAGTACTCCTGCCAGCGCTGCCATAGCCAGACTCATCAATGGTCTTTTCATTTTTTAATTCCTTAAGCCGCTTTGCTGCTGCAATGGCAAGCACTCCGGGACCTGTATGGCAGGTAATGGCAAGGGCAAGCTGCGCCCTCTGTACCTCTGCCTTAGGCCATCTTTCACAGACCTCCCTGCAGAATTCAGCTCCCCCGTCTTCATTTTTAGCATCTACGATATAAAGGATGCTGTCCTCTGCCTCAGGGTCTTGGAGCCTTTCATCCAGCATGGTCTGTATGGCATTGAGCATGACCTCCTTGGCCTGCGACATGGTCCTGACCTTTGCAAAGGCATCCAGCTTTCCGCCATCTATCTCCAGCACCGGCTTTATCTTGAGCAGCGAGCCTATGGCAGCCGCTGCCGGGGTTATACGTCCGCCCTTCTTCAAATAGCTAAGTGTCGGAACGGTAAGGTAGATTATATTGTTGAATTTGCTTTCCTCAAGTATCTTTTTTATCTGAGCCCCGTCATATCCAAGCTCTATGAGAGCCTTGGCATCATAGCAGGCCTTCCTCTCAGTGATGGATACTCCCGAATAATCCACAGGGAATACCCTTCCTTTATAGGGCTCCTCACTGCAGAGCATGGTCATGGTAGTATAGGCTCCTGTCAGAGATGAGGAAAGAGGTATGCAGATTATCTGGTCATAGTCCTTAAGGAGCCTGTCCCATATCTCTATGATCTCCCCCGGAGATGACTGGGAGGTGGAAACCTCTGCCCCGCTCTCCAGCTTCTCATAAAATTCCTTGGGGCCAAGGTCCAGACCCTCGGTATACTGTACTCCGTCCACTACAAACGGAGCAGCCAAGAGCGCAAAGCCCTCCCTTTCGGCCTCCTCCTGATATATGCCTCCATGTGTGTCAGTCAAAATCGCTATCTTCATATACTCCGCTCCGGCACAAAAGTTTATCTCTCTATAAGCAGTGACTTTCCGCTCATCTCCTTAGGTACGGGCACACCCATAAGCTCAAGGAGCGTAGGTGCAATATCTGCCAGCACGCCCTCCTCCCTGAGTCCGTACTTCTTATCCGCATTGAACAGTATGAAGGGTACGGGACTTGTGGTGTGAGCAGTAAATGGCTCCTTTGTCACCGGATCTATCATCATATCGGCATTGCCGTGATCTGCACATATAAAGAGGGGACCTCCTGCTTCTTCTACTGCCTTGCATACCTTTCCCATACAGTCGTCAATGGTCTCTATGGCTTTGACTGCAGCATCGATAACTCCCGTATGGCCTACCATATCAGGATTAGCGAAGTTGCATATGATAAGGTCATACTTGCCGCTCCTGATAGCCTCACAGAGCTTCTCGCAGACCTCAGGAGCACTCATCTGGGGCTTAAGGTCGTAGGTAGGAACATCCTTCGGTGAAGGGACCAGTATCCTGTCCTCTCCCTTATTAGGCTCCTCTATGCCTCCATTGAAGAAGAAGGTCACATGGGCATACTTCTCGGTCTCCGCTATGCGGCACTGGGTCATGCCAAGGCTGGAGATGTATTCGCCAAGGGTATTGGTTATCTCCTCCTTTTTAAATACCACATGCTTATTTTCAATGGTATCATCATAATCCACGAAGCAGGCAAAGAATATATCCTTCCTCTGAC
This sequence comes from Candidatus Avilachnospira avistercoris, assembly GCA_018714145.1. Taxonomy (GTDB): domain Bacteria; phylum Bacillota; class Clostridia; order Lachnospirales; family Lachnospiraceae; genus Avilachnospira; species Avilachnospira avistercoris. The sequence goes on from DVNS01000135.1 coordinate 7,593, forward strand.
CTCGATCGAAGCCCTTGAAATCATCATCACAGAAGGCCCTTGTTATCTGACGTGCCCTGTCAGGCCTGAAATTATAGAACACAAGAGAATCGTGCTCACCGACCGTAGCTACAGGCTTTCCGTCCTTCATGATGACAGTGGGAACTATGAACTCATCATAGACCTTCTCATCATAGCTCTGCTTCATGGCAGCCTCGGGAGAGTCAGCCTTTACGCCCTCGCCCTTGGTAAGGGCATCATAGGCACGGACGGTACGGTCCCAGTTCTTATCCCTGTCCATAGCATAGTAACGTCCGCTGATAGTAGCTATCTCGCCTACTCCCAGCTCCTTCATCTT
>DVNS01000136.1 GCA_018714145.1 Candidatus Avilachnospira avistercoris
TAAGATGTCTTAATCTGCTGGAGACTCCGGACAAGGGAAAGATATATTTTGAGGGCACCGATATCACCGATAAGAAGGTGGACATAAACCTGCATCGCCAGAAGATGGGCATGGTGTTCCAGCATTTCAATGTATTCCCCAATCTGACCGTGGAGGGCAATATCACCCTTGCGCCCACGCTCCTTAAGAAAAAGACCAAGGAGGAAGCAGTCGCCATGGCCGCTGAGCTCCTCAAGAGGGTAGGCCTTTATGAAAAGAAGGACGCCTATCCCCAGCAGCTTTCAGGCGGACAGAAGCAGAGGCTTGCCATAGTCAGGGCCCTTGCCATGGAGCCGGATGTGATGCTCTTTGACGAGCCTACCTCAGCCCTCGATCCCGAGATGGTTGGAGAGGTACTGGTAGTTATCAAGGAGCTTGTCAAGACCGGACTTACTACTGTCATCGTCACCCATGAGATGGGCTTTGCAAAGGAGATATCTGACAGGGTGCTTTTCATGGACGGAGGCATCATCGTAGAGGAAGGAAAGCCGGAGGATATCTTTGAGCATCCGAAGAACGACAGGACCAAGGAATTCCTGAGCAAGGTGCTTTACTAAATAATGTTTATAAGCTGCGGCATCACCAAAAAGGTGGTGCCGCTTTTTTGATGGTTGTAGCGTCATTAATGATGCAGTATAATCATAAATACGAATGATTTTTAAGGAGGCCAATAAAATATGGACAAGAAACGATATCAGGATTACATAGATGAGAGAGCAGAGGTGTTCTGCGATGCCTCGGATAAGATATGGGGCTATGCTGAGCTGTCCCTTAAGGAGCATAAGTCCTGTGCCCTTTACTGCGAGATACTAAAAAAAGAGGGCTTCAAGGTAACCACGCCGGTGGCCGGTATAGATACGGCCTTTATGGCGAGCTATGGTTCAGGAAGGCCGGTCATCGGCATCCTTGCAGAGTATGATGCCCTGAGCGGACTTTCCCAGAAGGCTGCCACTCCCTATCGTGAGGAGCTGGTGAAGGGAGGCACCGGTCATGGCTGCGGCCACAACATGCTTGGTGCAGGCTCCATGGCTGCGGCCTTTGCAGTAAAGAAGTACCTTGAGGATAAGCCTGAGGGCTCAGGCACCATCATATTTTACGGCTGCCCCGGAGAGGAGGGCGGTGCTTCCAAGGCCTTTATGGCCAGGGATGGAGTATGGAAGGACCTTGACTGTGCCCTGACTTGGCATCCTTCACATCTCAACTATGTGGACAGCGGCACCTGCAATAGCTGTATACAGACTGAGTACGCCTTCAAGGGACTTGCCTCCCATGCTTCTGCAGCTCCCGAATACGGACGTTCTGCCCTTGATGCCCTTGAGCTCATGAGCGTAGGCGTCAACTTCCTTCGTGAGCATATGCCTGATGAGGCGAGGATACACTATGCCATCACTGATGGCGGCGGAGCCTCTCCCAATGTGGTACAGCCTCATGCACAGGTGCTCTATATGGTTCGTTCCGTATATGTCAAGGATGCCCTTAAGCTTCAGGAGAGGGTGGATAAGATAGCTCAGGGTGCGGCCCTTATGACTGAGACCGAGCTTAAGAAGAAGTTCATAGATGGCTGCTCCAACTTAGTGCCCAACAGGACGCTTCAGGAGCTCCTTTATAAAAATCTCTGCGAGGTGGGCTCACCTAAGTTCGATGAGGAGGATATGGAGCTTGCAAGGAAGCTGGTAGAGTCCTATGAGGTAAAGCATGAGGGCCTTCCCAGAGAGGCTGAGCACATGAGCGAGGAGCATAAGGAATTCATACTTAAGGCCACAGAGGAGGGAAAGAAGCCCCTCAATGATTTCGTGGTACCCTATGAGTACAATTCCATAAGGGAGCCGGGCTCCACCGATGTGGGAGATGTAAGCTGGCTCACTCCCACGGCTCAGGTATATATGTGCTGCTTTGCTGCCAATTCTCCCGGACACAGCTGGCAGAATGTGGCCTGCGGCAACAGCCCCATCGGACATAAGGGACTGCTTGCAGCCGGAAAGGTGCTCTGCGGCACTGCCATAGACCTTTTTGAAGACCATAAGCTCATAGAGGAAGCAAGGGCAGAGTTTGAAAAGGCTGCTAAGGGCGGATATGTATGTCCCGTGCCCGAGGGAGCAAAGCCCGTACTGAGCGGTGAGATGATAGAGTTTGACTAAGGGAGAGCTTAAGGGTAGGTGAGCTTGTAAACATAGGTCAGCTCATAAATATAGGTGAACTTATAAATATAGGTGAACTCATAAATATAGCTAAACTTGTAAATGACGGTAAATCCGTAAATAACTGACTAAGCCTCTGCTCCTTATTTTCTATATGGGATGGGCAGGAGCAGAGGACATCGGAGGAGGTATGGACAGAGACAGCTTGGCTTTGGAGTTTTACATAGAGGACCATGCGCTGCTTTTTGGACTTATGGGGAAATACGCAGAGGAGCTCTGCGGCAAGTCAGGCTTGGAGGCCCTTTCCCATGGAGTCATGCTCTACGGCAGGGAACGGGGACTTCGGATGGCCATGAGGGCAAGGAAAAACGGCGATGAGCTTGATGCAGTAAGCTATGTCATATACGGAGAATGGTCCGACCCTAAGGGAAGCTCTCATTCTGAGGTGAGGGCGTACGTTCCGGATTACGTATATAGCTGCCTTAGCTGCGGCTGGTGTGATACATGGAAGCGCTATGGGCTTATGGAGTACGGCAGGATATACTGCAGGTATATAGATAAGAGCCTGCTTCGGGGATTTTCTCCCAAGCTTGAGCTTCTGATAGACGGTTCCCTCAGTGAGGGAGATGAGGCTTGTGTATTTACATTTAAGGGAGCTGACTTTATAGATGAGGAGGGCTTCCAAAGGGCCATGGCAAGGAAGGCCTCCATGGCAGAGGCCAATATCAGGGACTTCCTGTATCACACAGGACATATCTGCAGCGCCCTGAGGCGTGTATTTATGCTGGAGCTTGGACTTCTGGCTGCTGAGGAGATATGTAAGATGGCCCTTTCTGAGTTTGCAAAGCTTATGGGTGCAGAGAAGGCAGAGGCAGTAAGGATAGAGGCCAAGCAGGATTTCCTAAGCATCTGATTAAATACAGGATGAAGGCCTTATAGGGCTTGTTAAAACTTAAACTATGTGATAGACTAATATAGTAATAATTATCATTTAGTTTTATTTTATGCTTATGCGGCATCAGGCCATTTTAAGGGATGGCGGTGCTGCAGCAGACATGGCGATATTATCTATCAAATAATTGAAAGGGGATAACTCAGATGGAAGTTACGAAGGATATCAGATATGTGGGCGTGGACGACCGCAGCGTGGACCTGTTTGAGGGTCAGTATCCGGTGCCCAACGGCATTTCTTATAATTCCTATGTGATAATGGATAATAAGATAGCCGTCATGGATACGGTGGATCAGCATTTTACCGATGAATGGCTCAAAAATATAGAGAAGGTGCTCTCAGGACGCAGGCCTGACTACCTTGTGGTACAGCATATGGAGCCGGACCACTCCGCCAATATACAGAAGTTCCTTGAGGTATATCCTGAGGCTGTGCTTGTGGGCAATGCTAAGACCTTTGGCATGATAGATGCGTTTTTTGAACTGCCTCAGACCATAGAGAGGCTTGAGGTCAAGGAAGGGGATATGCTCGACCTTGGAGCCCATAAGCTGAATTTCGTATTTGCTCCGATGGTGCACTGGCCTGAGGTCATGGTGACCTATGACAGCACGGACAAGGTGCTGTTTTCCGCAGACGGCTTCGGAAAGTTCGGAGTACCCTCAGCAGATGAGGGCTGGGACGATGAGTCCAGAAGATACTTTATCGGTATAGTGGGAAAATACGGTGCACAGGTACAGGCCCTGCTTAAGAAGGCAGCAGGCCTTGACATCAGCATGATATGTCCCCTTCACGGACCGGTGCTCAAGGAGGATCTGGGACATTATCTCAGCCTTTATGATACTTGGTCCTCATACAGCGTGGAGGATGAGGGCATAGTCATCGCCTATACCTCAGTTTACGGCCATACCAAGAAGGCAGTGGAGCTCCTTGCGGAGAAGCTTCGTCAGAAGGGCTGTCCTAAGGTAGTCATCCACGACCTTGCGAGGGTGGATGTGAGCTATGCAGTGGCTGATGCCTTCCGCTACGGAAAGCTGGTGCTGGCTACCACTACCTACAACGCCGATATCTTCCCGTTCATGAGGAGCTTTATCGAGCACCTTACCGAGAGGAATTTCCAGAAGCGCACCATAGGACTTATCGAAAACGGAAGCTGGGCACCCATGGCTGCAAAGGTCATGAAGTCCATGCTTGAAAACTGCAAAAATATCAACTGGCTGGATACTACCGTACATATCAGGTCGGCCGTAAAGGAAAAGGATATCGAGGATATAGAGAAGATGGCAGAGGAGCTCTGCATGGATTACATCGCCCGGTCCGAGGACAAGGCTGACAAGCATGACATGAGGGCCCTGTTTAAGATAGGCTACGGCCTCTATGTAGTGACCTCCAATGACGGTGTGAAGGACAATGGCTTCATCGTGAATGCCGTGAACCAGCTCACCGACAATCCCTACAGGGTGGCTGTGACCATCAATAAGGCTAATTACAGCCATGAGGTCATAAAGAAGACCGGTATCATGAACCTTAACTGTCTCTCCGTGGAGGCACCCTTCAGCGTATTCAAGAACTTTGGTTTCCAGAGCGGACGCAATGTGGATAAGTTCAAGGATATAAAGCCCTACCGCACTGACAATGGCCTCGCCATACTGCCCGAGTATATCAATGCAGTCATGAGCCTTGAGGTGGAGCAGTATGTGGACCTTGGCACCCACGGCATGTTCATCTGCAAGGTGACCGAGGCAAGGGTGATAAGTGATTCTGAGACCATGAGCTATACCTTCTATCAGAATTATGTCAAGCCCAAGCCTGAGACCGAGGGAAAGAAGGGCTTTGTCTGCAAGGTCTGCGGTTATGTATATGAGGGAGATGAGCTCCCCGAGGACTTCATCTGTCCTCTGTGCAAGCATGGCGCGGCGGATTTTGAGCCGATAGGCTGAAGCTGAGACAAAGACCAAGACCAAGGTTAAGGTTTAGATTAAGACTAAGTCTAGGCCTGAGATTTAAGCCAAGGGTGTTTGAACTGTTAAAGCTTAAAGCTTTCTGCGAAGTATTTAAAACATAATACAGATGAGGACAGGACGGAGCTTCGTTTATGACGGGGCTCCGTTTTTCTTGTATGTTATCGCAAATAAACAGTATATAACACTTGACAACAGTTTATAGCTGTTATATACTGTTTATCGGAAAGAAG
>DVNS01000016.1 GCA_018714145.1 Candidatus Avilachnospira avistercoris
ACCATAATGATAAATCAATGTGTCCAGTTTTCTGGGTACATATCACCCGACCCTTCTTCATTTATATATTTTATATAACATTATATCTTTCCATCAGCTTCTTTATGTCTGTTCCCTCTATGAGCTTCAAGGCCTCCTTAAGAGCTATCTTTTCCTTGAAGGAAAGCTGCATATCCGTTATCTTCCTGCCGTCCCTCAGCTTCACTGCCGCATCGAGCAGGCACCTTACATCGTATACGCTGCCCCAGACCTCGGGAACGCCTCTGTCTATATCCAGGAGAGTGTAAACTGCCTCCATGCCGGTACGCATGGAATATTCGGTGGTAAATATGGTATCCCTCGGGGTCTCTGCGAACTGTCCAATAAACGCAAAGTTGACTGCTCCCTCAGGTACGACCTTCGGTCTGTCACTTTCCTTCCTGGGCATGAAAAAGGCGGTGATATATGGCATCATACAGGGAACTGTATTGGCTCCGTGCTCGGCAAGCTCCTCTATCTCGGTCTCAGGCACTCCTATATGATAGAGCCACTCCATACATATCTCCTTACCGGTGCACTCCCTCATGGGCTTCTTTACGAAGTCTCCCGGCTTATCTGAGAACAGGCCGTATATCCATACCAGCACATGGTCCTTTGGCTGCTGTCTGAACTGGGGCTGGCGATTGATGGTCCAGCTTAAGAGCCATGATGAATCCTTGGCAGTAACTATGCCTCCGGTGACTACCCTTCCGCTTAAGGGGTCTCTTTTACAGATAGCTTTTATATAAGGAAGGATCCTATCGTCAAGGGTCTCAGCGGTAGCGCTCATCCAGTTGGTGGCTTCAGGATCAGAGCAGAACTTATCGGGATCTCCGAAGGAAGGATCCTGAGCGGCTATCTTCCGCCACATATCCCAGCCTCCTCCCTTCTTTATCTCAGGCTTGAATTCCGCAGGGCTGTCCTGGCTTCCAAGGGAGGAGTTTTCCACGCAGCCTCCGTTAGTGATAAATACGAGGTCATTTTCCGTGAGGTCTATGCTGTCCTCCCTGTCTCCCCTCATGATGTCGATACGCTCAGCAAGCTTCCTCCTGCCATCCGTTACAAATCTGACATTAGTAACCTTTATGCCATAGTGGAAGATGACGCCATGGGCCTTCAGGTACTCTATCATGGGCAATATCATTGACTCATACTGGTTGTATCTTGTAAATCTCAGTGCACTGAAATCCGGAAGTCCGCCTATATGGTGTATATATCTCTGGATATAACGCTTCATCTCCAGGGCGCTGTGCCAGTTTTCAAAGGCAAACATGGTCCTCCAGTACATCCAGAAGTTAGATTGAAGCACCTCATCGTCAAAGAAGTCCGTTATCTTCTTATCCTCGAGCTCCTCGTCCTCGGTGAAAAAGAGCTTCATGATCTCCATGGCCCCCTTATCGGAGATGCCGAACTTCCCGTCCGTATGGGCATCCTCGCCCTGATTTACCGTAGCACGGCAGAGAGAGTAGTTGGGGTCTTTCTTATTAAGATAATAATACTCATCAAGGACGCTCAGTCCCTCGGTCTCGATGGATGGGATGGAGCGAAACAGGTCCCACATGACCTCAAAATGATTGTCCATCTCCCTTCCGCCCCTCATTACATAACCAAGTCCCGGATACATATATCCGTCACAGGCTCCGCCGGGAAGCTGCTCCTTCTCGAGGATATGGATGTGCTCTCCCTTCATCTGACCATCCCTTACGAGATAGCAGGCCGCCGTAAGGGCAGCAAGGCCGCTTCCTATGATATACGCTGATTTCCTGTCCACGCCTTCGGGCTTTAAGGGCTTTACAAAGGCTTCATAATTTCCGCTTGAATAATACATATATTCTCCTTTTTCGTCTTTATATAAAACATTGTTTCCGGTCCGCTGGACCTTGGCAGCTATCCGGCAGGCTCTGCCTGCGTCAGATAAGCTGTATCACCGGGGCTTCCCGGTGTCCCGGCCGCGGGCCGATGCTATGGGGCTTTCCTTTTCCTATATAAAGCATACTCCCTTTGTCCCGGCATAGATATAGACAAAAAAACCGCTGTGATAGCTTCCTTATCACAACGGTCAAAATGAATGTATTCTTATCATTTACGGTGCTTTGATGGGTATCAGGGTCCGGGCTCAGGTTCCGCCTAGGGTCAGAAGCTTTTATCAGCACATGGAACTCAGGTCCATGAAAGGTCAAAGCCTGATGTAAAGCGGAAAAGTCTGTCCCCTGATTTTTATTGGGTTAATGAGGCCTGTCAGTCCTGAACTTATCCAGGCCAGAGTCGATATTCCCTGCCATGATGCGTCCGATCCTTTCGCTGAGTTCCTTTGGCTCCGCTTTCATATCGTGCTTTATCCAATCCAGCATGACTCCGACAAAGGCATACATATAAAACTCGGTGATGAACTGCTTATCCTCATCCCTTACGCTTATCCCCTCACTCCGCTCCTCCACCACGCTGTTGATCAGGCCATAGGTCAGGTTATAGAGGTATATCTCTATCTGCTCTCTGCTTATGGCCTTATACACACTGAGGATAAAGGCCTTGTCACTGAGCACATATTCAAATACTCCGCAAAGGCCCTGCTCCCAGTCCTTATAATTCCTTCGTCCCTCCAGGGCCTTCTTAGCATCCTCTACGCAGGCCCACTCCACAAGGTCATAAATATCCTTAAAATGATAATAAAAGGTCATCCGGTTGATGCCGCAGTCATTGGTTATATCGCTGATGGTTATCTTATCCAGCGGCTTCGTAAGAAGCAGCTTCTTAAGCGAGGCCTCTATTGCTCTTTTAGTGATCTGTGACATAAAACCTCCTGTCAATTATACCCAAAGGCCGGAGGACAAAGCCTCCGGCCCATATGGTATGTCTTAACTTTGATAGCTTAAGCTGTCCTGTCCCCATTATATCGCGGCTGAGATGAGGCCGCAATATCCGGCGATATGACTTAATCCTGCTTTTCTATCTTCCTCAGCACTGCCTTTTCTATCTCCATCACGGGTATGACCATAACTGCAAGGAACAGGGCAACGCCATACTCAAAGAGAGAGATATGGGTGAACTCGAAGGCATTAGACAGGAAAGGTATGTATATTACTGCCGTAGTGGCCACAAGGGCTGCCGCCATTGCCATATAGATAAACTTATTGCTGGTCTTTAGCGTAAATATGGAATGCCGGCGGGACCTCATGTTGAGGCTGTGGAAAAGCTCCACCATGCTCAGGGTCAGGAAGGCCATAGTCGTGCCATCGTGGGAATTTGCGAACTGCCATACTCCTGTCTCTATATAATCTCCCACAAGGAAGGATAAAAGCGTAAGGCCTGCTATGACAGCTCCCTGGAAAAAGATGTCAAAGCCCATGCCTCCGGCAAATACACCCTCCTTCGAATCTCTGGGCTTATGCTTCATCACATCCGACTCGGCAGGCTCCATGCCGAGGGCAATGGCCGGGAAGCTGTCGGTGATAAGATTTATCCAGAGAAGATGCACCGGCTCCAATATCGAGAAGCCAAGCAGTGTGGCCACAAATATGGAGATCACCTCTGCAAGGTTCGCTGAAAGCAGGAACTGGATGGACTTGCGGATATTGTCATATATCCTTCGGCCCTCCTCGACTGCCGATACGATGGTGGCAAAATTATCATCCGCCAACACCATGTCCGCCACGCCCTTGGTGACGTCAGTGCCGGTTATGCCCATGCCTATGCCGATGTCGGCATTCTTAATGGAAGGAGCGTCATTGACACCGTCTCCGGTCATGGCTGTGACCATGCCCTTCTTCTGCCACATCTTGACTATGCGTACCTTATGCTCCGGCTGGACCCTTGCATAAACGGTGATATTCTCTATCTCCTTCTCAAACTCCTCGTCCGAGATATCATTGAGCTCAGCTCCCGTGATGGCCTTCTTGCCTTCATAAAGTATCCCGAGCTCCCTTGCTATGGCAACGGCTGTGTCCTTATGATCACCGGTTATCATGACCGTCTGGATGCCTGCGCTGTGGCACTCCTCGATGGCGGGCTTTACCTCAGGCCTTACCGGATCTATCATGCCTGAAAGGCCCACAAAGCAAAGGTCACGCTCGATGGCTGAGGGTTCAGTGTCTGAGGGTATCTCTGATAAGCTCTTTCTTGATAGAGCCAGCACACGCAGGGCCTTGTCCGCCATGGCCTTGTTGGCTGCCAGGACGCTTGTCCTGAGCTCCTCGGTAAGCTCGGTCTCTTTTCCGTCTATAACTATGCTTGTGCAGTTTTTAAGTATCTCGTCAGGCGCACCCTTGGTATACTGGATCAGCCTTCCTCCCACCTCCCTGATGATGACTGACATCATCTTACGCATGGAATCGAAGGGAGCCTCGCCTACTCTGTCAAAGCCAGGTGTAGCCTTATATTTCTTAAAGCCTGTCTTCAGGGCATCGTTGACAAGAGCGCACTCCGTAGCCTCACCCACGGCCTCGCCGGCCTCATCGCTGTAGGAGGCATCCGAACAGAGAGCCATGCCCTTTATGAGATCGGCCTCGTCTCCGCCCCAGTGCTCGACCACCGTCATCTTGTTCTGGGTCAGGGTACCTGTCTTATCTGAACAGATGACCTGAGTACAACCGAGGGTCTCCACTGCGGTAAGCTTCCTGATGACGGCCTTCCTCTCGCTCATCCTCGTCACGCCTATGGAAAGGACTATAGTCACTACTGCTGCCAGGCCCTCAGGTATGGCTGCTACCGCAAGGGATACTGCTACCATGAAGGTATCAAGCACTATGGCTGAATCGATAGTATCTGCACGAAGCAGATTTACCGCAAATATAACGGCACATATACCCAGCACCAGCACCGTAAGTATCTTTGAAAGCTGATTAAGCTTTATCTGAAGGGGCGTCTCACCGGACTCCGCATTGGTCAGGGCATCGGCTATCTTGCCCATCTCAGTGTCCATACCCGTGCCTGTTACCACTGCCCTGCCTCTTCCGTAGTCCACGTCTGAGCCCATATATACCATGTTCTTCCGGTCGCCGAGGGGCACGTCCTTCTCAGCTCCGAGGTCAAGCGCGGCTATCATCTTGCTTACCGCCACGGACTCTCCGGTAAGGGCCGACTCTATGACCTTCATGCTGGCGGACTCTATGACTCTCGCATCCGCAGGCACGGCGTCACCGGCCTCCAGAAGGATGACATCGCCGGGCACCAGTTTATCGCTCTCTATCCTCTGCTGCTTTCCGTCCCTTATGACATTGGCAGTGGCCTTGGTCATCTGCTCGAGAGCATCTATGGCCTTTTCCGCCTTATTCTCCTGATAAACTCCCAGCACGGCATTGATGATGACCACCGCCATGATGATGATGACATCCGCCATGCTCTCTCCGGAATACACCGAAGTAACGCCCGATATCACCGCTGCCGCGATCAGCATGATGATCATAGGGTCTGCAAGCTCCGCAAGGAACTTCTTCCACAGGGGATCCTTCGGAGCCTCCTTTAATTTGTTGAGGCCATACTTTTGAAGCCTCTCCTCCGCCTCCTTAGAAGTCAGTCCCTGCTCCGAAGACCGCTGCTCCGAAAGCACTTCGCTGACTGTCTCAAGATAAGCCTTCACGTTGTTTTCCTCCTTGATATTGATGTATCAGGACTGATCTCGTATAGGGCCTTTTTTCTCCCCCGTAAGCGTCCGCGGCTCGCCGCCCGCCCTTCGGAGTTCAAAAAAAGACCTATCAGTCCTTACTGATAAGTCTCGCCATTTAATACAAAACCAGAAATATCGTCCTATCCATAGCTTCAAAGATATATTTCAGGATGTTGGTTATGCAGCGCTTCGCGCCGGCTACTCCCTTAACTTCTCAAAGTATATCATCCGTCAGCTCTTCGGTCAACGGATAAATCCAAATATTATATGTCCTGATGCTCTTCGCGGGGTACCGGGGCATTTTCCGAATGAGCTTTCGAGAGCTCCATATCTGAGATTATGTAAATGGGTCTGTCCTTTATCTCCTTAAATATAACGGATATGTACTCGCCTATCACACCCACTATGATAAAAAGCACGGCAAACATGAAGCACAGGGCAATGACTATCGTGGCATACCCGCCGGGCGCCGTCCCCCTGGTAACAAGGGTATAAAGTATCAGCAGCACTCCCGCTAAAGCAGAGAAAAATCCGGCATACATACCAAGCTTAAGGGGCACATCAGAAAAGCAGATGAGTGTATCCATGGAAAGCCTCCAAAGGCGCTTGAAGCTGTAATGGCTCTTTCCAAAGGAACGCTCTCCGGCCTCATATTCCAGGACTGTCTTCCTGAAGCCTATATTCTGTACATAGCCCCTAAGGAAGCGTACCTTCTCCCGGTAATTGCTCCTCAGCACCGAGGCTGCAGCCTTATCCATGGCGAAGAAATCCGAGGCTGAGGGCTCTATGTGCATATCGCTCATAAGATTTATGATGCTGTAGAAGGCCCTTGAGCAGATATTTTTGACAAGGCCTGCACTCTCATTTTTGGTGCGGACCATGTTGACTATCTGATAGCCCCCGGAAAGCTCCCGTATTATATCCGGGATGAGCCCGGGGGGATGCTGAAGGTCTGCGTCCATAAAGATGAGCACATCTCCCGAAGCGTAATCAAGTCCTGCCGTCATGGCCGCTTCATGGCCGAAGTTACGGGAAAAGCTTATAACACTGACATGCTCCGGATCCTCTGCCTTAAGCTCAGAGAGTATCCTTCCGCTCCCGTCGAGACTTCCGTCATTGACAAATAAGAGCTCGTACGGAAGGGAGCATCCCCCTTCCTTAAGCTCTGAAAGCACCTTGGATGCCGCATCATAAAACTGCCTTAAGCCTCCCTCTTCATTGAAGACTGAGACTATCACACTTACAAGGCTTATTTTCTGTCTTCCCTGCTTTTCCTGCATCTCTTCCAAATCATGGCCGTCTGACAGGCCTCTCCCTTGCGGATAGTAAAACCGGCAGGGAAGTCTCCCTGCCGGGCATCAAGCTGATATCAACCCTTACTGAGCGACTGTAATGCCGGTAACTCCATCAGCTCCACCGATGATGGCCGTTGCACCTGAGGATATCTCAGTATAGGCTGCAGGATCTATGACCGGCATCTGTACAGGCTGTCCCTTGGATGTGAAGTTATAATCCATTGCGACATGGATACCGATATCGACGGACTCACCCTCTGCCGTCACTACATAGCCCATATTCATGGACAAGGTCTCGCCAAGCAGCTCGCCGCTCTCGGAAAGCCTCATCTCGCCCTCGGCATCTTTCACATTGAATTCCATAGTCACGCCGCCAAGCATGCTCATATCCAGGCCCTGAGCTCCCATGGCGGTATCAAGGGCCTGATCTACGAGAGCATTGAGCTGAGCCGTATCATAGCTATAGCTTATGGTGGTAACTCCATTGTCAGCCGTAGTCTGAGTGAAGTCACGCAGCATGCCTACCGACTGGGATATGCTGTCTCCCGAAGCAGTGAGCTGAGTCAGAAGCTCTGCTACAGGCATCTCTGCCTTCTGCTTTACGCCGTCCTGGTCGATATAATAATATCCGTCAGTAAGATACATATCCATCCTGCTGGACATAGGCTCCATGCTTCCATCAGGCATGGTCATGGTCATATTCATATCCATGGCTATCTTGGGATTCGAAGCATCATTGGCATCATACTTAAGTCCGCCTGCGCCGCTTATGTCCATAAGGCGCACATCATTAATAGCCATGGCCATAAACATGCTGTAATCCGCCTCATAGGTCTTAAGGGCATTGGCCTGCTCCGTAGCCGCTAAGAGCCTGTCACGGATATCTGCCTGATCTCCGGAAACAGCCGTTCCCGCTAAGCCCGCTCCGGGGCCGGTCTCCTCGGTAAACTGGTAAGCGGAGCCAACGGGTCCGTCAGCAAAGGCTGTGCCTGCCGAAAGGGCTGATATCACTGCTGCTGCCAAAAGCAATCTTCTAAGTCTCATATGTAACCTCCTAATGATTTATTATTATTTTTAATTGAATATCTCTATATCCTCCGAATGATGGGAGGGTACACGCTTTTCCCTGGGCGGAAGCTTCATATAGTCCCCGTATATCTCCCGAAGGACCGCATCCGCATCCGAGGGCACTGAAAGCTCATGGCCCTCAAAATTGAGCCTCTCGCCGGGCCTTATCCAGTCCTTATCCAGCGTGACCTGCATGAAATCCGGCTGATAATTGGAATAATACACCCGCTTCGTGCCGGTGCCCCTGTATCGCTTTGAAAGTCTGTCCTGAAGCTCAAACAGCTTATCCTGAGGATAGGCCCTGCCCAGCAGGGAAAGGACCCCCACCCTGAGCTTATCCATAAGGCCGTACTTCTTAAAATCTATGCCGTAGCGCCTCGGCATGGACATGCCGTAGATGACCTTCTGCTTAAATCTCGTGATGAGATCCAAGAAGGCATTGTCCGGTATCTCGTCCAATATAAATATATCCGTCCAGAGATGGTTCAGCTTTCCGCTGTAGTAGCTCGACTCCTCGTCCCCCTGATGGCGCTGGGACTTAAGATATATGAGCCTCGGCGTAAAGTCGTAGAAGGCCCTGCCCTCCCGATAGTCCCAAGGCATCACCAGCTCAAACTCCTCTGAGAGCTCATCCTTATGGGCTAAAAAGGCCTCAAAATCCTCCCTCGGCATCACGATGTCCACGTCATCATCCCAAGGGATAAAGCCCTCGTGGCGCACCGCCCCAAGCAGGGTCCCTGCATCGAGGAAATAGGTAAATCCATATTTTTCGGAAAGCCTGTCTATCTCAAGAAGCATCCGAAGGCCCGCATCCTGAGCCTTTCTGAGCTTATCCCTGTCGTATAAGGGGGCTTGCCCAGACCTTGCGGCTTCGTCCTGCTCCTCCTTTATAAATGCTTCATCCTGTTCAAATACTCCCGTCGACCCATATGGGTGGACATCGAGGTCATTTTTAGGTACTTCTTCCATGATCTCCTTTAACTGTCTTTCTTTTTTCTTATTAAATAATACTTAAAGCTTATCTGCCAAAAGTCCTGCGGGAAGTCTTAACCCCTCTGCAGTCTATGGCTCTCTTAAAGCTGTCCGCCAACGTCTCTTATTTACTGACGCTTAAGACCTTCCCGTATGGTCCTTGCCATGTATTCGAGCCTGTCATCGGTCATGCCCGGATATACCCCTATCCAGAAGGTATCCCTCATGATGCGGTCAGTATTCTTAAGCTCGCCCACGGTGCGGTAGCTTGTGCCGTCGCCCCTGATGCTGTCGAAGCAGGGCTGCTTTATGAAGTTTCCGGCAAACAAAAGTCTTGTCTGTACTCCCTTATCCTCCGCATAGCGGATGAGCTCGGTACGGTCTATGCCATCCCTCACGGTCATGCAGAAACCAAACCAGCTCGGCTCAGAATTTGCTGCCGCTTCCGGAAGTATCAGCCTGTCCGAAAGGTCGGAAAGCTCTGCCTTAAGTATGTCGAAGTTATGGCGGCGCTTCTCAATAAAGCCCGGAAGCTTCTTAAGCTGGGCAAGACCCACGGCAGCCTGCATATCGGTGATGCCTAAGTTATATCCAAAATGAGAATACACATACTTATGGTCATAGCCCTTGGGAAGCTCTCCGTACTGGCCGTCAAAGCGATGTCCGCAGCGGTTATCCTGTCCCGACTCGCAGATACAGTCCCGTCCCCAGTCCCTCAGGCTCCTGACTATGCGGTTAAGCAGCGGGTCGTCGGTGTAGACCGCGCCTCCCTCACCCATGGTAATATGGTGGGGCGGATAGAAGGAGGAAGTACCGATGTCACCTATGGTTCCGGTATAACGATAGCTGCCGTTGCCCTCCATGTCATAGCGGCTCCCGAGGGCATCACAGTTGTCCTCAATGAGCCAGAGCCCATGCTTATCGCAGAAGGCCTTCACTGCCCTAAGGTCAAAGGGATTGCCCAGTGTATGGGCTATCATCACGGCCTTGGTACGCTCCGAAAGGGCTGCCTCCAGCATATTTATGTCGATATTGTACTGGGGGATGTCCACATCCACGAATACGGGCACGGCCCCATAATTGAGTATGGGGGTGATGGTGGTGGGGAAGCCCGCAGCCACGGTTATGACCTCATCTCCCTTCCTTACCTGCCTGTCCTTTAAAAGCGGCGAGGTCAGGGCCATAAAGGCAAGGAGATTGGCCGAAGAGCCGGAGCTTACGGCGCTTGCAAAACGCACGCCCAGAAACTCAGCAAGGCGCTTTTCAAACTCCCTTGTATAACGTCCCATGGTAAGCCAGAAGTCGAGGGCGCTGTCCACAAGGTTCACCATCTCCTCCTCATCATACACACGCTTCGCATAATGTATGCGCTCACCCTCGCTGAAGGGCTTATCCTTATCCTTCAAATGAAATTCGGCACAATAAGCAGATACCATGGAAAGTATCTCCCTTCGTGCCTCCTGTTCTGACTTATTTTTAAATATATCGTTCATAGGAATAAGTATATTATGTCCGCAAGGGAAGGAAGCGACGCCGAAGGCGGCATTTACTTCCCGGGACATGATATGAGCAATCTCCGATTGCGAATAATATAACCAGCGGCAATGCCGCTGAAGGCTGCAAAGCAGCCTTATCCGCACCTTGTGCGGATATTATATCATAAATCATCTTATGTAGACAAGCTTATCAGCTCTCCCAGCAATGCTCCGCAAAATACTTAAGGGCATCGAAGGAGGCCTTTGCGTCCTCATAGCCGAGCTCATACATGGCATCGAGCTTTTCCGGCCTCTTTTCAAGTCGGGATATGCTCATGCCTACAGAGGGTCTTATGACAAATACCCTGCCCTCCTTTTCAAGCTCATCTATCAGGTCCATAGTCTCATTATAGACTATGTGCCGCTGCTCCATGGCCTTTACAAGATTCGGATAGCGTTTGCCGTATATGGCCCTTATCTCCGGCACCAGCTTTGAGGGCTCCTTCCTGTAGCCCTCCGGCCTTGTGAGCACCAAGATATTGCGTTCATAGCCCATTTCCATGGCTGCCGCCACGGGGATGCTGTCTGAAATGCCGCCGTCAAGATAACGCCTTCCGTTTATGCCTACGATACGGGCCATGAGGGGAAGGGATGAGGAAGCTCTGATATAATTAATGCCCTTTTGCATATCGCCGGTATTTTTATACTCTGCCCTGCCAGTATCCACATTGGTGACTACGGCATAAAGGGGCATCTGATGTCTGTACTCTTCATAAGTATCATAATCAAAGGGTATCAGCTCATCGGGTATCTGATGATAGGCAAAATCCGCATTGAAAAAATCACCGGTCTTAAGCCATGAGGAAAGGCTCATATAGTCCTTATTGCCGCAGTTTTCCAAGTTTATCCTGTAGCTGCGGCCCCTCTGATGGGAGGCATAGGAGGCTCCGTGACAGGCCCCTGCCGATACGCCGAACACGGCATCGGGATAAAAATCCTTGTCCATAAAATAATCCAGCACTCCTGCCGTATATATGCCGCGCATACCGCCGCCTTCAAGCACCATTCCAAGCTTCATATATCTGTCTCCCTTCCGCGGCCCCTTATGATAAACGGGGAGCCGTCTGATATCAAAATCATTTCCTGAAAAGCCTCGGGCGATAGGACACTCTCCATAAAGAAGGTCCAAGGTGTCCTCAAAATCTTATGAGGGAGATTATAATCCAGCTCGTATCTATTTTCAAGACGCAGCTCCAGAAGCTGCTTGCCGCTGCGAGTGCCGCAGGCCTCTGGGAAAACGGGAAAACCAGCCTGTACCCTCTCAGTCTTTTGATAAGCGATACGTTTTCAAGTGAAACCTATCCTCATATGATACAAAAAGGAAGCAGCCGAAACTGCTTCCAGATATCCTTAGTTTCCGCACTCTATGGATATCTCGTTGAATTTTGAGAGGAGCTCCTCTACTCCGGTATGCTTCTTTTCTTCACCTTTAAGGTCCAGCACGTTCTTTCCCTCGTGCATCATGATGAGCCTGTCGCCATAGTCTGCGGCATAGCGAAGGTTATGAGTTACCATGAGGGTCGTCAGCTTCTTTTCCCTAACCAGCTTATCCGTAAGCTCCATGATAAGGTCCGCCGTCTTAGGGTCAAGGGCAGCCGTATGCTCATCCAGTATCAGGAAATCTATATCCGTCATCGTGGACATCAGAAGGGCCATGGCCTGACGCTGGCCGCCGGATAGGGAACCCACCTTTACCGAAAGCTTGTTTTCAAGGCCAAGGCCAAGACCGGAAAGGAGCTCCTGATAATAGCTTATCCTCTCCTTATCCGTGCCCCGCCTAAGGTCAAAGGCTTTTCCCTTCGTATCCGCAAGGGACATATTTTCAAGGATAGTCATGTCAGGGCAGGTGCCGAGGGCCGGATTTTGGTAGACCCTGCCGATAAACCCGGCACGCTTATATTCGGGCATATGGGTGATATCCCTGCCGTCTATCAATATGCGCCCCGAGTCCACGCCTATGCTTCCGCATATGATATTGAGCATGCTGGTCTTTCCTGAGCCATTGGAGCCCACTATCGATACGAACTCTCCCTCCTCCACCGTGAGGCTGTAATCCTCAAAGAGGCACATCTCATTGACGGTGCCGGGATTATAATATTTATTTATCTTATCCAAGCAAAGCATTTGCCCTATCTCCTTTTGTTCGTTACTGCTTTCTCTCGGCCTAAGCAGGGCCGCAGGCAAACATGGCGAGCCTGCGAGCTTTGTTTCCGCCGGCCGGCGCCTGACGCTCGGCGTGTCGCAGGCCTTTCACCATTTTCCTCAGCTATGGGAGGCCTTCAGCTTGGCCTTTTTCAGATTTCCCACTGCGATGATGACGAGGAAGAGCACGGCGGTAATAAGCTTCATGTCTCCTGCCTCAAGGCCTGCATTTATGGCGATAGCCACACAGGCCCGATATATTATCGCACCGAGGATGACCGCCGTCGTGGACTTCATAAGGCTGAGCCTTCCAAAAAGCTGGGTGCCTATGATGACATTGGCAAGACCTATGACCATCATGCCGGTGCCCATGGAGAGCTCGAAGTACCCCTGCTTCTGGGCCATGATGCAGCCTGCAAAGGCGGCAAAGCCATTGGCTAAGGCGAGGCCTACTATCTTCACGAAGCCGTCATTTTTAGCAAGGGAAATGACCAGCGAGCGATTGCTTCCGCAGGCCCTAAGGAGATAGCCTGAGCGGGTATTCATGTAGGCATCCAGAAGAAGCTTCAGCACTATCACGATAAGGAGCAGTATGGAGAGCTTCGATATCTGGGAAAGGCCCTCTGTAAATATGCCGTTCACCACGGGATTTGAAAATATGCTGTCCTTTGAAAATATGGGCAGATTGGACTTCCCGGCTATCCTGAGATTGATGGAGTAAAGCCCCGTGCTCACGATGATGCCGGACAAAAGATCCCTGACCCTGAGCTTCACATGGATAAGGCCGGTGCATATGCCTGCCAGCGCCCCTGCAAGAAAGGAGACCGGAAGCGTGATGAGCGGGTCAAGTCCCGCTGCTATTATGGCTGCAGTCACCGCAGCCCCCAAGGGGTAGGTGCCGTCCACGGAAAGGTCCGGAAAATCCAGTATGCTGTATGTGATGTATATTCCGAAGGAAAGTATGGCATACACAAGTCCCTCTTCAAATATCCCTAAGATGATAGTGCTCATTTATATGATACCGTCCTTTATTCGCTTATGCTGTCAAATACCTCTCCGCCCTCAGTATAGGAGCCGGGAAGCTCGATGCCAAGTTCCTCTGCTGCGGTACTATTGCCGTAAAAGCTTGCTCCCTCGATGAGCTCATAGGGGAGCTCAGCGGCCTTTGCCTCGCCCTTAAGGACCTTCGCTGCCATGCGTCCGGTCTGCTTTCCAAGCTCTATATAATCAAGTCCCATGGCTGCTATGCAGCCCTTCTTTACCTGCTCCACCTCGGAGCCGAATACGGGAAGGCCTGCTGCGGAGGCCTTATCAAGGATTATCGGAAGGGAGGCAACGACGGTGTTGTCAGTTATCATCGTGATGCAGTCCACGTCCTTTATCATGGAGTCCGCTGCGATGGGTATATCCGCCTGTGAGCCAATGCCGGTCTCATATATCTCAAAGCCGTACTCAGGGGCCAGCTCCTTATACTCTGCCACAGAAGCCTCCGAATTTGCCTCTGAGGTGGTATACATGATGCCGAGGACCTTGGCCTCCGGAAGTATGGCCCTTATCATCTGGAGCTGCTCCTCCACCGGGAGCTTGTCCGAGGTGCCTGTGATATTGCCCACATTGCTTCCGTCAGACTTCACAAGCTCTGCTGCTGCCGGGTCAGTGACCGCCGTATAAATGACCGGCATATCCGTGTCCCTCGTCACTGCATAGGCTGCCTGAGCCATAGGTGTGGCTATGGCACAGATAAGGTCCATATCCGAGCCCACATAGCTCTGCATTATCTGGGCTGCGATGGAGCCGTCGGAGTTGGCATTGTCATAATCTATGGTCAGGTTTTCACCCTCTACTATACCCTCCTCGGCAAGGCCCAAAAGGAATCCCTCACGGCAGTTATCCAGAGAGCCGTGCTCTGCAAACTGGCCTATGCCTATGCTGTAGCTGCCCTCCGAAGCTTCTGCCATAGCCTCAGTTTCTTCATCAGCCGCGTTGGCCTCCTCGCCCTCGGCCCCTGAAGTCTGGGCCGCAGTGGTCTGGGCCGCCGATGCTCCGGCGGAGCTATTTTCCTCTGATGAGGAGCCGCAGCCCACAAGGGAAAGGGCCATAAGGGCGGCTGCTATCACAAGCAATGCCCTCCGGGACCTCCTGTCTTCTGTTCCTCTGCGTTCCCTGTTTGTCAGTCCTGTCATTTTTTTCATGTCTTTTCTCCTCTTTTCATGAATTTGCAATCAAACTGACAAACATAAAAATCCTTCCTGCAAAGGCTTTTTCTGCCCTTGACATTATTCCGCAGGCTTTGAAGCCCTTGCTTATGATACTTCAGGATATTGCTGGATTTTGATAATAAAAAACCCGGACAGGATATCTCCTGCCCGGGACGAATATCAAAATACAATATCCGCGGTACCACCCGCTTTGGCCTTTGGCCCTCTTATCCATATACCATCATATATGCCGCCCTTTAACGATTGCGGATTTCGTCGCTCCATACTATTTGATTCCGGAGCGCCCTCCAGAGTCCATTCGGCTATACCGTCCGTACCGCCATCACACCGTCAGCGGCTCTCTCTTACTTCCTGCATATAACCTACTTACTCTCTGTCATCGGTTTGCCATATTTGATTGATGAATAAAAAATAACACTGCAAAAGAGGGATGTCAAGGCTTTTTTATCCTGATAAGGCGAAAGCTGCCTTTACCGTATCTCTACGGTACCGGTCCCCTCTTCGATGTCCCTGATGATCTCGCCCACTGCCGGTACGGTGATATGGCTGCCATGGAGCGGATTTTTGATGCTTACTACCGGAGTAGTGATGCTTGCCTCCACCTCGCTTCGCTCAAAGGCCAGATCACAGCCCTCCATCTCGCAGTTGATAAGCCTAAGACCCTTGCAGTAGCACAGAGGCTGCGTCCCAACTATCCTGCAGTTTTCAAAGGTGACATTTTCACAGTACCAAGCCAGATACTCCCCCTTGACTAAGCTGTTTCGCACGGTAACATTTTTAGCATGCCAGAAGGCATCCTTGGTATCAAAGGTACAGTTCTCAAGCACCGCATCCTCGATATACTGGAAGGAGTATTTGCCCTTCATACGCACATTGGTAAAATGTATATCTGTGGCACGCATCATAAAGTATTGGCTGTCAGCATCGCAGTCTTCCATCTCGATATCCTTGGAGGACCAACCGAACTCCGGAGAGATGATATCACAGCCTCTCATGACTATATCCGAGCACTCACGCAGGGCCTTGATGCCATGAAGCTTCGTATTTTCGATGGTTATATGGTCAGAATACCACAGTGCCGCCCGGCAAAGCTCAGTCATCTCGGAATCACGTATGACAAGGCCATGGTCGTGCCAGAGCGGATAACGCAGGTTTAAATAACAGTGCTCCACCTGCACATTGCTGCACTCCTTAAAGGCACTCTCGCCGTCAGCAGGACCGGCAAAGGAGCAGTCCTTTACCAATATATCCCGGCTGCCGTAAAGGGCACGCTCTGCATCAAAGGTCTGATTCTGAATTAAATTCATGGGAAAGCCTCCTGTGTCCGAAAAAAGCTTGTTTCAGTAAGATTTTACTCCTCTGCAAATTTCATATCAAATACTTTATTTTTATCGTTTTCCATAATTAAAACTTATGCTTCATTATTTTCTCCAAATCAAGAAAATGTGGTTTTCT
>DVNS01000137.1 GCA_018714145.1 Candidatus Avilachnospira avistercoris
TTATTATTTTCATATGCGCCTTCGCTTTCAAAAACTAAATTTTTTTGCTTTTTTGAAACCATCTTAAAATCTATTATACGTTTATAACATAGTATATGCAAGCAGCTGATTTCAAAACTGAAATTTTTTTATTTTTTTGAAAGCAAGTAAAAGCTTGATATCTGCTGTTTTATACTTGTTTCAGCACCTCTCCGATATCCCCATTGATACAGATAGTTCTATCTGCTATCTCCTTCGGTGCATAGGCTTCTCCCGTATTGATGCAGGCATAGAGCGCCTTAGGGTCCTCAGCCGTCATCCACCAGAAGGGATACTTGATTATGACCGGGGTGTTGCCGCCCACTCCCAGCTCCAAAAACAGGATATGCTGGTTTTTATGGCGTCTTAAGAAATCCTCATAACGCCCGGAAGCCTCATACCAGCCCTTATCCTGAACGAAGGTCATATCACAGCGGAGGTTCATAGTCATGGGTTTATGACAATGAGGGCAATAGGGCACCAGCTCAGAGGGAATGCCCATGCGAAGGTTTTTCCCTTCCGGCACGATAAGCTCATCATTTTCATTGATGATAAAGCCCTGAGCCTCTGCCATTTTCCGGACGCTGGCTCCATTGTCATAGGTTTCATGATGACAGGGCACACTGCACTGCCACAGGCCATAGTCCCCCTGCGTATAAAACAGCCTGTGCTTGTCAAATCCGGCCCTCTGGAACTGATGGTCCACGTTGGTAGTCAGAACAAAATAGTCCCGGTTTTTCACCAGCTCGTACAGCCTGTTATAGACCGGCTTCGGAGCAGCCATATAGCGGTTGATATAGATATACCGGCTCCAATAGGCCCAGTGCTCTTCCAGACTCTCAAAGGGATAGAAACCTCCGGAATACATATCCTGAAAGCCATATTTTTCAATAAAATCCCCGAAATATCTCTGAAAACGTCCGCCTGTATAGCTAAACCCGGCGGAGGTCGAAAGACCGGAGCCAGCCCCTATAACTACTGCATCAACAGTATCTAACTCCTCTTTGAGCCGCATGATATCATCGCAGCAGCCGCTTGTATATCTCATAGTCGCTGTCTTTGAATACATTGAAAATCACCTCTATCTTACCCGGATCTTGCTGCTGCCATTCGGTCACAGTATGTATGGCTATCTCGGCCGCCAGTTCATTCGGAAAATGGAACTCACCGGTGGAGATGCAGCAGAAGGCCAAACTATGCAGCCCATGTTCTGCCGCAAGCTCTAGGCAGGAGCGGTAGCAGCCTGCCAGCAGCTCCCGGTCATTTTTAGTAACGGCCCCATATATGATAGGGCCTACGGTGTGCAGCACATAGCTGCAGGGCAGGTTATAAGCCTTTGTGAGCTTTGCATGACCGGTGGGCTCATCTTCCTTCTGGGCTGCCATAATGTCGGCGCATTCCAGACGAAGCTGCACTCCGGCATAGGTATGTATGGCATTGTCTATACAGCCGTGGCAGGGGACGAAGCAGCCCAGCATCCTGCTGTTTGCCGCATTGACGATGGCATCGACACAAAGCGTAGTAATGTCGCCCTGCCAGATATAAAGTCCCGGCTGCACAGGCGTCAGGTCCTGAAGCCTTGTGATGCCCCGTTCTATAAGGCGTTCCTGAAGATAGGCATCCTGTACTGCCAAAAACTCCCCACTGACAGGCATAGGCGGACGCACATTCATAAGCCCCCTTAGGAGCCGGCGCTTTTCTGAAAGGTCATCCGGCACACAGATGTCTGCATATTCTTTACGCTCCGAAAGGAGATATCGAATAAGATGATTTAAACGTTCCTCTTGGGTCATGGAAGCAGTTAATTCCTTGCTCATACTATCTTTCTCCTTTCGACAGCTCTTGCGGGACATATCTCAAAGCAGTTTCCGCAGTGCAGGCAGTGCTCCTGCTTACAGGTCATACTCCTTGGGCGGGTTGCCGGAGAAGTCAGCTATAACTGCATGGGCGTCCTTCAGATAGAACACCTCGAAAATGGGATTGGTGGCTTCGCCGTACTGTCCCTTAACGATGGGGTTCTGGATGCACATCTCCTTTGCAGCCATGTTATCCTCAAATACGGCCTCACCGTGAAGCCTTATCCACGCATAGGACGGGCTGGAAACTGAAACTTCGATGTTTGGATTTTCCTGCATATCCTTGTAGACTTCCTTCTGGTTGTTGGTGCAGAACCACAGCCTGCCGTCCATCTCACCGGCAAACATGAAGGGGCGGCACTTGGCCTTTCCGTCACGGCCTATGGTAGCCAGATACTGTACGGGATTTTCCTGCAAAAACTTTACAACTTCATTCATGATATCTACCTCCTATTTTAAATGTGGTCATGTGTGATTGCAATTTTTATCTTGCAGGATTATAATATCTCCATTAGTATCTATTGTGAAGTAAGCACTTTATTATGCTGTAGTTACCAACAAGAAACTATTGAAAGGATGGAAAGTCTTATGCAGCAAGCAAAAGAATTACCGGCCTGTCCTGTGGAAACCACACTCATGCTGATTGGGGACAAATGGAAGGTCCTTATACTTCGTGACCTTCTGCCCGGAACAAAACGCTTCGGAGAGCTGAAAAAGTCTATTGGCAGCGTGTCGCAGAAGGTACTTACTGCCCAGCTTCGGGATATGGAAGAAAAAGGACTTGTCCATCGACAGGTCTATGCAGAGGTACCTCCCCGTGTGGAATACAGTCTGACAGACCTCGGTAAAAGCCTGAAGCCCATCCTCGATGCCATGTGGACTTGGGGCGAAGACTACAAGGCTCAAAACAGCTAAAACACTATCGGCAAAAAATATATACTTCAAGCCAATACAAAAGGAACTGTCCGAGATCTCGGCAGTTCCTTAGTTTTATCTCCGATTTTTAAGGCTGCTTTTATGTTTTATCATCTAAAAGGCCATAGGTCTGATAGTAGGTCAGCATGGCCTGAAGCTGCAGCTTGGTCGCAAATAGCTGCTTATATGTGACTGTTTTTTCCTTTCCTGAAGCCTTAAGCTCTGACATCCTTTCTGTGGTCTCGTCATATTTTTTCAGTATGACAGAAAGCATATCCTCAAAGGCCTTAAGTCTTGCTTCGTTCATGATTTCCCAGTTCCTTCTTCTTAATGCTGTTTTTTCAAAGCTTTCCAATCATCTTCGGCTTCATAAAGCCTTGCCTATTTCCTTCATTCAGGCCTCTCATTTAGCTGATACCGAAGCTGGCTCCATATATGAAAACACATTGAGCTTATTTTCCTCCAGTATCTCCATGGCGTTTATGAGGGTATCGGTGGATTTGCCCCATTCGAGGATATCGGCAAGCTCCTCCGGTTCATACTCCCGATAATTAAGCACCGCCTGCTGCATACGCTCATAATTCTCCTCTCGATAAGGCGCTATGCCTATCTCAAGGTGGGTAGTATAGCGATTTCCAAAGAAAAACATCAGGGCAATGACGACGGAAAGGACGAGCTCTGCTGCAGTGACAATATTGCTTTTCTTATTTGAAACGATACATCCGTCCGATGACTTTTTTCCGCACCTCATAAAAGAAGTCTCTTTTAAAGCATCTGAGGCCTCCCTCTTAGGCTCACTCTCATCATGAACAGACACCGAAACGCCGTCTCCCCTGCCCTTTGTTTTTGAAGCCGAATTCTCCTTCACGCATATGGCGAGGGTCAGGAGTATGCCGATGACACCCACCATGAACTGGGCTCCGTAGCGGGAGCTGAGCCCATAGCTGTCATTTAGAAATATCCAGCGTGAAGCCGTCACCACCACATGATTGAAGCCTCCGGAGAGCATCAGTATCATGGGAAACAGCGTCCTCCTCCAAAGCCTGTGTCTGAGATACATGGCTATGGCTATGATATAGGAAAGTATCACAAGGAGCCCTACCATAAGGACTCCCCCGTCTGACATGGGACTTCCCGCCCCGTGAAAATCATTGATGGCCTGCTGTCCGAATACAGTCCCTGCAAAACTCTTTATAAAGAGCCTCGGTATCAGCGTGATATCCTCGGAAATGACCTCAAAAATACCCATTTCCGTGGTTCCGGCATGCTCAAATACGGCAAAATGTCTACTGATGAGATAAAGCAAAAGCACTGCCAAGGTGACGATAAAAAATATGGCTATGCTCCGCCACTCAGCTTTTCCTGCCGAAGACAGGCTTTTCCTGCTTACGGTCCCATAAGCTGCAGTCCCGACTTCCTTGCTTTCAGGCCTGCAAGCCACATCTTGACCTTCCCTGTCTGAAAAAGCATTTTCAGAAATTCTGATGTCGCCCTCAATTTTTCCATACTTTTTATAGAAAAATAAAAACATATAAGCCGCCATCATGACGAGTGCATAGGAGGCTATGTATTCACCGGCAAACATCAGTATGATGAAGGGCAGGACGATAAGGGCTGTCTCCATATGCCTTAAGCGATTTTTCGCCTTTTTTTCTCTCCCTGCCGCCCGCTTTTCATTTTCAGTTTCATGGCAGCCTTCGGCTTCTGCATATACCTCTTTGTCAGGCTTATTTTTATCATGAAGCCCAATCATAGCATCTGCATAAGCACGGCCCTTACTCAGCTCAAGATACTCATCCAGCAGATAATAATTCAAAAAGAACAGGGCAAAGCTCACGGTATGGGCCCACGCCGTGCCGTTAAGTATTATCTCCCATTTATTGAGGGAAAAAATGACCACGGCTATGACCACGAACCAGATGGCATTGAGGCGCTCCTTCCTCATGTAGAGGGCTATCATAAAGGCACAGGCCGTAAGTCCCAGTGCAGAGCAGAGCCGGTCAAAGGTCACTGAAAATGAAAACAACTCCACATTGATGATGCGCTGAAGGAAGGCCGCCGGTATCCTTGTGAGCACGTCAGGCACGAAGAATTTGGCGGGATCCGTCACATCGGGCAGATACTCGGAAACTATGCGTATATAATCCGTATAGACCACGTCACAGCCTGCGGTCCTGATGAACCACAGCAGAAAAATGCCTCCGAAGGCCGTCATCAGGAGGCATAAAATGAAGTGGATATTATTTTTGAAAAATTTGTTTAAATTCATTAGCAGCTTTAAACACAGGCCAGTCCGCAGAGTCCCTTATCGCCTTATCCATGGGCCAGCAGGCCTCATCTTGCAGTCCCTCGCAAATGCTACGCCGGCTGGCCCTTCGTTCGATACAAAAATGCTGTCTATTAAGCCTGCTTTTCAGTCCTTCAAGTTCCACTCAAAGAAACAGCTTTGAACAGGTCAAAATCTCTCCCCAAAGCGCTCTATCTCCGAGATGAGCTCCCTTACAGAGGCCCCGTCGCCCTTGAGCCAAGCCTTGGTCCAGTCCGCAGAGGCTCTTACCGCCTCGTCTATATGCCAGACGGGATGAAGTCCGAAGGTCTCTTTAAGTCTTTGATTATCGAGTTTCAGGAAGGAGGCCTCATGGGGCGCATCCGCCTCGGCCTCGCTGTGCCAGCAGGCCCCGGCTCCGTAGGCCCTTACAAATAGGTCGCAGAGCTCTCCCGTAGTCACGCAGTCGCAGTCGTCCGGTCCCACATTGTACCAGCCCGAAAATGCGCTGTCATCCCACTGCCTCATGGCTATATAAAGATAGGCAAACAGGGGCTCAAGCACGTGCTGATAGGGCCTTGTGCTGTAGGGATTTCTGACCCTGAGCCCGGTCCCCGCCTTCACCGCCCTTACAAAATCAGGTATGATGCGGTCCTTGGCAAAGTCGCCGCCTCCGATGACATTGCCGGCTCTGGCAGTGGAGACCCTGATATCCGCCTTGTCAAAAAACGCAGCCTTATAGCTATGGGTCACAAGCTCGGAGCAGGACTTTGAATTGGAATAGGGGTCATAGCCGTCCAGCTTGTCCTCCTCCCGATATCCATAGCCCTCACGCTCCTCATTGAGGTAGACCTTGTCCGTAGTCACATTGAGCACCGACCTGCAGCCTTGAATGAGGCGTACACATTCCAGCACATTGACAGTGCCCATGACATTTATCTCATAGGTCTCCCGAGGTATGCGGTAGGATTCCCTGACTATGGGCTGGGCCGCAAGGTGTATGACGACCTCCGGCCTTGCCTTCTCAAAAAAGGCCTTAAGCTCATCAAAATCCCTTATATCCCCTATATGAGAATGTATCCTCCCCAAAAACTTTGCTTCCGGCTCAGCCTTCTCTCCCCCAAGGGCCTTATCACCCTTGATGGCCTCACCTCCTGCTGCCCTCACGGACAGGGCGTCAGCACTCAGGTCAAGCTTTCCCTCGTGCTCATTGCCATACAGGATGGAAAACAGTGAGGGCTCGGTATCAGGCTCTAAGGCATAGCCATAGACCTCTGCCCCAAGATATGAAAGCAGCACGCAGAGCCAGCTGCCTTTAAATCCCGTATGTCCCGTCACAAGGACACGCCTTCCCTTATAAAACTTCCTCAATTCTTCTATATGAGACATCTGAATTTCCTTTTTTACCATATCTTCCAGGGGGCATGGCCGCTGGCCCAGAGCTCCTCAAGCTTCTTCTTTTCCCGCTGGGTGTCCATACACTGCCAAAAGCCCTCATGATAGTAGCTCATCATCTGGCCCTCGGCACAGAGCCTTGAAAAGGGTTCCTGCTCAAGTATGGTGGCATCATCGGTAAGATAATCGAAAAATCCCGGTTCAAATACCATGAAGCCGCCGTTTATGATGGCTGCATCCCTGTCATTTTTCTCCCTGAAGGCTGAGATGCGTCCATCCGGCTCCACCTCCATCACGCCCTTGAGCTGGGCTATATTGACCGCCGTGACAGTGGCCAGCTTCCCATGGGAGCGGTGGAAGGAAAGCAGCGCATTGAGGTCCACGGTGCAGAGTCCGTCCCCATAGGTCAGCATAAAGGTCTCGTCCCCTATATACTTCTGTATGCGCTTTACCCGTCCTCCGGTCATGGTATTGAGGCCCGTGTCCACGATGGTCACCTTCCATTTCTCGGAATTATTGTTAAGGACCTCCATGCTGTTGTTGCGAAGGTCGAAGGTCACATCGCTGTTATGCAGGAAATAATCAGAAAAATACTCCTTTATGGCATACTGCTTATAGCCTGCGCATATGATGAACTCATCAAAGCCAAAGGCCGAATAATACTTCATGATGTGCCAGAGTATGGGCTGCTCGCCTATCTCTATCATGGGCTTCGGCTTAAGATGGCTCTCTTCACTTATACGGGTGCCAAGGCCCCCTGCAAGTATCACGACTTTCATAAACGATTCCTTTCCAGCATTTAGGCTATGCTCTGAGGCTGTAACCTTTCCAAGCTTCGTATCCCCATTGACCGTACCTGAGGCTCCTCATATAAAAGCTAAGCGGCTTATCGAGCGGCTAAGAGCTGACGGCCAGCTCAGTCTGTCGGCATAAGCTCCGAGCTTATATCCCTATAAGCATTTTCCTCCGGCACCTCCTCAAGGACTATCACATCCCCTGAAGCGAGGGCAGTCTCTGATATCACCTCAGGTCCGGAGACGAAGTATATCCTCGTGCCCTGTGCCGTCTTTTCCTTATCATAGGGCTTAAAGAAATATCTGGCATAAAAATCACTCATGCCATAGCTGTTTTCAATGATATACACATCCTTGCCAAGGACACCGTCAGTGCCGTATTTTTCTATGGTCTCCTCCGCAAGGGAATTCATACGCTGCTGGTCCGCCCAGAAATATATATTCGGAAAATACCCTCTATAAAAGATATTGGTATAAATGCTCAGACCGCAGTAGGCCGCAAATATAAGGCACAGCACTCCGTAAAATACCTTCGGTCCCACAAGCCTGTCCGCCACCGTAAGGCTCATGCGCTGGAAGATATTGCCGGAAAGGGCGCCGGTCGCTGCTTCTGGCTCCGGCTCTCCGAAGCTCTGCCTGTAGGCCTCGCCCACAGCCTTTATCATATAGCAGGCAAATATAAGTTCTGCCGCAAAGGACACATAGACCCAGCGCATCTCCACCCTGATGGTAACTGAGGAGCTGCCGATACAGAGCCCGATAAAGGCTATGAACAAGGCGCTATCCCAGACGAGCCTTGACAGCTGCGCCCTGTCCTTCTTATCCTTGGAGCCTATATAAAGCAGGAGCACGATGGCATACATGGCGATGATGACGCCTATCATCAGTATGCTTATCTTGACTAAGCCCTTTATGAACTCGGGTGTGCCCTCCCATGAAAGACCGGAAAGATAGTCCTGTCCTGCGTTTATTCCAAAGAGATACTTCACCTGATCTATGGCAAAGCCTAAGGCCTCCATAACGGAAAATGTATCCGTGACCTCAGTCCCGCCCGTTCCAGCCGGCACCATGCCGCCGGTAAATATCATACGCACCAAGAGCATGGCTGCGACCGCTATGACAGGCGCCAGCCATTTGCGTTTATTTTCAGTAAGATATGCCTTCCTGAGGCTCTTCTCCTCCCTGAGGAGCTTCCGGATAAGCACAAGATAGAAAAGAGGAAGCAGACTCAGGAAGCGCTCATGGGTAAGGCAGAGCAGCACATAAAGGATAAGGGCTCCATAATAGTAGATATCATAGCTCCTTACGAGCCTGATGCTCAGCTCGAGGCTCGGAAGCTTCGGCTTTTCAGCATTATCCTTAAAAAGACCTAAAGCCGAGAAAGCGCCTTTATTCTGTCTCTTAGTCTCCTCATCCTCCTGCAGAGCTTCTTTTCCTGCGCTTTCAGTGGCTTTCTCACTCGGAACCTTTGCCTCGGTGTTATCGGAGCTTGCTTCCGGGCCTGCTGCGGCGTTCGTTTCGCTTAC
Organism: Candidatus Avilachnospira avistercoris; assembly: GCA_018714145.1. GTDB lineage: Bacteria > Bacillota > Clostridia > Lachnospirales > Lachnospiraceae > Avilachnospira > Avilachnospira avistercoris. The sequence continues at coordinate 8,771 of DVNS01000137.1, forward strand.
TTCAGAGACAGCTTCCTTAGCCAAAAGTGCCTCGCCCTCTGCTATGAGAGCAGCCTTGGTGCGGTCATTTTTCTTATTCATATAAACATATAAGAAATAAAGCACCCATAGGGCAAGGAACAGGGCCAAGGTCTCCATAAGACCCACCACCTGTCCTATCTGATAATAGGCAAACCTTGATGCAAGAAAGCTTATGGCAGATAAAAAGGCCAAAAGCCTGCAATGGGCCACCTTATAGCAAATATAAAAGAGGGAATATGCCACGACGATATTGCTCACCACATTGAAGCCCAGATACCAGCTCACATGGGGCCCCACAAGGGCCATCTCGATATAGGCAAGCATCCAGTAAATGGGCCTGAAGCTTACGCTGCCGCCTATCGGAAATACGAACTCAAAAAAGCTCTGCTCTCCGTAAAAGGACCACATATAGAGGTCGTCCATATAAAGTCCCTTTATCTCTATATCCCTGTTTATATAAAAAGCAAATACAGCGATGCAGACAAGCATCGCTATATCAAGGGCTCTCTTAGCATTTGTTATATCAAAAAAACCTTTATCCTTCATGATACCATCCTAAATACTCTTCCTTAGCTATAATACAGCAAAAATCCGGATTTAGGAAGCCTAACTAAGAAAAATGTGGCGCAGAGACAGCGCCACATTTGCAGCTTACTCCTCAATAAGTCCCCGCTCGGAAAGGACCGCTCTCACATTGTCGAAGCTTTCAAATATCGGATAGATATCCTGATAGTCATAATATACATAATTCAGCCGTATATTGCCGTCTATGTCCTCATAGCTTATGTTATTATGATGTGCTGCGAGCTTTACGGATGAGGCAGGCACGAAATGAAGCACATCATCCACTATATAGGTGCCCTCCTGCTGCTCACCCCTGTAAAGATCTGAGTCTGAATGATATCTTTCGACACCCTCGTCATTTACCTCCTTATATACACTATAGGTCCAGTCGTAGTAATCCTCATAGCGCATATCCGTGATGTCCTGCTTAAGGGCGGAAAGCAGCTCTGCCTGAAGATCATCCTCCGGAAGCCTGTAGACCTTTACATCGTCCTCCCAGTTGATATTGCTCTGGGAGCTTACGCCAAGGGTCGTGCCATCAAGCTCTCCCCGAAGCGAAAGTCCCTTTCCGAATTCCGGCTCCCTGTATTCTATGCCAAAGGTTCCCGGTGAAAGTTCTTCCTCAGAAAGCTCAAGTATAGGATACATGGCCGTCTTATATTCCATGGAGGTAAATATATCCGGCATATGCTCCTTTATCTCCCTGTTGCTGAGCACATAGGTCCTGTACTTTATCTTGCCGTTTTTAAGCCTGTATGCCGCATCTACACTGTAGGTCATGAAATTATCCTCCGGAGGCGCAGTTGCCTGAGCCCTCTCATAGAGGTCGTTGTCATTGTCATTGATGCCGGAGGCCCGGTCTGCGCCTGCCTTAAGCATGGATAGCACTGCCTCCACATAGGGCTCCTCGGTTATGGCCATGCGGCTAAACTCATCGGGCATATCATCGTAGTATTTCTCGGTATATTTTATATCCGGAGTTTCCGTCTCCACCCTTAGCTCATAATCGGAAAGCGGTATGGCCAGCCTTCCCTCAAAATCTCCTCCATAGCTGAAGGCCACTGACTCAAGCTCCTCTGCATCGGGCATATAGCTGTCATATCCGAAGGGGTCAAGGATAAATACCATGGCAAAGGCCGCTCCCGCTATCACGCAGACAAGCTTCTCTATCTTATGGGAAAACAGCTTCCGTATATCCATGTTGAAGCTTATCTCGCATATGGCATGGGCAATGAGGGTACCAAGCACAAGGAAGAAAAGTATCCAGCCTATACCCGGCTCCGTAAATCCGAAGAAGGATATCAGAAGTCCGCCCACTACGCTAAGTATGAGCCTTAGGGGCAGCGCAGTCCTTGAAAAGCTGAGGGTCCTTCCGCAGGACTCCGAGGGACGTATGCGATGCAGCACCGCTGATACAGCGATAAGCAGTATGTCCAGCACTGCCGTGATGCCCATGAGCTTTATGGCTCCGGCACCGAATACTCCCGCCCGGCTCGATATCTCCGAGACAAATTCTATAAGATAATATAAGGGCGTCGTATAGTATAGCTTCTCAAATACAGCAACGCTCTTATAGGAAAAGGTCTCAAACAGATTGAAATATCCCGAAAGTATGCCATATACCGCTATACCAAGGCCATGGATGACCACTGCCGCTGCCACCGCCGCAAAGGGCCTGCCTGTAAGCATTATGGCTATGATGAAGGTACTGTATAAAAGCAGGAATATCAGCAGATATCCAAACTGGGCAAGGAGGGCCGCCGGCACATTTATATCCTTTACTCCAAAGCAGATGGCCACTATATGGCTTCCCACAAAGCCAAAGACCATACATATGAGCATGATGACAGCGCCGGAGAGGTAGTTTGCAAAAAACCTCTTTGTCCTCGACACCGGCTCGCTGAGATAAAAGTCTACCGTAGGCCTGTTCATGAGATAAATGAACATGGCCCTTGCACATAGCAGGGCTGCCACAGGCACTATGAAGGCCATAAGTCCCGTGGCTCCCGAAAGCAGCTCATTGGCCGCCGCACTCATCCTTGTCTCGATATCCGTTATCTTCTCCGCCATAAATACGGAGGTGGCCCCATTATTGGACATGACCTGCACGGACTCCACTGCCACGTCATCAAGACGGCGCTTAAGGTCACTTAAGGAAAGGGCCATAAGTATGGGGTTATTGAACAGCATGACAAGGAGGCCCAAAAGCAGTGTCCCGAGATTATACTGCAGATTTTCCCGTATCATGGCAGGCATCGATACCTCAGCGGGGCCATGCCCCTCTGAAGGAGCTGTACCCTTTTTTGCTTCGCCGTATGACGAAGCTCCCTTCAGGCTTCCGCTGCCTGAGGACCCGCCTTCCATGGAAGGAGCAGCTGCCTTAGCATGAAGGAGGCTGTCCTTCCCTGCGGCAGTATTTTCATGTTCAGGTTTTTTATTCTTTTCTGTAAGCATAGTCATTCTCCCAGTATGAGCTTCTTTACGTCATAGCCTGCGACCTCAGTCTCGGTTATGAATATCTCCTCCAAGGAAAGGGGTATCAGCTCATAAAATACCGTATCCTCCTGCTCCATAACGCGGCGGACCTCGTCCTCCTCTCCCCTCACTATGATGGTACGGAGCCTGCCTCGCCTCTCTGACTTGATGATATCAAGGCCGCTGACCTCCTCAGGCTCCTTTTCACCGGCGAAAACGCACTGTATCTTATGTATGCCAAGCTTAAGATCGTCTATGTCCTTCGAAAGGAGTATGCCGCCCTTATGCAGAAGGCCCACATGGTCGCACATATCCTCCAGCTCCCGAAGGTTGTGGGAGGCGATGACCGGAGTAAGGCCCCTCTCGTCCATGTCATGGGCAAACAGTGACTTCACCGCCTGACGCATGACCGGGTCGAGACCGTCAAAGGTCTCATCGCAGAATATATAATCCGTATAAGCGGAAAGGGCCAGTATGACCGAAAGCTGCTTCTTCATGCCCTTTGAAAAGGTGGATATCTTACGTCTCCCGTCAAGGCCGAACTCTGAAAGCAGTCTCCTGAAGCGCTCCCTGTCAAAATACCTGTAATAGAGGCCATAGGAGGAGGCCATGTCAAGGGGCGTGGCTCCCGGGAAGAAATACTGCTCATCGGATATGAAGAAAAACCGGCTCTTGACCGAGACGTGCTCAAACACCTCGCCGCCGTCTATACGCACCTCGCCGCCGTCAGGCTTATATATGCCCGAAAGACAGCGCAGGAAGGTGGACTTTCCGGCTCCGTTGGTACCGATGAGTCCGAACACCTGTCCCTCCCTGATGGTGGCGCTGACACTGTCGAGGGCAACTATATCGTCAAATTTCTTAGTAAGGGAAATGGTCTCTATCATGCGATCGCTCCTCTCTCGGAGATGATGTTCTTTATCAGCCGCAGTATCTCCTCATCATTGAGCCCAAGCCTGAAGGCCTCCTCAAGTATGGAAGACAGCCTGCCGCGAAGCTCAGCTATCTTGAGATACTGAAGTCTCTCTGTATCGGCAACAAAATTGCCCTTGCCCTTTATGGAGTAGATATATCCCTGCTTCTCAAGCTCAGCATAGGCCCGCTGAATGGTATTGGGATTGATGCTCAGGTCAATGGCAAGACTGCGGACGCTGGGGAGCTGCGAATTCTCCGGAAGTCCGCCCACCGCCATCAGGTCCTTGAGCTTCTCCGAGATCTGCTCGTATAAAGGACGCTTGTCTTTATAATCAAGGCTGATCATGCTTCTCCTTTCAATGTCTGGTCTGAACCTGCCTGCTTCCGATGAAGTTTAATGCTTCGCCGACCGAAGCCGCCCAGTCTCAGCATCTCCGCTCCTTTATTGAAGCCCTGCTGCTTAGGCAGTTTCACAGGTTCATGCCAACTGTACTAACTCTAATAGTACAGTACAACAAAGCCAGGGGAAATACAACTTATATTATCCTTACATTCGCTCCCTTCCCTCTTTGGGGCTCTATATTATCCTTACATCGGTGATGTAAGGATATGGGCTGTATCGCAGCCCTGCCGTTTCCTTCCTTTGAAAATACAAAAAAGGACCGCAGTCCTGCTGCGGTCCCGTAATAAGACATTTCTTTTGTCCGGTCTTAAACCTGAAGCTTACTCAGCCTCGAACTGGTCCTTTCCTACTCCGCAAAGGGGGCAGGTGAAGTCCTCAGGGATATCCTCCCACTTTGTTCCGGGAGCTATGCCGCCCTCCTCGTAGCCTTCAGCCTCATCATATACCCATCCGCAAACTGTACATACAAATTTCATAGTTATCACTCCTTCTCAATATGCAAAGGCAAGCCGCCTTTTCTGATGTCCAGTTTACAATAGTGGTGGGGTAAATACAAGCTAAAATTTTAAAACAATAAAGTCTTGAATAAACTCATCCCTCCGCATACCTTGCAAGAAACTGGCGGGTCCTTTCCTCCTTCGGGTGGTCGATGACCTCGCGGGGGTCGCCCTGCTCGACGATGATACCCTCATCCATAAATATGACCTGATCTGCCACATCTCTGGCAAAGGCCATCTCGTGGGTGACTATGATCATGGTGGTATGCTGCTCTGCAAGGGAGCGGATGACCTTGAGCACCTCTCCGGTGAGCTCCGGGTCAAGGGCAGAGGTAGGCTCATCAAAGCATACGATGTCCGGTCTTAGCTCAAGGGCCCTCGCTATGGCTACCCTCTGCTGCTGCCCTCCGGACAGCTGATGGGGATAATGTCCCGCCCTGTCCTTAAGGCCCATCTTTGTAAGGAGCTCCATGCCCTCCGCATCTATCCTGTCAAATATCTCTTTTTTCCTTGACTTGAAATCCGGCTCCTCCTTTGCAAGGAGCTTACGGGCCAAGGTCACATTTTCAAGGGCTGTATACTGGGGAAACAGGTTGAAGGACTGGAACACTAGGCCAAAATGCAGCCTCTTTTTCCGTATCTCAGAGTCCCTCATGGTCCGTGGGTCAGCCGCATCAAAGAGCCTTTCCCCATTTACAAGTATGCTTCCTGAGTCAGGGGTCTCAAGGAAATTTAGACAACGAAGCAGCGTGGTCTTGCCGCTTCCCGATGAGCCGATGATGGCAAGGGCCTGCCCCGCTTCGAGTTCAAAGCTTATGTCCCTGAGCACCTTTGTCTCACCAAAATTTTTCTCTATATTTTTAACTTCAAGTAACGCCATTTCGATCCTCCGGCATCATTGCTCATATATCTGAATAAAACCTATTTTCAGAAAAGCCTCTGCCGTTATCTGAAGAATTCCAGCTTCTTTTCCAGCATCGTAAGGAGCACCGTCACTATGCCGCTGAAGATAAGATAGTATACCGCCGTAAAGAACAGCGGCCATATAAGGCCGGCATAGCCCTGATTTCCCTTCATGAAGGACTCTCCCATCCATATAACCTCCTGAAGGGCTATAACCCTTGCAAGCGAGGTGTCCTTTACGAGGGTAATGACCTCGTTGGACATGGGAGGTACTATGCGTTTTACCATCTGAAGGAGCTTGACCTTAAAAAATATCTGGCTCGGCGTCATGCCAAGGACCTCCCCTGCCTCCTGCTGGCCTATGGGGACTCCCTGTATGCCGCCTCTGTATATCTCAGAAAAATAGAAGGCATAATTGATAATAAAGGCCACCGATACCGCAGTGAAGCGTCCCGTCTCTCCGCCGCCCCAAGTAAATAGCTTCATGATGCCGGGCACATAGTAGATAATGATTATCTGGAGTATCAGCGGCGTCCCCCTTATGACCCATACAAGTGCCTTGGTAAGAAAGCGAAGGGGCGTAAAGCGGCTCATGGAGCCAAAGGATATGATAAGTCCCAGCGGAAGTGCCCCTATAAGCGTTACAAAGAAAAGCTGCAGGGTCTTTACAAAGCCCGTATTGAGTGCAGCCGCTACTGTTAAAAATTCATCCGAGGTAAAAAACATGGCTATCACTCAAGTATGACTGCATCCTGAAGGCCATAGGTCGTCGCTATCTCAAGCACTGTGCCGTCTGAAACCTTCTCAGCATAGAATTCATTGAAGGCCTCTGCAAGGTCAGAGCCCTTCCTGAAGCCCACGCCATACTCCTCTGAAGGAAGGCCCTGAGCCTCATTAAGATTAAGGACAAATGTAAGGTCTTCGTATGAGGTGCCCTCGCCTACCATGGCTCCCGCCATCAGAAGGTCGATAACTGCCGCATCAGAGGTGCCTGCCGCTACCTCCATAAGGGTATCTGCCTGAGTCTGTACCGGTACGGTAGCTGCTCCAAGGGCCAGAGCCGCATCCTCTCCTGCCGAGCCCGACTCTACTGCCACATTGAGGCCCGATAGGTCGGTAAGCCCTTCAAACTCTGCTGCCTTTTCAGCGGGAACTACCAGCACTTGAGCATTTTCGCAATAGGGCTCTGATACCTCCATGGCTGCCTTGACCTCATCATTGATGGTCATGCCGTTCCATACGCAGTCTATGTTCTGACCGTCCAGCTCCATGACCTTATAATCCCAGTTTATCTCTATGAACTCAGCCGTTACGCCAAGGCTCTCTGCAAACGCATTAGCCATGTCCGCATCAAAGCCTATCCAGTTGCCGTCCGCATCCGGATAATCCATGGGCTCAAAGTTCGTGATGCCCACCACCAGTGTACCCTTGTCCTTCACATAGGCAAGGTCGCTCTCTGCAGCTGCCTCTGTCTCCTCAGCGGCTTCGCTCTCGGCCTGAGCCGCTTCCGTCTCTGCTGCTTCGGTCTGGGCTGCTTCTGTCTGGGCTGCCGTCGTCTCCTCCTTGCTTCCTCCGCAGGCCGCAAGGGAAAGGGCCATCATAAGTGCTGCTGCCAATGCTATCCTCTTTTTCATAATATCCTCCTCAGCTCCCGGCTGATCTCAGCCTGACTCTTCTTAATAAAAATGAGCCTTATCCCTATTCCGCAGCCATCCATAAGCCGTATATAGACTTTTATGGACTTTGACTCATTGGCGCTAAGTCTCAAGTGCTTTGAAAAACATCTTAGGGAGCTATCATTATCTTTTGGTTTTCATAGTTTATCATGATAAAGCGATAATGTAAAGAACTGGAACGGCATCTTTTGTATTTTTACAGATACATGACCCATGAAGTCTATCCTGCCTGCCAAACTCCTTGGCTGACACATTTTCCCGTTTATATTGATTCTTCAGGGCTAATGCCCTACACCTTTCCACAGTTATGCTTTAACCATTTACTTTAAAATTGTTTGGGAAATCTTCATTTCTTGGTTTATAATCAGCTTTAAAGATATTTAAAAGGAAGCATACCCATGATAAATGCCATAAAGATACGGGGAGCCCGGGTCCATAATCTTAAAAATGTGGATGTGGACATCCCCCTAAATCAGATAGTAGGTATAGCCGGCGTCTCAGGCTCCGGCAAATCCTCCCTTTCCCTCGGCGTGCTCTATGCCGAGGGCTCAAGGCGTTATCTTGAGGCCCTCTCCACCTATACGAGGAGGCGCATGACTCAGGCCGCAAAGGCCGATGTGGACGAGGTCCTCTATGTTCCTGCTGCCCTTGCCCTCCACCAGCGTCCGGGAGTTCCGGGCATAAGGAGCACCTTCGGTACCGGCACTGAACTTTTGAATAGCATAAGGCTCATGTTTTCAAGGCTTGCTGAGCATCGCTGCCCCAACGGGCATTATCTTAAACCAAGCCTCCTTGTGGCTGCGGGAAAGGAGCTTTGCTGCCCCGAGTGCGGGGCACATTTTTATGCACCTTCTGCAGAGGAGCTTGCCTTCAACAGTCAGGGTGCCTGCAAAAAATGCGGCGGCACCGGCATAGTTATGACCGTGGACCGCTCAACACTGGTTCCGGACGAAAGCATTTCCATAAGGGACGGAGCCGTGGCTCCGTGGAATTCCCTCATGTGGGCCCTGATGGTCGATATCTGCGAAGCCATGGGCGTACGCATAGATGTGCCATTTCGGGAACTTAGCGAAAAGGAACGGGACATAGTATTCAACGGCCCCGCAGTAAAAAAACACATACTATATCGAGGGAAGAAACTCGATCAGGCCACGGAGCTGGATTTTACCTATTACAATGCTGTCTATACGGTGGAAAATGCCCTCGCAAAGGTCAAGGACGAGAAGGGCATGAAGCGAGTGGAGAAATTCCTGAAGCAGGAGCCTTGTCCTGACTGTCACGGCACGAGGCTTTCAGAGGCAGCTAGGGCTCCACGGCTCTGTGGTCTCAGCCTGCCCGAAGTCTGTGCGCTGCCCCTTACTGAGCTGTGCAGCTTTGTGGATGCGCTCCCCGCCTCCCTTCCCATGGAAATGCGTCCCATGGCGGAGAGCATCTGTGAATCCTTCAGGGATACTGCAAGGCGTCTTTTAGACCTTGGCTTAGGTTATCTTTCACTGGACCGGGCCGCCTCGACCCTTTCCACCGGAGAGCGCCAGCGTATGCAGCTCGCAAGGGCGGTCCGCAATCGTACCACCGGCGTGCTCTATGTACTTGATGAGCCCTCCATCGGACTGCATCCCTCAAACTTCGAAGGGCTAAATGGCGTGATGCAGGACCTGATAGCCGACGGCAATTCCATTATTCTCGTAGACCATGATACCCAGATACTCTGCGAGGCTGACACTATCATCGAGATGGGTCCCGGCGCAGGAGCGGACGGAGGCCGCATCATTGCAATGGGAAGCCCGGAGTCCTTGACAAAGGATACAACTTCAAGGATAGGGCCCTTCCTTAAGGAAGCGCTGGAGCATAAAGCTTCAGTCAGCTCCTCCAAAGATGCTGATAATGAGCCTCCTAAAGCTGCGCAGGAGGATGATATCCCTTCCGTCAATGAAGGCCATTGTCCTAGCCACTCTAAAGCTCTGCAGCGAGAAGCTCTCACAGGAAGGATCAGGGCGAAAATCCCCTCCTCAGAGCTTTTCTCCCTCGGAAGGATAAGCATGAGCACGGATAAGCTGCATACGGTAAAGCCCCTATCCGTCGATATACCTAAGGGGCGGCTCTCTGTTGTGACCGGAGTTTCCGGCTCGGGAAAAACCACGCTGATACTTGAGAGCCTCGTGCCTGCCATCTCTGCAAAGCTAAAGGGCGCTCCCCTTCCGGCCCATGTAAGGAGCATTTCAGCAGAGGGCATTGGCGCAGTAAAGCTCATAGACGCCACGCCCATAGGTATAAATGTCCGTTCGACAGTAGCGACCTATGCCAATGTCCACGATGAGCTCCGGAAGACCTTCGCCCGTACCAAGGATGCCAAGGAGCAGGGCCTTAAGGCTGGAGATTTTTCCTACAATACGGGAAGCCTCCGCTGTCCTACCTGTGACGGCACCGGCATGATAAGCCTCGATGTCCAGTTCCTGCCGGATGTGAACATAAACTGTCCAGACTGCAGGGGCTCAAGATACGGTAAGCAGGCTTCAAAGATAAGATATACCAACAAGTCGGGGCAGTCCTATTCGCTGCCGGAGCTCATGTCCATGGATGTGGGTTCGGCACTTTCGGCCTGCAGGGACTTAAAGACAGTTCATCAGCGTCTTTCAGTTCTAAAGGAGCTGGGCCTTTCGTACCTCATCCTTGGGGAGGAGACCCCCAGCCTTTCCGGCGGAGAGGCCCAGAGGCTCAAGCTTGCCAGCGAGATAGGCCGTGAGCAAAGCGACAGCATATTTGTATTTGACGAGCCCACCATAGGCCTTCATCCCTTGGATGTCCGTAGCCTGCTCATGGTATTTGAGCGCCTTATAGAGCATGGTGCAACTGTCATCGTCATAGAGCATGACCTCGATGTCATCAGGAATGCCGACTATATCATAGACATGGGACCGGGCGGCGGAGAGGCAGGAGGCCGCATCGTAGCCTGCGGCACGCCCGAAGATATAAAAAATAGTAGGGAAAGCCTGACGGGACGGTATATATGAAAGTAAGATACATTGACCTGAAATCCCTGCGATGTTATATTTAAGTTAACATTGGATTTATTTATGCAAATGTATAAATCGGTAAATTGTAACCTAAGAGTCCCGTTTGTAAAGCAAGTTTACCATTTTGTAAATCAATACAAATGTACGGGCCTGCTTTATTTGGCAGTATTTGAAAGAGGTGGTTATTTATGAAAAAAATACTCGTCGCATATTTTTCAGCAAGCGGAATAACAGGGGCTGTCGCTAAGGAGCTTTCCTCTGCCTTGGGCGCAGACCTTTATGAGATAGCAGCTGCGGAGCCCTATACGGACGCTGACCTTGACTGGAAAAATAAAAAGAGCCGCAGCTCCCTTGAAATGACTGATGAATCGAGCCGTCCCGAGATTAAGGACAGCGTCACTGACATGGCAAAATATGATACCATACTGGTGGGCTTTCCCATCTGGTGGGGCGTCGAGCCCCGGATAGTCGATACCTTCCTTGAGGCATACGACCTTTCAGGAAAGGAACTCATACCCTTTGCCACCTCCGGCGGAAGCGGCATAGGCTATGCGGAGAAATATCTCCATAAGGTACATCCGAAGCTTAACTGGCAGAAGGGCAGGCTCCTTAAAAAGGGCGAGGCCTCTGACTGGGCTAAGGAGCTGAAGTAAAGGTCAATATGTCAAAAAGTTAGTGAAACCCATTGCTTTATGGGGATCTCACTAACTTTTTTGTTATCCTTAACAAACGAAACTATAAGCCATGCTATTGCGATGCCATAAAGAATATAAGTAAACATTTTATTTCCTCTTTCATGGG
>DVNS01000138.1 GCA_018714145.1 Candidatus Avilachnospira avistercoris
ATTGCAGATATCTGCTTGTTTTGCCCAAGGAAGCGGCGTTATAATCATAAATAAAGGCAGGAGCTTCGGGAGTTTGTTTCAGAAAATCTTGGAGGAACCGTGGGCGCGGAGTATGCTGACCCCCATGGACAGGGCAGGATAACGATAAAGTAAGCTTAGACAGGAGTATACATCCTATCCTTTTGCCGGACAGATATATGCTTTTATCGCTTTTATCAAAGTGATAAAAGATAAGGCAATGTATTTGATATAGGGGCTGATGCAAAATATAGTTTTCAGACCCAGACAAAAAATCAGCAGATAGAAAGAGTTAGTGAAAGCCATTGTTTTATGGAGCTTTCACTAACTTTTTTCTTCAAAAAATCCAAGGCCCTATTTTGCAGCACTCACTTTTCATCGGGGGGGGGCAGCTTAAGCTGAAGATTAGCTTAAATCTTTTTGATATCTATTTACGCTTTAAGGGCGGCTTTGTATAATGTGCTAAGATTTCGGCAGGAGACTGCCGGCATAATAGGATATGTCAGGGCTTTAATGGGAGCCTTGAAAATGTGCTTAAGAACAGGACGACAAATCATGAACGAGGATAAGGACATCAAAAAAGAGACAGAAAACGAAGACATCGATGTAACGGCGCAAGCGAGGGATGGGGCTAAGCTGTCATCCAAAAATGAAGAGAAGGCTGCAGACTATGCTGCAGATAAAAAACAGGCGGACGAAGGCGACATCGAGGAAAAGAGGCAGAGCCCGGAGCAGAGCTCTGAACTTGACCGCCAGATAGAGGAGCTTATGGAGGAGGGAAAGCCCGGCTCTCCTAAGAAAAAGTCCAAAAAGAAGAAGGTGATAATAGCCGTTATAGCGGTGATAGTCATTCTTTTCCTTTTAAAGAGCCTTCTGCTAAGGGGAGACAGTACCGTATTTGTAGATACGGGATTTTTATCTAAGGGCTATATCGCAGATACCCTCAGCATTACGGGACCCGTGGAGGGCAGCGACAGCGTAGATGTGACCTCGAACATTCATGCCAAGATAACCTCCCTCAATGTAAAGGAAGGAGACAGGGTCATCGAAGGTGAGACCCTGCTCCTTACCATAGATCCTGAGGACCTTCAGTCTAAGTATGAGCTTGCAAAGAGCAACTATGACCTTGCCGTAAGCGATAAGGACACTCAGCTGAGAACTGCCCAGATGAATTATGATAAGGCGGTACAGGACCTGAATACCGCAAGGGAGGACTATAACAGGAAGTCTGTGCTCTATGGCACCGGTGATATCTCAAAGGTAGAATTTGAGACAGCGGAGGCAACCCTTCATGATGCGGAGCGAGCCGTCGGAGCCTATGAGACGGAGGGCGGAAGGGTCATACCTGATGAGTCCTTGGATATAAAGATACAGTCTGCAAAGCTGGAGCTTGAGGCTGCACAAAAGGATATAGAAAATGCTGCCATCTATGCGCCCATCACCGGCACCGTCACAAGGGTCAATACCAAGGTGGGTCAGTTTGCGGACGATATAGAAAACTCTGCGCCGATACTTACCATCGAAAACCTTGATGAGCTCAATATGGAGATAAAGGTCAGCGAGTACAGCATAGGACAGGTCCATCCGGGACAGAAGGTAATCATCACTGCAGATATCCTTGGAGAGGGCAATTCAGAGAGCGGAGTCATAGAAAGCATCAGTCCTACAGGCGAGGAGAAGGGCGGCGGCTCCACTGAGCGTGTCATCCCCACAAAGATAAAGGTCACCGAGGAGAAGTCGGGACTTATGGCAGGGATAACGGCCAAGGCTCAGATAATCCTTGAGGAGAAGGATGACACCTTCGTAGTCCCCATCTCTGCAGTAGGCACGGATCCTGCGACCGGTCAGAGCGTGATGCAGTTCATACTTTCTGATGTAGGCTCTGATACTGAAGCGGGAACTGCCATGACAGGGACCATAGCCACGCTTCCGGTGGAGACCGGCATAGAGAGCGATATCAATGTGGAGATACTTGAGGACCCAACCTTAGTATTTGATGTGGACTATAAGCCCATTTATCTCATCAGCTATCAGCCTGCCTATACGGATGGCATGGAGGTAAGCTTCATGATGCCGGAGGCAGCCGAAAAAGCCGCAGACCCGGTGGATGGTGAGACCGTGACAGCCGGAGCAGATGAGGCTGATACGGCAGCCGGCGATGCAGCAGGTGGCAGTGATGAGTGAGCTCATACGCCTTGAAAACCTAGTCAAGATATACAGCACCGGAAGCCTTCGTGTGCTGGGCCTTGATAAGATAAATCTTACGATACAAAGGGGAGAGTTCGTAGCCATCATGGGACACTCGGGCTCGGGAAAGTCCACCCTCATGAATATCCTTGGCTGCTTGGATACACCGACCCTTGGAAAATATTATCTGGACGGGGTGGACGTGGCAGGCATGAGCCCCAATGAGCTTTCCCGCATACGCAATAAGAAGATAGGCTTCGTATTCCAGTCCTTCAATCTCATAAGCCGTATGACGGTGCTTAAAAACGTGGAGGTCCCCCTGACCTATGCGAGGGTGAAGCCTTCGGAGCGAAGGAAAAGAGCCCTTGAGCTTCTGGATCTCGTGGGCCTTTCAGCGAGAGTCGACCATCAGCCCAATGAGCTTTCCGGGGGACAGCGCCAGAGGGTAGCCATAGCAAGGGCCCTTGCCAATGACCCTCCGCTGATACTTGCGGATGAGCCCACGGGAAATCTTGATTCTCAGGCCTCTATAGAGATAATGGAGCTTTTTGCAAGGCTACATAAAGGTGGGGCTACGGTGGTGGTGGTCACCCATGAGGAAAATATCGCCGCCTATACGGACCGCATCATAACCTTCAGCGATGGAAGGCTCATAGATGACAGGATAAATGAGTCTCCTACGGAGATATCCGATATGGAGACCGGTCTTATGGGGAGGTTCAGCTGATGCTTATAGAAAATATGAAGATGGCCTTAAGCGCTCTTAGGGCCAATAAGATGCGCTCCTTCCTTACCATGCTGGGCATAATCATAGGCATAGGCTCTGTCATAGCCATCACCTCCGTGGGAGATACCATGCGGAAGATGTTTTCAGACATTTATCAGGACGTGGGCGTGACTCAGGGATATATCTCCATAGGCTATTGGATAGATGAGGTCAGGAACAGCGACTATTTCACCATGGATGAAATGGAGAGCTATAAGGAGGTATTCGGAGACAGACTTGCTTACATAGACAGCGGAAATTCCGTTACCGGAGAGATAGCCACTGACCTTACCAAGAAGAATTTTTATTTTTACGGCATAGATTATAATTACATAGATGTTCAGCCCGTCAATATCGTTTACGGAAGATACTTGAATGAGGCCGACATACTGGCAAGGAAGCCAAACTGTGTTATAGACCGGGCCTCTGCCGAGGAGCTTTACGGCAGTGCAAGGGCGGCTGTGGGAAAGACCTTCCGCATCACTGTCTATGGCAATGTGACCGAATTCAATATCATAGGCGTATTTGAGAAGGAGCAGTCGGCCTTTACGGCTCTCATGACCGGCTCCAGTGCAAATGGGGAGGCCTATATACCTTGGACCCTGCTTACATGGCCCAATGACTACATATATCAGTGCCACTTCTTTGCCGACCCTGATATGACGGCTCAGGAACTTCAGGAGTTCAATGATGACTTTGCGGCCTATGTGGCCCGTACCAAAAACCGAAATCCGGAGGACTTTTATATAATCACGGCACAGTCGGAAATGGGCACGGTGGACAGTATGCTTTCGGGTATAGCCGCAGCTGTTGCCGGAATTGCAGCCATTTCCCTGCTGGTAGGCGGCATAGGCATCATGAATATCATGCTTGTAAGCGTGACCGAACGGACCCGGGAGATAGGTACGAGGAAGGCCCTTGGAGCCACTACGAGGGATATCATGATACAGTTTCTTACGGAGTCTGCCGTGCTGTCAGCCATAGGCGGCATCATAGGCATAGCCCTTGCAGCGGGACTGGTATCCATACTTGGAGCACTGTTTTCGCTGCCGGTGGTCATAAAGCCCTATGTGGTGCTGATGGCCGTGGGCTTTTCAGCTGTGGTCGGCATCTTCTTTGGCATCTATCCCGCAAAGAAGGCAGCCCAGAGAGACCCCATCATAGCGCTGAGGTACGAATAGGGTCAGCTGCCGCTGCTCTTAAATCATGGCTTCTGCACCTGTCATAATGTTGGCATAAAATTATTTCTTTATACGATTTTTAAGGATTATATGTTATACTGATTTACAGCGGATATTTCCGCTGTAAATTTTTATACGGAGGGATCTATTTTAATGGACGGACTCAGTTTTCTCTGGGATGGTATCATGTCTATCACATGGCAGCAGCTTGTGATGTATGCAGTGGGCATCATCCTGATATGGCTCGCTATCAAAAAGGAGTATGAGCCTTCGCTCCTTCTCCCCATGGGATTTGGTGCCATACTTGTCAACATACCCGGCTCTTCAGCCATTAACCAGATGATGGAGGGAGTGGGAGAGACCCATGGTATCATCCAGTGGCTGTTTGAAACAGGCATAGAGGCTTCGGAGGCATTTCCGCTGCTCTTATTTATCGGTATCGGAGCCATGATAGACTTCGGGCCCCTGCTTTCAAATCCCAAGATGTTTTTATTTGGTGCGGCAGCCCAGTTCGGTATCTTCTTTACCATAGTATTTGCAGTGCTCCTTGGATTCGATATGAAGGATGCGGCCTCCATAGGCATCATCGGTGCGGCAGACGGCCCCACCTCCATCCTTGTGTCGCAGGTGCTCAAGTCAAATTATATCGGGCCCATAGCCGTGGCGGCCTACTCATATATGGCGCTGGTGCCCATCATTCAGCCCATTGCCATCAAGGCAGTTACCACGAAGAAGGAGCGTATGATAAGGATGCCCTATGCAGGCGGAGACGTGTCCAAGGCCATGAGGATAGCCTTCCCCATCATAGTGACCTTTATAGCAGGCTTTGTGGCGCCTGACTCCATCTCCCTTGTGGGCATGATAATGTTCGGAAACCTGATAAGGGAGTGCGGAGTGCTGAATTCCCTTTCAGATACGGCTCAGAATGGCCTTGCAAACCTCATCACCCTGCTTCTTGGCATAACCATCAGCTTCAGCATGAGGGCAGAGCAGTTCGTTCAGCCTACGACCATACTTATCATGCTGCTGGGACTTTTTGCCTTTGTATTTGACACCATCGGCGGCTGTATCTTGGCTAAGCTTATCAATATCTTCAGCAAGCAGAAGATAAACCCGATGATAGGTGCTGCCGGCATATCAGCCTTCCCCATGTCGGCGAGGGTGGTACAGAAGCTGGGCCTTGCTGAGGACCCTACCAACCACCTGCTCATGCACGCCATAGGTGCCAATGTTTCCGGTCAGATAGCTTCAGCCGTAGCCGGAGGCATCATACTTGGATTTTTCAGATAAGTCTCAGTGCTTATCAGGAAAGATGATCTGAAAATATATAAAGCGCCGAAAAGCTGTGTTTTATACCGCCGGAAAAAGGGCGGAGGAATGGAGATAAAATGGGAAATTTAGGAACAGCTCTTACGATGATGTGGCAGGGCATGCTGGGACTCTTTGTAGTCATGGGCATCATAGCAGCCATCGTATATTTTCTTGGAAAGAGCCTGAATAAATAAAGTTATAAATCGGGAAATTGGCAAATATCCAATAGTTGCAAGGAATAGCCAGATGCCCGACAGTCAAAAAGTTATAAGCAATAAGCAATGAACAAACAAATATAAGATCGGCCTTAAGAGAAGGCGAAACACTTTCTCTTAAGGCCGGTTTTGATATATAAAGACAAAATGTATGGGCATTGAACTCTCAAAAGACAGTCTGTGATACGCAGTCTTTCATACGCCATGGCTATTAAGCAAAGCTGATTAGACCTGCGGAGTATTTCCGGTTTCATACTGGAGCCCGCTGCCTCAGCTTATCCTCGGCATGCCCTTTCTTCCTCCGGTCCTGTGACCGCTGTTTATCTCAAGGTCCTCCTTGATGACATCATTGTAAACTCCGATGACCTTATAAAAGGTATCTATCTCCTCGGCAGTGCATTTTTCCATCAGATGCTTGAGGGTCTTGAGGATATCATTGATATCGTAAAGCTTATGCGCTCTGCTTATGCGCTCTCCCTCCTCTGTCACATAGAGATTTATGGTCTTGGCATTCTGCCTGCTCCTCCTTCGTTCGATAAGGCCCCTTTCATCCAGCCTCCCAAGTATCTGGGAGATGGCCCCCTTGGTCTTTTCCCAATAGCTGACAAGGTCGGAGGGAGTAGTACCCGGATTATCCTCGATGTAGGTCAGGGTATGTACTTCTATCATCGTAAGGGGCTCTGCTCCGCCATAGTGATGGGAGGAGTAGATATAGCCGTTATAGCGCAGCACGAAGCGGTAAAGCTCAAATATACGCCGATTAAGTGTCTGGAATACGGCATTGACCTCAGATATATCCTCCGCATCAAAGGAAGGGATATATCCTACGCTTTGAGCCGCCTTTTCCGCCTCACCGTAAACGCTTTTAGTCTGGGTATCGATTTCTTTGGAATTATCCTGCATTTAAATCTCCTGTAGCCTGTTGGGATATCA
>DVNS01000139.1 GCA_018714145.1 Candidatus Avilachnospira avistercoris
GAGATAGATGTCATTATTGAGGAAAATGGGTATCTTCATCCTTTGGAGATAAAAAAATCCGCTTCTCCCGACCGTCGTGAGGTCAAAAAATTCGAACTGATAAATCAAACAAACTATACCCAGAGCTATGGCGGCATTATATGTATGTGTCAAGAGGTGCTCCCCATTGATGGCAAAAACTGCTTTATTCCATGCAGTCTTTTATAATTTTTGTGCATTATTTTATTTAGGAAATTAATTAATTTGCCAGCTACTCATTTTAAAGCAAATAAAGCCCCTCCGCCATGGCATCAACACTATGGCAGAGGGGCTGTTCTTCAAATACACAATAATACCCAAATAAATATATGGGGCTCCTGCTGTTTCATATCCTTCGGCTGAAGCTTTATGCTGTATTTTTACGAAAATATAAAGTCTGTTTTATATTTTCATAAAACCTGTTTTGATTTCCGAACTAAGCTTATACTCCCGTACCGGAGGTATCAGCGTCAGATGAGCTGTCTGTTTTATCCTCCTTTTGAGCTGTTTGTCCCCCATGGGGAGCTTCCTCTGCATCGGACATGGTATAGTCGCTGCAGCCCGCATCCTTTACATCAGCTTTTTTGCTGTCCGAAGCCCTATAGCTGTCACCATAGCCGCTTCCATTTTGGGTATCACGGTAATCATTTCTGCCTCCGAACATATCCTTGACCTGCCCGGCAAGGTCCTGAGAGCCCAGATACCGGGCACCGCCGAAGCCTGCAACGAGCTGAGCTATGGTCGGGAAGAAGAAATAAAGTATGCCGTAAAGGAAACTTTCGCCATAGGAAAGCATGACCTCATAGGCGTATACGGCACGCATGAGTATCGAAATGGCAGGGATATAGCTGAATATAAAGTACCAGCCTGCTCCCATGGTTATCTTACATAAAACATAGCTTCTGTAAAAGGGTATCCAAGCCTTATAGCCCTCGACTCCTGCCTTCTGGAACATACGCATAAGTCCGATGCAGGTAAGGGCATAGGCTGCCACGCATAAAAGCAGCATAAAGCTCAATATCCCAAATGATATAAATAATCCGACGATGCCTGCCATAAGATCCATCCTGTAACGCTCCTTTCGAAATATCCGGTCTCCTGACCGAACTCAATGATCTTCTTTTTTATATGCTAATACAAAGATATTAAAAAATCTTTAACAGACCGCTTTCTGATAGATGCTTTCTTAATATCCGGCCCCGGGCTTAGCTTTCATTTCAGCCCAGCGTCACTACTCCATTGACCGCCCATCTGTAATTATTGATGGATTGGGTAAGATTGAGTTTTGCAAGCTCTGCCGAAGCCTTGTAGCTCATATAGGCCAGCATCTGGGCCTGATACTCGGAGGCGCTCAGCATGCCCAGCGAATACATGGTCTCGGCTGAGTTTTTAGTGCGCTCCGCCTTTTCCATGGTGGTCTTTGAGCTTTCATAGAGCAGCTCCTTCTGCTTCATGTCAGCATAGAGCTCTGAAAGCTTGGAGGAAAGCTGTCCCATGAGCACATTTTCATTGCGGTCCCGTTTCGCATTTCCGGCTGAGCTTCCGTCACTCATGCCTGCGGACCTGACCTCCGAATTTTCTCCCGCTGCCCTCTCTAAATCCTTTACCGGGTCACAGGAAGCAAGGTACTCGAGATCCGGCTCAGGCACCGCTCCTATGGAGGGAGCATTTGAGGTGTCATAGCCTAACTGCAGGCCTATGGCTGTCTGAAGCTGAGCCTTGGAGCTGTCGGTCGAGGCAAGCTGGGCCTTGGCTGAATCCAGCTGGGCCTTGGCATTTTTCACCTCAGCCTCAGTACATAGGCCCTGTGAAAACAGGCTCTGCTGGGTCAAAAGCAGCCTTTCATAAAGGCTTACCTGCTCAGCCAGCATATCCCTGCTCACGTTCAGCTGCCCATAGGATATGAAGAGTCCCTCTATGACTGACTGCAGCTGTTCTAGTATAGGATAAAGCTGCAGCTCCATGGACTTCTTCGACATGCTTCCGGAAGGGCCTGCGGCTGAGCCGCCCCTTACCACGAGCCTTCCCTCTATCTGGGCATTCATGTCATCTAAGGTATCGACCCCGGCCTCCAGTTCCTTCCTGCCTGCATTTGCCTCATTGATGGCAGTCTCAAGCTGCTTAAGGGCCATCTCCCGTTCCGGAGAGCCCTCGGGAAGGCTGAGCTTTATCTGCTCCTGACTTTCATAGAGTCCCTTTAGGGTATCCTCCACCGTATAGAGCTGATTTTTAAGGTCAAATATATCCGTGCTGATGGAGGCCTGTATGTCATCAAGAGAGGTGTCTATCTGCTCCGCATATTCGGTATACATGGGATTGAAGTACTTGATGCGGTCCGCTATCTCGCTCCATTCCATGTTATTATCGGAAAGGGCGTCATAATAGGCCTTATCCATGCCCTCGGGCACATCGTCAAAGGGCGGATAGGCAAAGGCAGCTGCAGGGCTCAGCATCGCAATGGAAAGCCCAAGGGCGAGAGCTCTGCTTAGGGCCCTGACTTTTTTATTTTTCCTACGAAGCATATTTTTAGAATATATCATCTTCATATATCATCTTCATGTTTGTTTTCATTCAGCGCCGGTTTCTGCGGCATAATATAATACCTATTGTTTTTCCACCCCGCAAAAATCTGCAGGCAAAAATAATTCAGTATCCGGATACATTAAAATCACTTATCCGGCTGTCGTTCCCGCGGAGGCAAGACCGTTTATGACTGACTCATAGCTGGTCCATGCGCTCATCACGGCGATACGGGCTATCTCCTCATCGTACCTTGCAGTCTCAAGGCTCTTTAAGGCGCTTTGATACTCAGTATTGCTGAGCTGTCCAAGAGAGAAATTGCGCTCGGCAGCGGCAGCACTGCCCTCGGAAAGCTCCCTTGCGGTGACGGCATTGTCATAGGCTGTCTTTGAATTTACCAGCGTATCATAGGCGGTCCTCACCGAATTACGCACCTGATCCGTGTCGTTCTCTATCTGGTCCTGATACTTCTCCCTGAGAGAGACGTAGTTGTTGCTGGAAATGGTATTGGCCAGCATACGCTGGTCCGTCCTTATGGTATAGCTGTAGTTGATGGCCTGCTCAGTATCTGCGGGAAGGTCTATGGAGGCTATCTTTGTAAGATCCATCTCAGGCAGGGGGCCTATCTCCGGCTCAGAGGCATAGTTCCAGCCGCAGGTCACCTGAAGGAGCCTTTTTGAATTGGCTGCGGCCGTATCTGCAGTGATGGTGGCTGCCTGAGCCGACTTAAGAGCTTCATCTGCGGTCATGACATCTATCTGAGTGGCAAGGCCCACATTGAAGCGGTTCACTGCAGAATCATAGGCAAGCTTAGCGCTTTCATAGGCGGTAAAGGCCTTCTTCTGCTCCTCAAGGCTCTGATAATAATCAAAGAAATAGGTCTTTGCGCTCTGGACTATCTCATCCCTCATCCTGTCGTAGCTGAGCCTTAGCACGGTATAGTCGGTCACATTGTCATCGGCCTGACTGCGGATGGAATTGGCCTGCATACGATACTGGGCTGCGCTGGACTGGCTCGTGCCCTCCATATTTACAGCCATCTGGTCATACTCATCGGCCTGCTTTATCATCATCTCCCGAACGTCCTGAGCATCCATGGTCTTGCGCTCGTCCTTGGAGTAGTCCTCCTCGTTCTGCCTGACCGTGGCATTGTACTCCTCCACAAGGTCTGCTATCTCCTCAAAGTTGAGCACATTGTCTTCAAGCGAAGCCCATTCCTCCTCAGTCCTTGCAAACCTCGGCGACGCCATGGCAAAGATGGGCATGGAGGAAAGGCTCAGGGATACGGCCAGCGCACCTGCTGCCGCTGCCCTGATAAGCCCTTTGACTGATATATCATCTTTATGTTTTTCCTTAATAATACGCATATTTCCTCTTATACCTTAAAATATCTCCTGCTTTTATATATGCCCTCCCGACCATGCTCGGCAGGGAGGGCATCCTAGGTCTTACTTATATTATAAGTCAGCAGCGCTTTAGTTCAACTTATATTTATCTTACAAAATGCTTCATCAAAGCTTATCAAAGTCTATGGGCGTAAGCTTTCTGGACTTCCTCTTATCCAGTATCAGATAGGCTACCGGCAGTACCAGAAGGGCAAGTATGGTGGCTGCTGAGAGTCCTCCGATATTGACTACTGAAAGGCCCTGCATCAGCTCTCCCGAATCTCCGTAGCCCACTGCCAGCGGCAGCATGGAAAGCACCGTAGTAAGGGTGGTCATCATGATGGGCCTGAGCCTCGTGGCACCGGCCTCGATAAGGGCCGTGTGTATGTCCATGCCTGCATCCCTGTACTGGTTGACCGTGTCCACATAAAGTATTCCGTTGTTTACGACGGTTCCTATCAGCATCAGGAAGCCTATGAGCTCTACCATGGTAATGGGTATGTCCATGACCCAAAGCAGGAAGAAGGAGCCTATCATGCCGAAGGGTATGGTGGCCATGACCATGATGGAAAATCTCGGTGACTCAAACTGGGCCGCCATGACTACGAATACAAGGAATACCGCTATCAGAAGGCAGGTGAACAGGCTTCCGAACTCCTCGTTCATCATCTCCGTCATGGTGCTCTCCTGCTCCTCTACCCCCTCCTTAAGATTGGGGGCCACATATTGAGTATAAAGTTCAGCATAACTTCCCTGATCCGCAAGCTCGGTATAGTCGGCACTGATGGTGACCTGATACTGTCTGTTGCTGCGGACTATGGTCTCAGGGCTGTCCTCAAAGGTGATATCCGCCACATCCCTGAGGGCCGTCCTTGTGCCAAGGGAGGAGCTCAGCATGATATCCTCCACCTCGGAGAGCTCATCGAACTCATCCTTGGGGTATTCCACTATGACTGAAAGCTGCTGTCCGTCCACATCCAGCTTATCCACCTCGCTTCCGCTCATCATGGTATAGAGGGAGGCTGAAAGCTGTGCCGGGTTGAGGCCCTCTGCCGCAGCCTTGATGGGGTCTATGTCTATCTTTATCAGCGGGGCTGAGTTTGCCAGCGTGGAGCTGACTCCGGTCACCCGCTCGTCCAGCATGAGACCGTCGGTGATGTCATCATTGACAGTCTTGAGGTCATCATAGTCTGAGCTTACAAGGCTAAGGGAGAAGGCGCCGCCCTCATTGAGTATACCCGTGGTCGAATAGGCCTCCACAGTGATGTCACAGTCCGCCACGCTCTGAAGCTCCTGCTTCCAAGCCTCCACCGTCTCGTCGGTGGTCTTCACCCTATCGGAGCTTAAGTAAGCCGTGATACTGCCGGTGCCTGAGCTCGAGGTCAGCATATAGTCCTCAAGGTCGGGGTCAGAGCTTATTATCTCCTCCACCTTCCTATAGGTCTCATCCTGCCTCTCCATATTTATGCCGGGCTCCATGGCTACGGTGATATTGACAGTGCCCTCATCGGTCTCGGGCATGAGCTGTACCTTCGTATCCGTGGCCATGGCTATGGAAGCGATAAATGCCAGCAGGGTCACAAACAGGGTAAGCTTCCTGTGCCTGAGTATCTTCTTCATCAGGTTCCTGTAGCCTGCCTGAAGGTTCCTCATAAAGGTATAGGCCGGAGCCTTCTCACGCTCCCTCGGTCTATAGTAGGTATAGCAGAGGGGAACTATGGTAATGGCAGACACAAGGGAAGCGGCGATACAAAATACTATAGTCATGCCAAGGGGCTGGAAGAACTGTCCCGAAAGACCGCTCATAAAGCCAAGGGGAAGGAATACGACGCAGGTCGTAAGGGTGGAGCCAAATACGGAAGCCCCCACGGTGCGCACGCCCTTTACCGCTGCCTTGACATAATTCACAAAGCCATGCTCAAATTCTTCGTCCATGGCCCTGAAACAGGCTTCAAGGACTACGATGGAGTTATCCACCATCATGCCGACTCCCAGCACCAGCGAGCCTAAGGTGATGACATTATATGAATAGCCCATGGCCCACATCATCACAAGGGCAGCCAATATGGAAATGGGAATGGAGGTCGCTACTATCAGCGAAGCCTTTACGTCTCCGAAGAACAAAAACAGTATGACCGTGGAAATGATTATGGCAAGGGCCATGGTGCTCATGACTGAGCTTATGGAGCTCTTTACCATGTCGGCGCTGTCGTTTACCACCCGGATATGCACGTTGGGATTCTGGGCCGTTATCTTTGCGATGGCTTCATTTACCTGTTCAGACACATCCACGGCGGTATAGCGCTGGTTTCGGTTTATGGAGAGCAGGATGGTATCATCGCCGTTATAGCGTCCCACGGCCTCCGGGTCCTCCTCGGTCCTCGATACCACGGCTATATCCTTAAGATAGATGATATTGCCGCCGCCTGCGGTTATGGGTATGTTTTCCAGCTCCTCGGGAGTCAGGTATTCGACTCCGCTGGAGATATTGAGCTCTGTACTTCCGACTCCGGTCTGGCCTGCGGGCATGGAAAATGATGCCGCTCCCACAAGGGAAGCTACCGTGGTCATATCGAGCCTGTACTGCTCAAGCTTCTCCGGTATCAGGCTTATGCTTATGTACTCCTCTGAACCTCCGGACAGGTCCACCGAAGCCACGGAGCTCAGCTTTTCAAACTCAGGGACTATCTCCTTATCAGTATAATTGTAGATATTGTTTATGCCGTCCACATTGATGCTGAGATAGATGGAGGCCACCTGATTTATATCCATCTCTATGATGGTGGGGTCCGAGGCATCCTCAGGCAGGGACGAGCGCACAAGGTCAAGCCTCTTTCTGAGGTCCGAGTAGGCATTGTCCATGTCCGTGCCGTACTCATACTGAAGGAGCACCATGGAATAATTGTCCGAGGACTGGCTGGTCATGGTATCTATGTTGCTTAGGGTGCTGACCTCCTCCTCTATGGGCTGGGTTATCAGCTCATCTATATCCTCGGGAGCGGCCCCAGCATAGGTGGTAGTCACTATGAGCATGGGCATGCTTATCTCTGGCGTGAGCTCGAGCCGGCTGTTGAAGATGGCAAGCACGCCGAAGAATATCAGGCACAGCACGCCAAGCAGAGTGGTGACCGGCCGCTTAAGGACTAATTTGCTGAGATTCGTCATCATTTGGACGCCTCCCCGGACTCTGTCTCAGCTCCGCCTTCATTAGAAGCCTCAGGCAGTACCTGAACCAAGGCTCCCTCATAGAGCTGGGCAGTCCAAGAATCTATGATGGTATCCTCCTTGGAGATACCTGAAAGCACCTCTGTCACACTGCCGTCTGAAAGTCCTGTCTCTATCTGCACCTTATGAACGGTACCGACCCTGTTTTCAGAAGATACAAGAGTCCCTTCTTCTGTCACATTCTCATCATTATAGCTTAAAGTATAGGCGTAGGTCAGACCTCCGTCATAATATACTGCATCCGTCGGTATGGTAAGGGCATCCTTCGTATCCTCAGAGGTAAAGTAAACCTTAACTCCCGAGCCTGTCACAAGGCCGCTGCTCTCATCAAGGGCTGCCTCAACCGAGTAAAGTCCGGTAGAGGAGCTGGGCATGCTTTCCACCAGAGTGACCACGCCGTCATAGCTCTGGCCCTGTTTTTCTATACGGATAGTATCTCCCACGGCTATACCGGAGAGCAGTCTGTCCGTCACTGAAAACTGGACTTTCTGTCCCCCTGCTCCCGATATGACGCAGACCTGAGAGCTCTGGGATGCCATGGCATTGAGCTCCATATTTGTGGACTCCACGGTACCGCTCACAGGTGCCGTGACTGTCGAATACTCCACCTGAAGGTCATAGGCAAGCTGGGCTGCCTCCACCTGAAGCTTTGCCGCATCAAGGGCCGCCTGCGCCTGATCGTATCCAGACTTTGCTGACTCCCATGACTGCTTTGAGATGTCCCCGGTGCCGTAGAGGGTATTCATACGCTCAAGATTGGTCCTTGCAGTCTCGGCTGCAAGCTCTGCAGTATCCCTCTGTACCTTGGCTGAGTCCAAAGTTATCTTTGCCGAATCCACCTGAGCATTGTTATCTATGCGGCAGATGGGATCTCCCTCAGCCACCTGATCTCCCTGAGAGACATATATCTCCCGTATCTCTCCTGCAGCCTTGGGTATGACATAGTAGATATTGTCAGGCATGACCGTGCCCACAAGGCTGGTCTCGATGCTGATATCCTGCCTTTCGGGATGAGTTACCGATACCGTCGAAAGCGGAGTGGTCTCTATGGCCTCCTCCGGCTTAAACAGTCTGAGGATGACTGCAGCTGCCATAAGTATGAGACAGGCAGCCACGCCTATGCGCCATGCGATACGCCCCTTATTGGAGGAGCTTCCCTTAGTTTCTTCCATCTTTGTATCCTCACTCATCGACATTTTCCACTCCTTTTATAAATATCCTGACCATATCATGAAAGGTCTCCATGGTCCGGCTTTCCTCCTCAGGTTCCATAACGAGCCGCATCGCCATGGCTCCGCAGATAAGCTTAAAATGTATGACCGCAGCCTTAAAAAGGTTAAAGCTGTGATATCTTTTGCGCTCGCTCCCCATGTGCTCCCACATCCATTCTGAAAGGGGATCGCTGTCATCCCTGCAGAGGCTCTTTATATCTTCAAAATCAAAAAATCCTGAGCTGATATTTGACTCGAATCTCTCAATATCCTCAAGCTTTTCCTTCAGCTGGTCCCTGTAGTAGCATATGAGCTTGTCCAGCATGGCGGCTATATCAAAGCCATTTTCCAGAAGCCATGCCTTTATGAGCTCAGCCTCTCTCTGCTTCCTGCGCTCAAGGATATACATAAATACATCCCGTTTATCCAAAAAATAGGTATAAAAACTTCCTCTGCTGATACCGGCATCCCTGATTATCCTGTTTATGGAAATGCTCTCTATCGGATGCTCTGAAAATTCCCGTTCAGAGGCCGCCATGATACGGTCCTGCTTTTCCAAGCTAAGTCTTAAAAATCGCTCTGTCGGCATAAATGCTCCGTTTCCTGATGCTGAGGTCTGGTCTTACTTTAGGTCAGATGATATCGGAGCGCTGCTCACCGAAGTCTCCCCTGACCATAAAACATTTATAACACAAAACAAGTGACACCTTGTCATACTAAATGACAAACTGTCACTTGTCAATAATGCCAAGCCTTATTTAATCAAATGTTTAGAAAGTTTCCTCAACATAGCTTTATGCTCACCTATATGCCATATTAAAGCCATGGGAAAAGACTGAGCAAAGTCATGAGCTTCGTCTGTGCTTTACGGTCTTTTTTGATGCCGGCTGCTTTTCGCTTTCCAGCTTTTCCTGATCCAGCTTCTCCATCACGGCTCGCTTCTGGTTTTCTATATGGGCTTCCACCACCTTAAGTCCAGCCTCCATATCCCCATTTTCAAGGGAGGCTATGATGCCCATGTGCTCCTTGGTAAGGGAATCCCTGTAGTTCTTATCCTTAAGGTATTCCAGCCTGTAGCGGTACATATTTTCCTTAAGATTGTTAAGTATCTCGTGGAGCTTTTCATTGTTGGCCGCATCATAAATGATAAAGTGGAAGGCCTCATCCGCATTGGTCATGTCTATGAGGGTCCCCTTATCTACTGCAGCCGCAAATACATTTTCCGCCTTCTTAAGACGTTCGATATCCTCAGGCCTGATATGCTCCATGGCAAGGGAAAATGCCAGTTTCTCCAAGGTCACCCTGACCTCAAGCACGTCCTTAAGCATCTTCTCCGAGATGCCTGCCACCTCAGCACCCTTTCTGGGCACCATATTGACGAGGCCCTCCTTCTCAAGCTTCCTGATGGCCTCCCTGATGGGGGTGCGGCTCACACCCATCTTCTCTGCGAGCTGTATCTCCATGAGCCTTTCTCCCGGCTGGAGCTCTCCCTTTAGTATGGCCTGCCTCAAGGTCGTGAACACAAGGTCACGAAGCGGCATGTATTCATTGAAATTAACTGTAAAATCTGTACCCATCTTGCTTTCCTTTCATGTAAGATAGTGTACTAAAAAAAATACAACTTTGCAATATCTTCCTGCAAAATTGTACTTTGTTGGTTTTTGTATACATGTTTTCTGATATCCAAAGTCCCAAGCATGTGAGCATGAGCAGATATGGGAAAGACCCTTCTATCTAAACTGTGTTTTTACTAAGCTATGCATTGGACATGTGCTCAAAGAAGCATCCTCTCCTCTGACTTAAGGAATTCTGTCTCTATGAGGTCTGAAAGCCGCCCGGCCTCAAGCTCAGAATTCAGAGCCTCCTTGGCTCTTCCGCAGCTCTCCCTGTCCTTAAAAAATCCATATACGGTGGGACCGGAGCCGCTCATAAGGGCTGCCTCTGCTCCAAGCTCCTGCATCCTTGCTATAAGCTCATCTATATAAGGAAGCCTCTCCCTTGTCACCTCTGAAAGAAGATTGAAAAGGGATGCCGAAAGTCTGTCCCCATCTCCGGTTTCTATGGAACTTAGAAGGGAGTCCATCCTTTCAGCCCTTATATGCCGTCCCTCCTTGTCCTCCATAAGGCCGCTCCCATCCAAAGCGGTATATATATCCTTCGTGGATACGCCCTCCGAGGGCTTTGCAAGGAGCACATGAAAATGCGGAGCCGGCCTCAGTGCGGTCAGCCTTTCTCCTATCCCCTCTGAAAGGGCGGTGCCGCCCAGCACACAGAACGGAACATCTGCCCCAAGCTTAACGGCAAGTTCCATAAGCTCCTCCCTCTCTATATCGAGGGAAAATAGCTCATTTATGCCAAGCATGACCGCTGCCGCATCCGAAGAGCCTCCTGCAAGTCCTGCCTGAGAGGGGATATGCTTCCTGCAGCTTATATATATGTCCTCACTTATGCCGCAGCTTTCCTTCATAAGGAGGGCAGCCTTATACATCAGATTACGTTCATCCGAAGGAACGTCCGGGCTCTCCCCAAAAAGTTTGAGATGTACGGAATCGTTTCGATTATAGACTAAATTATTTTCGGATATTTCAAACTTTTCGTCTCCTTCAGTCCGTCCTAAAGCCTGTCCCTGCGCCTTGGACCCTTCAAAGCCCCAAGTCTCAGCCCCTGTCCTTCCTATGCTTATCTCATCACAGAGCTCAAGCTGCTGCATGACCATGCGGACCTCATGATATCCGTCCTTCCGCCTTCCCAGCACATCGAGCCCCAGATTTATTTTTGCGTAAGCCTTGACATCCATCTCTTTTCATCCTCAAAGTCTCCATAGGGCTCATAGCTAAGCCCCAGCTTTTCTGCAGTGTAGTCGCTTCCCTTCGTTATCTTGAGCACGGACCTTATCCATGCAAATGCTGCCTCTTCGCCATCCTCCTTCATGGTCCAGAGGGCCTTTTCAAGGGCGGCTCTGGTGTCCTTGTCCATGATGACCCTGCTTCTTGTCCTTGCATAATAGTTCCACGGATCCGACTTAGTGTAGGAGGCGCCATTGTAAGCCATGCAGGCGGCCCGCCTGTCGCAGACCATCTCCGCCACATACCTGAGGGGCATCCGGCAGCCTATGGCTATCTGGGGCACAAAGGCGGTGAAGTCTATCCAATATTCAAAATGATGCTTATTCCTTCCCTTATGGTGAAGCCAAGCCCTCGAACAGCCATAAAGCTCCCTCTCCACAGCGTTCGGGGACTTATGTCCGTCATAGTATTTTACGCTGGTGATGAACTCCGTCGGAGAGAACTTGCTCATGTCGTGGAGGAGGCCCTGCTTATAAAGGCCAAGCTTGAAGCAGCCCTCAGCCACATGATACTTATGCGTGAGCACGGTCCTGAGGTGCCCCCTCAGTCTGTACCAAAGAGAAGTTTCCTCAAATGCATACTTTCCCATCTAAACCCTGATCTCTGAAATGATTTCAAAACTATACGAAAATCAAGCTTAAGCTTCTGCCAGAACTTTGTTCCGTATAAAGACATTTAAGGGATAAGTCCCGAGGCTTCTGCCACTGCGCTGTCCCTGTCGCTGCAGCCCTCCATATATAGGCTATAGCTTACCCCATCGAGTTCCCATTTTATGAGAGCAGATCTTTTTTCCGCGGTCTCATCTGCGAAGGCAAACTCCGCCTTGCTGCAATTTATACTAAGTTCCTCCTTACCCTTAAGCTCATAGTAGATGCCTGAGATATCTTCCTTAGCATCCCTTGAAGCCCTGTAGGTGCAGTCATAGCCTGAGGCTGAGGTATAGCTTATCTCGCCCACCGAGCCTCCTATCACATAGTAGCGAAGCTCCGAAGCTCCCTTCGGCTCCTGCATGGATATGGCGAGTTCGGCCTCGATATCTGAAATGGAGGCCACCTCCTTCATCGGATTTGCAATACCTGTCATAGTCCCCCCATCAGTATCAGCTGCTTTTTCTTCTGCAGCTCCTGCCGCCGTTTCCGCTGCAGTCTCAGCCATATTTGTACCTGAGGATGTACTGTCCTCTGTCATGGCTGAGGCAGCATTGACACTGGTTCCTGTGTCCTGCATGGCTTCAGCTCCCGAGGGTGCTGCAGAGCCTGCAGCCGAAGCCTCAGCCAAGGCTCCCCCGGGGCCAATGCCTACTTCAGCTTCTTCCTCCATAACTTCTTCCGAAAGATAGGGATCAGCTACCTTAAAGGACGCTGCCTCAGGTACAGCTGCAGCCTCCGGAGACGCAGCTCCATCCTCGGCACTCCTAAGACTGGCCTCAGAAACACTGTCCCCTGAGGCCTCCTGTGAGCCTTCCGCCTTCCTGCTCCTTGAGCCCGCTGCCATGGTCTCCTCTATGCCAAGCTCCGCATCTGCCATGGCCATCTCAACGGAGGCTTCACCGCCGCCTCCCGTAAGTAGGCCGCTTCCTCCGTATATCGCCGCACCGGCAACTATCACAAAGGCCGCCACCGCAGGAAGCCTCCTCATATCAATGGATCTTCCAAATATGCTGATGACACCGGCCCTTTTTGGCTTTTGCTTCTCATCTTCGTCCCTGTCCACGGCCTTAGCTCTGGCCATGGCCATAGGCCTGTGGGAAGCCTCCGACCCGATCTCAGCCTTGGGCACGAGCCTTATCACATTTTCAGGAAGAGCCTCTTCCTTAGTCACGAGCCTCGGGCCTGTAAACTCTGCTGTCCCGTCCTCGTCCCCGCTGTTAAACTTTCCTGACAGCTTATCCTCATTTATAAGGGCCTCTATACTCTTTGAAAGGGAAGCAGGCATGGCCGGTATACCCATATCAGTCTCCCTGCTCTCCTCCTCGAGCTCTGCCTCCATCAAAGCGGACTTAAGCAGCTTATCAAAATATTCATCTGTCATGACATTTTCACCGTCCTTCACAGTCCGCTCCTCCCTTCCATACGTTCCTTAAGCAGCTTCCTTGCCCTAGTAAGCCTGATATTGACTGAATTTACGCTGCAGGAAAGAGCCCTTGCTGTCTCCTCAGGGCTCAGCTCATTAAGGCAGCGAAGCATCAGTACGTCTCTGTATGTGTCCGGCAAGGCCTTTATCTCGGATATGAGTTCACTGACTGCCTCCTTATCCGTAAGCTCCTGCTCCGGTGAGGCCTTGGGCTGTTCCTTGGACTCCAGATCCATATAGATGTCCTCAGTGGGGTCAGTCCTTCCGTTTTTCCTCGCCATATCCACCGCCGTATTTCTGGCGATGATGCCGCAGAGGGCCCTGACCCTTGGCTCTGTCACATCCTCTATCTTATCCTCTATCCTCATCAGCTTTATAAATGCCTCCTGACAGGCATCCTCAGCCTCATGGGCATCGGAAAGCACACTATATGCCTTCTGCCACATGACATTCATATAGTGCGAAGCTATATAATTAAGCTTTTCCTCCCTTGTCATCAATATCCTTAGGTCCGGCCCCTGCGCCGTCCTTATCGTCCTTCCCGGTCCGTTTTGCATGGTCTTTTCGAATGCCAAGGACCTTTCTTACGATAATATATATCAAAATGCCAAAGACCGCAACGATAAGTATCAGCGGTATATTGATGATAAACAGCACCAAAAGGTCTGTAAGCCCGTTCTTAAGGTTGTTCAGATCTTTAGCCGGCGCTTATCCTGTCTGAAAGCCCCGCTGTATCCCCGCATCTATGACGCCGGCTCTGAAAGCCTGCTTTCATTTATTATCTGTTTATGGCAACTTCTCTATATTATATACGAATAACGTGGCGCATGGATTTCAGATTGTATAGAGGAAACTTCCTTTCCCTATACAATCATTGCGATATCTCGCTCATCTCGCTCATCTCACGGCATTGCCGCTCGATGACCGTTGCCCGTCGGATGCCAGCTCGTGCAAGCACGGCGGCCGCCCTCCGGGCGTATCGCACAAAATAAAAGACAAAGCCGCAGCCCTGCCTTTTTTGCTTGTTTTCTTCGTTTATTTAGAGCGACATCGTAATGCTTTCCGACTCCTTTGTCATGGCTTATACTGTTCCGGTATGCGCACGGTAAATTCGCTTCCCGAGCCGGGCTTTGAATTCACCTCGATGGTCCCATTATAATAGCTGAGTATGTGCTTTACGATGGAAAGTCCAAGGCCCGTGCCTCCGGTCACACGGCTTCGGCCCTTGTCCACCCTGTAGAAGCGCTCAAATATCCTTCCGCATTCTCCCTTGGGTATGCCTATGCCCGTGTCCCTGACCCTCAGCTCCATGAATCCGCCTTCATTGGCAGCATATATCCAGACCTTGCCGTTCTTCCTGTTATACCGGATGGCGTTGCTCACGAGATTGGAAAGTATCTCGTCCATGTGGCTGTAATCCGCATATACGAAGGTCCCGTCCTTGGAATAATCATAGAGGCTTACTCCCACTTCCTCAGCCCTCGGCTTAAAGGTGGCGATGATATCCTCTATCATGACATTGATATCCACCTTCATGACCTCAGGGCGGATATCATTGGACTCGAGCTTCGAGACCTCAAGTATATCTCCGATGAGCATATTCATGTGATCCGCCTCTTTTTTGATGCGGCATATCATATCCCGTCTCGTGGCTTCATCCTTTATCATGTCGCTCTCAAGGAGCTCGGCATAGCCCCGTATGGAGGTGATGGGAGTCTTCAGCTCATGG
This sequence comes from Candidatus Avilachnospira avistercoris, assembly GCA_018714145.1. Taxonomy (GTDB): domain Bacteria; phylum Bacillota; class Clostridia; order Lachnospirales; family Lachnospiraceae; genus Avilachnospira; species Avilachnospira avistercoris. The sequence continues at coordinate 15,008 of DVNS01000139.1, forward strand.
CTCGCATTGGCAAAAAATTCCTGCCTTATCTCCCTTTCCTTAAGCAGCTTTTCGTTAAGTCGGTCCAGTTCTTCCACTGTCTTTTTTATATTGAGATATCTCAGATATTTTTTCTTCAGATAATCAGTAAACATAAAATGTCTTATTTCAGCTTATAGCCCACTCCCCTGACGGTCTGTATAAGCTCTCCATCCTCATCGCCTATCTTCTGCCTCAGGGACTTTATGTGCATATCCACGGTCCTTGACTCACCGTCATAATCATAGCCCCAGACCGCATTCAAAAGCTCGTCCCTCGTAGCCACGAAGGAAGGCCTCTCCATCAGATAGCATAAAAGTCCGTACTCCTTATTGGTAAGGAGGAGCTCCCGCTCCCCTTTCCTTACCTCATGCTTTCGTTCGTCCACTGTGATATCCTGATAGCTGAGCACCCGGCGTACCTGAGCTGAGCCGCCCCTCTCATCGGAGCGCTCACCTCCCTCCGCATCTCCCGGTATATCATGGCCATAGCTGCTTCCCGCCCGTCTAAGCAGGCTCCGCACCCTTGCACCAAGCTCCAGTATACCGAAGGGCTTCACCATGTAGTCGTCAGCCCCGCCGTCCAGTCCCACTACCTTATCAAGCTCCTTATCCTTGGCGGTAAGTATCAGTATGGGGATGTCCTTGACCTCCGGCATCTGACGGACCAGCTTTATGGCTGAGACCCCGTCCATGCCCGGAAGCATAAGGTCAAATATGGCCATGTCCGGCTTATCCTTTTCTATATCGGCGAGGGCCTCCTCAGCCGTCTCAAAGGCTATGGGCTCATACAGAAAGCCGCTGAGGGCTATCTTAAGCAGGTTCCTTATATTTTCATCATCCTCGATTACATATATCTTCTTCATATGTCTGCTCCAAAAGCTCCATCCTGTGTCAAAGCAAGGGGACAGAGGCGAGGCCTTACCTGAAAGCCAGACCGATGGCAGAGCAAAAGCTCGGCCCTTATCTCCCGCCTTTTTAAGAACGAAGTATTCACGTTCCAGCCGCTTGAGAACCTCCCAAGCTTCATAATACCAATAATAGGCCGGAAATGTAAATCCTTATGGCGCAGAACGTAAAATTTATGTAAAGTCTTTTGGCGGGGTGAAGCATCTCCCCTGATATGAGCCCCGCTTCCGAAGCCTCTTCGCAATGGTATTGAGTACCCGTTTCTTATCTGCACTCCACAGCGGAGCCATAAGATATCGCTTGGGAGCATCCCCTGTTATCCTGTGGATGACTATATCCTGAGGCAAATGCTCTATGATATCCGCTATCATATCCGCATATCCGGAAAGGCTGTATTCATAAAGATGGGCCTCACCCCTTTCATATAGCCTGCCAAGCTTCGTCCCCGAAAGCACATACATAAGATGGAGCTTGATGCCGTCTATATGTCTGCCCTCATGCAAAAGTCCGGACAGATAGGAAATGGTCCTCAGGGTATCCTCAGGCTCCTCAAAGGGAAGTCCGATGATGACATGGGCTATGACCCCGATGCCTGCTGCCTTCAGCTTATGAAAGGCCTCAGTAAATATCCTCGTCTCATAGCCTCGGTTGATAAACTTAGCCGTCCTGTCATCCGAGGTCTGAAGTCCCAGCTCCACCCAGACAGGCTTTATGCCGTTTAGCTCCCTGAGAAGCTCCATGACCTCCTCCCCGAGGCAGTCCGGCCTCGTGGCTAAGGAAAGTATCAGCACATCCTCCCTGTTTATGGTCCTCAGGTAAAGCTCCCTTAGTCTCTTTATATCCCCATAGGTATTGGAAAAGGACTGAAAATAGGCTATATAGCCAGCGGGCTTTTTCTTAAGCTTCCCGGCCACAAGCTCCTTGGACCTTTCTATCTGGGTATCTATGTCCGCCTCCGAAGCCTGCGCAAATTCTCCCGAGCCTCCCTCGGAGCAGAAGATACAGCCTCCGAAGCCCAAACTTCCGTCCCTGTTTGGACAGGTACAAAAAGAAGAAAGGGAAAGCTTATACACCTTCCCTCCATAAATATCCTTTAGCTCCTGACTAAGGCTCCTATAAGGTTTTTCCTTATCAGTCTCCCACTGCATTGATGTAATTGGTGAAGCCTGCTCCCGAGGTATTATATACATCCACATACTCTGCGATGACACCGGTGATGGTCTCTGAAGAATGTATGAAGATTCCTCCGCCCACATATACGCCTACATGGCCGCTCCTTCCAACTATGTCGCCGGGCCTCAGGTCCTCAATGCTTATCTGGCCTGCCATCTGACATATGGCTGAGGACTGCCTCGGCACGGAGATGCCGGCCTGTGAAAATACATAATTCACAAAGCCTGAGCAGTCGAACTCATCGGGACCAGTCATGCCGTAGGTATAATCATCGCCAAGATTTTCAAAGGCTGTCTTTACTATATTGATACGGGTCTGGTTCGTGGTATTAAGCGTGATGGATGTCATCTCATTGCAGTCCGACTTTTTGAGCCAGAGCTCCGTAGCCAGACTTCCGTCAGCGGTGTAATAATCTCCGAATCTTGAAGCATTGGAGGCGCATACATACCACTGCACGCCCTGAGAGTCCGTCTCCTCCCTGAGCACCCTGAAATAGGGATTTTTAAGGTTAAGCTCATGTCCTATATATGCCCAGCTCCCGTCTGAAAGCTGTACGCTGCCCTCAGCTACATAAAAGCCGCCATTCTGGACCTTAGGCGATACCACCTTGAAGCCAAGCTCCACAGTGGTGGCTGCATCCGAAGCATGGTTGATGCCGACCCGGCCTGAAGAGCTGCTGCCGCTGGTGCTTACCGAACCGCTTCCGGGACCTGAGACTGAACTCGTACCTCCCGATGAGGGCGTAAGGGCTCCCGGTCCGCTGTAAAGGTCAATAGTACTGTACCCGGGTACCTCAATGGAATGAAGGGAAAGCTCTCCCACACTCCCAGAGGGCTGTGCAAGGGGGCTGTCGGATATGGTATAAGCGCCTTCCGAGGCATAGCTTACGGATGCGCCGGGTGCATTTGATACAGGCACCAGCTCATCAGCATAAACCGTCATGGGGCATACAAGCAATGCTCCCAAAAGAGATACTGCCATACCTTTGCTTAATATCCTTTTTTTCTTCATATAGGCACTCCCCCGAAATAATTATGCTATACTAAGGATAGCACAAAGAAACCTTCTTGTCCCAGAGAAATCCTTAAGGTTTCTTTACGAAAGGAAATACCATGCAGCTTTCTACTCTTTGCTATATAGAAAAGGACGGAGCCTTTCTTATGCTCCACCGTACAAAAAAGGAAAATGATGTCAATAAGGGCAAATGGATAGGCGTGGGCGGCAAGTTCGAGGCCGGAGAAGCGCCGGAGGAATGTCTCCTGAGGGAGGTCATGGAGGAGACCGGGCTTGAGCTCACCTCATACAGATACAGGGGCCTTCTCAGCTTCATCTATGCGGATAAGGAACCGGAGTATATATTTACATATACGGCAGACGGATTTTCCGGCGAGCTGCACGAGTGCAATGAGGGTGAACTCAAATGGGTGAAGATAGAGGATATAAAATATCTTTCCCTCTGGGAAGGGGACCGCATCATGCACAGGCTCCTTGAAGAAGACGCCGGAGTATTTTCACTTAAGCTCGTATATGATGAAGAGGACAGGCTTTTAGAGCATGAGCTATTGCTTCCTTGTAATAAATAAACTATCCGCTAAATAATAA
>DVNS01000017.1 GCA_018714145.1 Candidatus Avilachnospira avistercoris
AGATACCAAGGGCTATATCTATCTTGATTTCCGTGTGCTGGAGGATAAGCTTTCCTTCGGCTTTGATACGGGACTTGAGATGATCACGGAGACCCTTTTTGATGACGAAAAGAGGATAGGGGAGAAGCTGAGTGAGACCAAGAGCCGCATGCAGGCAAAGATAGACGGAGCCTCCCATATGGCTGCAGTCACAAGGGCAGCATCCTATTTTGATAAGACAGCGAGATTTGACGACCTGAGCGAAGGCATAGCCTTCTATGATTTCCTGAATTCTGCTTCAAAGCTTTACAATGAGCCCGTGCATAAAAAACGGTTCATAAAGAAACTAAGGGCGGTGGCCGGAAAGGTATTTGACCCTAAGAGGGCTCTCATATATGCTGCAGGCTCCAAGGAGGGTATAGAGCTTTCCAAAAAGAAGGCAGAGGGATTTTTAGCCTCTCTTTCTGCATGGGAAAGCGGGCTCAGCAGCCCTGCTTCGGAGGAGATACGATCTTCAGACGGGCGAGGACTCAGTCCCTTGGGCAGGCTAAATGAGGGCATAAAGACCACCTCCATGGTGAATTATGTGGCAAGGGCAGGAGCCATAAGGGAGAAGGAACTTCCATTTACAGGAGCCCTTTCCGTGCTCAGGGTACTCCTCAACTATGAATATCTGTGGCAGAACCTCAGGGTCAAGGGAGGAGCCTATGGCTGCATGTCGGGCTTTACACGTTCCGGAAAGGCATATCTGGTCTCCTACAGGGACCCTGAGATAGCAAAGACCGACGATATCTATAACGGTCTGCCTGAGTATCTTGAGAGCTTGGAGCTCAGTGAAAGGGATGTGACCAAATATAAGATAGGTGCCATGTCTGATGTAGACAGGCCCCTGACACCCTCCATGAGGGCAAGGGACAGCCTGTCAGCCTATCTTTCCGGCGTGACTAACGAGCAGCGGGATAAGGAAAGGGCGGAGATACTTGACTGCAGTCTCGAGGGCCTGAGGGCACTTTCCGCCTATGTAAGGAAGCTGCTTTCCGATGACTTTATCTGTGCAATAGGAAACAGCAGCATGATAGAACGGGACAAGGACAGATTTAAGAGCGTAAGGGAGCTTTATCTATGAGATCCGGATATGCTGCCATCATTGGAAAACCTAATGTGGGGAAGTCCACCCTCATGAACAGGATGATAGGACAGAAGATAGCCATCACCTCGCCGAAGCCCCAGACCACACGGAGCAGGATAGAGACGGTATATACTGATGAGCGGGGACAGATAGTATTTTTGGATACTCCGGGCATACACAGGGCCAAGACCAAGCTTGGACGCTACATGGACGATGTGGCGGAGGGGACCCTGAAGGAGGCAGACGTCATCGTATGGTTGGCTGAGCCAGTCTCCTCAGTGGGTGACGAGGAGGCTCATATAATCGAGCTTTTAAAAAGGATAGAAAAGAGCGGACCTCCCCTCATCTTCGTGATGAATAAGGCGGATAAGCTTAAGGACGAGAAGGAGCTTTCAAGGCTCTTTTCCCTCTACGGCACAGAGCTCAGTCCCATAAAGCGCATGGGAGTATCCGCAAAGACGGGAGAGGGAGTAGAGGAGCTGCTTTCAGAGATATTTGCCCTGCTTCCTGAGGGTCCGCTCTTTTATGATGAGGATACGGTGACTACCATCCCCATGCGTACCTTGGCCGAGGAGCTTATCAGGGAGAAGGCCCTGAGGCTGCTGTCCGATGAGGTGCCCCACGGCATAGCGGTCGTGGTAGAGGAATATAAGGAAAGGCCGGACGGAAGCATTTTCATAAATGCGGACATCATATGCGAGCGGGACAGCCATAAGGGCATGATAATCGGAAAGGGCGGCCAGATGCTTAAGCGCATAGGAATGGCTGCAAGGAAGGATCTGGAGCAGGAGACAGAGACCAAAGTGGATCTCCGCCTGTTCGTAAAGGTAAGGAAGGGCTGGAGAGACGATCAGGGCTTTATACGGAGCTTTGGCTATGATATGAGGAAGCTGTGAAAGAGGATATAGTCGTAAAGGGAATAGTGCTGTCTCTTGCACCGCAGTCGGAATACAATAAGAGAGTGCAGATACTTTCGGATAAGCTGGGAAAAATAACCGCTTTTGCCCAAGGCGCAGCCAAGCAGAGCTCCCATCTTATAGGGAAGCTCAGACCTATGACTGCGGCGGAGTTTTCCCTGTCTAAGGGACGCTCAGCCTACAATATACGCGGAGTAAGGCTCATAGACCCTTTTTATGAGCTGTCGCAGGGGCTTGACTCCTCCCTTTACGGCATGTATTTTCTTGAGATGGCAGCCTACTTTGGACAGGAGGGTATGGTGGAGTCAGAGGCCAAGAGCATGCTGAATCTGCTCTTTGTCAGCCTTTCGGCACTTCGGCAAAAAGCACTCAGCCCTATGCTTATAAGGGCGGTATATGAGCTTCGCCTCCTTGTCATAGAGGGGGAGTATACAGCCTCACCAGAGGGAGGAGAGGGATTCAGGGAGCTTTGGAAAAGGACCATAGCCTCACCCCTTTCAAAGCTCTATGAGCCGTCGGCATATACTGATGAGAAGGCCTGCGAGGCATTTATAAGGGAGGCCTTGGACATGTCAAAGAGGCTCTGCGGGCATGAATTCAGATCCCTTAAGCTGCTTTGACGCAGGCAGGAGACATAATATCCGCACAGCGTGCGGATAGAGCCGTTTCACGGCTCGCATCGTCCATTGGACGATGGCTATACTATTCGTAAGCAGAGCTTACTCATACCCCGACCGGTCGAAACAAATGCTCACAAGTTCGCGCTTGTTTCGCTTACGGTCGTGGTATAATGAGCCTTGCAGAGCTCCGTGCTCGAATGGGAAGCTCTATAAGGCGAGATGGTATATTAGTTTCCAGTAGTCTTGCTAAAGAGGGCCGATTGGTTTATACTTAAAAAAATGCCGCCTAAAGAGAAGATATCCGGCAGGACAGCCTTATGAGCTTCAGCTATAGTCAGATGGGCTTGGGTCCGAAGGGACATATATGGAGCGGCATAAAAGCATGGATACAAATATCATTCATATATATGGGAGGATTTTATGGATAGGACTAAGATCAAGATGGAGGATATCATAGCTCTCTGCAAAAACAGGGGCTTTATATTTCCCGG
>DVNS01000140.1 GCA_018714145.1 Candidatus Avilachnospira avistercoris
CAATGGTTTTAACATCGCGTTCAAATAATTCTGCCATTTGGTTTCTATTCAGCCAAACAGATTCATTTTCTATTCTAACCGGCAGAGAGATACTTTTATCTTTTGTTTCAAATATAATGATTTCATTTTAATTAACCATTCCACTTCCCCATTTTCCAATAAAGTCAGTCGTAAAAAAATATGATTAATTTTCTGATTACTTTTAATCATTTAATTATAAAGTTTGTCAAATCAAAGCTCTTTCAAAAATAATGCAGTCAGCACTGCCTTTATAGACGGAAACAAGCATATCGGCGCACACGTCATGCTGGTGTTCCTCTCCTCCATCAACCCTGAAGATAGTCATTCACCGTCCCATGGACTTTTTCAAGCATTTCCACGAACTGCTTTTTCTCTGCCTCTGAAAGCTTTGACAGGCATATCTCCTTAAGCTTATCCTCCGCTCCATGGAGTTCTTCCATAAGCGGCCTTGAGGCAGGCAGGAATTCGAAGGAAAGGGTATGGGGCGCAAGGAGACTGTAATCCCTGTCCGAGGGCACCACATCCTTATATCTTATAAGTTTTTTAAGGCTCAGGGTGGTAAGGCACTTGGTAAGGCCTCCCAACCCAAGGTCCAGCATATCCGCAAGCTCAGCCCTAGTGTAGGTATCCTTTAGCCCTTCTATGCACATGAGCAGCCTTATCTCATCAGAGCCCACGTCATAGCGCATGGCCGCAGTCTCAGTAAGCTTCAAGAACATCTTTCCGTATCTGTACCAAGCTCCTGCCATGCCCTTATCAAAAATAAGCTCTTCACAGAGCTTTTTTGAGCTGTCGGGAAGCTTCGCCGAGCTCTCCACGGGGCTGAAGCCGTCTCCTGCTCCGTCTATCAGGAAGCCATAGACCTTTATCCTTGCCTTCTGGTACTCCTCTTCGGAAAATACATTTTTATAAAAGCGATTGTAATACTCAAATACCGCAGCCTTCATGCGTATCAGCTTCGGTATGCTCATGCTCTGAGATACCAACGAGCCCTTGGTCTTGACATAATAATAAAGGGGCTTCTGCACCGCCGTAAAGGTCTTTGCATGTATCACATATTCCAGATTGAACATGAAGTCCTCACACCAGCTCACCTGCGGATTCATGCTGATGCCATGGGCTTCTATGATATCCCTGCGATAGAGCTTGTTCCAGAGCACCCCATAGTAAAAGTCCGCCGGGTCATCCATCATATATCCGGCATACTCCTCCCTTGAAAATACTCCCTCCGCATCTATATTGCCCTTCTGCTGGACCCGTTTTCCGACCACACGGTAAAAGTCACAGATGGCCATATCGCAGTGATAAGTCTCGCAGGCCTCCACCAGCTCTGCCGTTGCATCATGGGATATCCAGTCATCACTGTCCACGAACTGTATATATCTGCCCCTTGCAAGCTTAAGGCCAAGGTTCCTTGTGTCTGAGACGCCCGAATTCGGCTTATGTATGACCTTAACCCTGCTGTCCTTCTCTCCGTAGCTGTCGCATATCGCAGGCGAACCATCCTTGCTTCCGTCATCTATAAGCATCAGCTCAAAGTCCCTATAGTCCTGCCCGAGTATACTGTCTATACAGCGTGCGAGAGCCTCCTCGGCATTATATATCGGCACTATGATGGACACCATCGGTTTATTTTCATTATTAGCGGAATTTTCCATATCTATTCCATCCTTGTTTCCTAACAATGTTCTCAGAGCAGCCATACATGGCCTTCTGGTTTAAAAAATGCAGCCAAAGCCTATATCAAACCCAGCTTCGAAAATATCTCTGTCCTTCCTTCTCACAGATAAATATTTTCAGCCCTCGGCCAAATCCCTTAAAGCTCGTCGCAGACCTGAAAAATATAAAACTTCAGATAATAGCTCTCATCCGCAGCCCAGAGTATCGGGTGGTCCGGAGCCTGCTGGCGAAATGCAGCCTGCCTGAGTCTCCTGTGTCCGGCTCCATTGGCAGCCTCCCTCAGGGTCTTTTCCATAAGCTCCGGTGTGAGGAAATGGGAGCAGGAGCAGGTCACGAGGAAGCCGCCGTCCTTGACCAGTCTGAGGCCGCGCATATTGATGTCCCTATAGCCCTTTACGGCCTGCTTCACCGTCTCCCTTGACTTAGTGAAGGCCGGAGGGTCCAGTATGACCACGTCAAAGCGCTCTCCCGCCTTTTCAAGCCTCGGAAGGAGCTCAAACACATCCTCACACTGAAAATGCACCCTGTCCGAAAGTCCATTGAGCTCGGCATTTTCCTTTGCCCTTGCTATGGCAGTCCCGGATATGTCCACAGCCGTGACCTCCGAAGCTCCGGCAGCGGCGGCATTTAATGCAAATGTGCCCGTATGGGTAAAGCAGTCCAATACCCTCTTACCGCGGCAGAGGCTCCTGATGGCAGCCCTGTTTTCCTTTTGGTCGAGAAAATATCCCGTTTTCTGGCCGTCAGCCACGTCCACCATGAACCTGAGGCCATTTTCAACAATCTCCACCTCGGTATCAAAGCTGTCTCCGATAAAGCCCTTCTTAGGCTCCATGCCCTCCTTGAGCCTTACCTTGGCTTCACTGCGCTCGTAAACTCCCCGGATACGTATGCCATCCTCCAAAAGTACCCTCTTAAGAGTCTCTATTATCTCCGGCTTCATCTTATCTATGCCGAGGGCAAGGGACTCCACCACCAGCACATCGGAAAACTTGTCGATGACTATGCCCGGCAGGAAGTCAGCCTCACCGAAGATGAGCCTGCAGGCTCCGGTATCTATGACCGACTTGCGGTACTCCCAAGCATTCCTGACCCTCTTTTCGATAAGCTCCATGGAGGGTACATCCTCTTTCCATCTTGAAAGCAGTCTTACCCTTATCTTTGAATTATCATTGATGAAGCCCCAGCCCATGAAATAATCATCAAAGTCATGGACCTCCACTATATCCCCATTTGTATAGCTTCTGCTTACGGAAGCTATCTCATTGTCGTAGACCCATGCTCCTCCGGCCTTGAGGCTCCTGCCCTGACCCTTTATGAGCTTTACCGATGCGCCGCTTATGTTTATCATATTTATCCCTTACCTAATATGCTTGTCTTAACTTAGCCTGCCAGATATTTCTCCGCCTGAAATGCGGCCACTGCCCCGTCTGACACCGCAGTGACTACCTGCCTGAGGGCCTTTATGCGGATATCTCCCGCTGCAAATACTCCGTCTATATTGGTCTTTGTGGACTCATCAGCAGCTATATAGCCGTCCTTAAGCTCTATGCCGCAGCCTTCAAGCCTCTCGGTATTAGGTATCATGCCAAGGAAGCCGAAAAGGCCTATCATGCCGTCCGCCTCATCAGCCTTTATAGTGGTGAGCTCGCCGGTCTTTACATTTTTGATGACAAGGCCGTTAAGCACGTCATCCCCAAGGGCCTCATCCACCACACTGTCCCAGATGAAGCTGAGCTTTTCATTTGCAAAGGCCTTCTCCTGTATGGACTTTGCTGCCCGAAGCTCGTTCCTCCTATGGATGACCGTCACCTTCCTTGCAAACTTAGTAAGATACATGGCCTCCTCTATGGCAGAGTCTCCGCCGCCGGCCACATATACGTCAAGGCCCCTGAAGAAATTGGCATCGCAGGTAGCACAGAATGAGATGCCCATGCCCCTGAATTTATCCTCATTTTTACAGCCGATGCTGCGATAATGAGCTCCCATGGCAAGTATCACGCTCCTTGCCTCATAGACCTTTCCGGAAAGTCCTGTAAGCTTTTTCACCTCGAACTGAAGCTCAAAGGAAACTATCTCGTCCAATGCCCTTTCTGCGCCAAAGCGCTTTACCTGCTCGGTCATCCTGTCAGATAAGGTAAGCCCAGACTCCGGCACATCCACCCGAAGGCCCGGATAATTTTCTATCTCTGCTGTCTGGGATATCTGTCCCCCATCCTGAGCCTTCTCTATGATAAGGGTCCTTAACATATACCTTCCTGCATAAATTCCAGCCGCAAGTCCCGCAGGGCCTGCTCCGACTATGATAAGATCGTAGATCATAAAACCTCCTGAAAACATTCAAACAAAAGATTGATGACGCTATGACGCATCGCTCCGCACTTCATGCTCCCGCGCTGCTGCGCCGCCATCAGAAAAGATTGATGACGCTATGACGCATCGCTCCGCACTTCATGCTCTCGCGCTGCTGCGCCATTCGTAATCCGCCGTTCCTTCGTTCCTTGGACCGGCTCCTTACTCATGTCGTGCGGTCGTCAAGGTCTCAATGCCGTATGTATGCTCACGCAGGCGTGGCATCCATCCGTCACCGAGACTTTTCCGCCCTTATAGCGTCATTATACCATGACCGTAAGCGAAACAAGCGCGAACCAGTGAGCATTTGTTTCGACCGGTCGTGGTATGAGCAATCTTCGATTGCGAATAGTATAACCAGCGTTCTTTGAACGCTGAGAGCCGCAAAGCGGC
>DVNS01000018.1 GCA_018714145.1 Candidatus Avilachnospira avistercoris
ATAGCACCTATGAATCCTTCAATCAAGGCTTTTCAGCTTTATTTCACAAAGATTTAAGGAAAATAAAAAAGAGCCGGGGCATTGTCCCAGCTCTTATGGTACATCATATCAGTAGTTTAAATTAAGCGGCACATCTTTCCTGTAGGTAGTTACGACGCAGATCGGAGTTCCCTCTCCTCACCTCTTGAGTTAAATAATAATATACGCCCATCGATTATATCAGCCATTAGCTGTTAAAGTCAAGGACTAAGAGCCCGCTCAGCGTCAGCGTCAATCATAGCGCTCAGGGCCTCATACAACCGCTTTTTTAACTTCCTTAGCCTTGGCATTCATGATAAGCATCTGCAGTCTGTTCTCCACATTGGCAAAGCTTACGTCAGGGTCATAGTCCAGCGCAAGTATCTGGGAATCCGGATAGAGCTCCTTAAGACGCTTCATGATGCCCCTTCCTACTATGTGATTGGGCAGGCAGCCAAAGGGCTGAAGTATGACGAAGGCCCGACAGCCCTTCTTGGCATAGTGGATGACCTCCGCCGGTATCAGCACGCCCTCACCGGTATCGAAGGTATGCTGTATTATCTGGTCGCTGTCCTTTACGAGCTCCGGCAGCCTCATGGGCGGCTCATAAAGGGGATGGGCCTTGGCTATCCTGTCGGTCACATCATGGGCCAGCTCAAACACGCTGTCCGTAAGTCCATAATAGCCCTTTTTGCTGAGGGGCTGATCCAGTTTATACTCCCTTATCTGGGTGTCCTTGGTAAAATAGGTCTTTCTTATGACATCGGTCATATGGGCCTCGATTATCTCAAAGCCATTCCTTTCCAGATACTCCTCTATGTTATGATTGGCCCCCGGATGGAAATTAAGGAGATACTCTCCCACTATCAGCACCTTAGGCCTCTCCTTTTTTCTGTCATAGGGCACCTTCATCATAAGCTCTATGGCCCTTTTGAAGCCCTTCTTGGCGCCGCCTGCGCCTCCGCTCTCTATGCCCTCGCAAAGGGCATCCATGCCCCTGTCAAAGGCCTCCTCGGCGCTTCCGGAAAACAGCTCATAGGGTCTTATCTTCCGAAGCAGCGACTCAAGGGCATCTATCATGGGCAGGGCAAAGGCTATCCTGACCGCAGTGATAAGGTTCATCTTAAAGCCCGGATGGAGCTCATGGGGATCCTGATCATCATTGGTGATGATGGGCACCTCGCTGAAGCCCGAATTATCAAGGGCCTTTCTCAACAGCTTACTATAATGGGTCAGTCTGCAGTCTCCCATGTATTTTCCCATGGCAATGGCCACATGGGAAAGGTCATACTGACCGCTCTTAAGGGCAGCTATGGCCTCGCCTATGACCATCTGGGCCGGGAAGCAGATATCATTATGCACATACTGCTTTCCATAGCGTATGGCATCCTCCCGGCCAAGGGGCAGGGACACGGTCTTAAGCCCCTGTGTGGCAAAGGCCGCAGACATGATGCGGCTGAAGGCGTGGGAGGTGTTGGGCACAAGGACTATGCGTTCCTTCCTGTCCTCAGCCGTAAACTTTACCGGATAGGGCTCCGGAAGCTCCCTTACCTTAAGCTCCTTTTCATGCTCCCTGCGAAGCTTCAGGGTCTCAAGGAAGGACCTGACTCTTATCCTCAGGGGGCCTTGTATATCGCTCTCATCAAGCTTGAGCACCAGAGGCGTCTTTCCGGATATCTCCCTCATGAGCCTCGTTATCTCATCTGAAAGATAGGCATCATGGCCGCAGCCGAAGCTTACTATCTGCACATACTCAAGCTCCGGGCTCCTTGCCGCCAGTATGGCTGAGGAAAGCATCCTTGCATGGAAATTATTGACTATCTCCACGCTGCTTCGGCTGAGGTCAACAGCCTCAGTCCCCGGCACCGAGTCCGCCGTAAGCACAGGTATGCCCATGGATACGAACATCTCCGGAAGGTCATGATTTACAAGGGGATCATTTTGATAAGGCCTTGAGGCCAGCACCACGGCAAAGCTGCCCTCCTTTTTTACACGCTCAAGGACCGCCGTCCCCTCCTTTAAGAGGGACTCCTTAAAGCTTCTATAGGCCCTGTCTCCGGCCTCTATGGCCTGCTTAGTCTCCTCGGGAGAGATGCCGAAGCTCAGCTTCATATATCTTATGAGCTGCTTTTCCCTGTCCTTATAGGTGTACCAGTGGAAAATGGGGCAGTCAAACTCCACCCCGAAGCGCTTCTTCGGGTCATCGGAGTTCTTTACGACCAAGGGATATCCCTTGACTACGGCACACATAGACTGGCTGGTGTCGGAGGTATTTTCCGAGGGCATGGTCGTGACGGAGGGCATGAATATCCTGTCCACACCCATCCTGACAAGGTCCCTGATATGTCCGTGTACCAGCTTTGCGGGAAAGCATACCGTATCCGAAGTTACGGCCGAGATGCCGCTCTCATACATGGCTCTGGTGCTCTTTCCGGATATCCTTATGTCAAAGCCAAGACTTCTAAGAAAGGTGCTCCAGAAGGGCATATATTCCCAGTAGGAAAGGACCCTTGGAAGGCCCAAGGTAATGCCCCGTTCCTTTACATCCTCGGAAATTGGATATTCCTTAAATAGCAGGTCCTCCCTAAGCTTAAAGAGGTCGGGCACCGCCTTCATCCTCCGGCTCACGTCCCTGACCCTTGAAAGCACCTCCTTGTCCCCCGGGTCACCGACTATCTCACCCCGCTCACAGCGGTTATTGGTCACCCAGAGGTTTCCATTGGAGAACCTGAGTATGGTCCTGCGGCAATGGTTTCCGCAGAACGGACATATGGACTCCTCAGCCTGCAAATAGTTGAAATCCCTGAGGCCCTTAAAGCCTATGAAGCTGCGAATGGGCGCAGCCCCTGCTGCCATACTCCGCTCATACTGCTCCTTTGTAAGGAGGGCTGCACCTATGGCACCCATGATACCGGGATAAGGCGGCCTCAGCACCTCCCTTCCCGTATACTGCTCCATGGCCCGAAGCACCGCATCATTTTTGAAGGTGCCCCCTTGGACCACTATCTTATCTCCAAGGGCACTAATGTTGGGTATCCTTATGACCTTGGTAAATACATTTTCAATGATTGAACGGCAGAGCCCTGCCATGATATCCGCAGGCTGGCGTCCGCTGCGCTGGGCAGTGACTATGCTGCTGTTCATGAACACGGTGCAGCGGCTTCCGAGGGACGCAGGACTCGGGGACTCAAAAGCCAGCTCTGCTATCTCCTCAGTCTTTATGCCCAAGGAGGAGGCAAAGTTTTCAAGGAAGGAGCCGCAGCCGGAGGAGCAGGCCTCATTGACTAGGATATTGGTGATGACGCCCCTGTCCACCCATATGGCCTTCATATCCTGTCCTCCGATATCAAGGAGGAAGCTCATGTCAGGCACATATTTGGCCGCAGCCCTTGCATGAGCCACAGTCTCCACCACATGAAACTCCGCATTGAAGGCCTTTTCAAACAGCATCTCTCCATAGCCCGTGGTACCGCAGGCAAGGACATCGAGCTTGATGCCCCTTTTTCTGAAACGCTCCTCCATGCTAAGGAGAGCCTCCTTTGCCACCTTAAGGGGCTCTCCCGCATTAGAGGCATAAAAGGAATCCAGTATCTGCTCATCCTCAGAAAGCAGCACGAACTTAGTCGTCGTACTGCCTGAATCTATGCCAAGAAAGCAGGGAAGGCTGCCGTCCTTCACATAGGGCGCAGGGTCAGCATATTCCTTTCCCTCAAGTATCCTGTGACGCTCCTTAAAGGCCAGCTTTTCCGCCTCATTTTCAAAAAATGGCTCTGTCTTTCCTAAATTCTTTTTCTGGCTCTCCTCCAGAGCCTTATCGAGACCGCTAAGGAGCCTTGAAAGCTCTGAGGATGTATCCCTGTCTGAAAACAGGCTCTTAAGGGAGAGGGCTGCCCCATAGGCCACCATGATCTCAGGATGCTCCGGTATCAGTATGTCCTCCTTCTTAAGTCCCAGTCTTTCTGCAAATACATCTATCAGCACGGGGTTGAAGGTCATGGGCCCGCCCTCAAACACCACCGGTCCCTTGATATCAAGTCCCTGAGCAAGCCCGCCTATGGTCTGCTTTGCCACCGCATGAAAGGCCGAAAGGGCCAGATTTTCCTTGGATACGCCCTGATTTAAGAGGGGCTGAATATCAGTCTTTGCATAGACTCCGCATCTTCCCGATATGTCATAGACCGTGGTGCCCCTTTTTGCGGTCTCGTTGAGCTCTCCTGCGGGGACCCTGAGTATGGCAGCCACCTCATCTATAAAGGCTCCGGTGCCGCCTGCGCAGCTTCCATTCATGCGCATGTCCCTGACCTCGGACCTGCCGGTATTTTTATCCCGTTCAAAAAAGAGGACCTTGGCATCCTGTCCCCCAAGCTCTATGGCCGTGCTGACCTCTCCGTAAAGCTTCCTTATGGCAATGGAATTAGCCACCACCTCCTGAACATAGGAAAGTCCCAGTGCATCGGAAAGGTCCTTGGCTCCGGAGCCGGTCATGGCAATATGTATATCCTTATCTGAAAGCCTCTCCCTAAGTTCCTCAAGATACAGCTTTACGCTTTCTATCTGTCTTGCTCCATGCCTCCTGTAGTCCGAATACAGTATCTCCTCGCTACTAGGGTCCATTATCACGAGCTTCGTCGTGGTGGAGCCGATGTCGATGCCTATATAAAGTGTTTCCTTTTTCGTCATTTCTTTCTTACTGCCTATTAAAAAACCAAATATCTTTGAGCCGGACAGCCTGCCAGCCCTGACTCCTTAGGAGCGGCCCTCAGACCCTCGGCATTACACTATGCCGCGCTTTCATAATACCCGAAGGCTGCTTGAGCATCATGCCCCTTCGCCGATGTTCTGCAAGATAGTATGCTGCCATAACAGCTTAAGAGCGGCTCTCTTATGCGCAGCCTCCTGTCCCTGATATTTTAGGTCCTGACTGTGTCCTAATTGTGTCTCTTTTATGCAAAAAAAGAAGCGCCATGAGCGCTTCCATGAAGTAGCGGAAGGGAGATTCGAACTCTCGACACTACGGGTATGAACCGTATGCTCTAGCCAACTGAGCTATTCCGCCATATATGTAAAGTGCTTTCGCACGATACCTTTGTATGTAAACATGCCTAAGCACGATACCTTCAAAATGATGGGGCCTATAGGGCTCGAACCTATGACCCTCTGCTTGTAAGGCAGATGCTCTCCCAGCTGAGCTAAGACCCCAAAAGCGCCAAACTCATGACGCCTAAATAGTATATTTAAAAAAAGGAAAAATGTCAAGCACTATTTTTAATTAAATCCGTATATCTTCTGGGCCGCCTTATATGCCCCCTCGGCAAGCCTGTTGCCGAGCTTCGTCTTTCTCGTCATTGCCACGCCAAGGACGCTTCCCTTGAGCTTCTTATAAAGCTTAGGGTCCTCCTTTTTGAGGGAGCTCCAGAGCTCGTCCCTCTTTTTCATATTTTCCTCGCTTCGGGAACGTATGGCAAGGACCGAGGATATGGTCATCATTATCTGAAGATAATTGAGCATATATCTTCTCAGCTTTTTCGGCTCTATCTGCTCCATATCATAGTAGGAAAGCATGAGCTTGGTCACCAGTATCTGCTGGTCTATACGGCCTATCATCACATTTTCATGGACCGACTGGTCCTCCCTGCCTATAAAATAGCGATACAGGTTTATGTCCATGTAATACATACGATGGGCATGGGGCAACGGATAATATACATAGATATTGTCCACATAAAAGGTATGGGCGGGAAGCTTTAGTCCGCACTGGCGAAGGAGCTCAGTCCTGTATATGACAGAATGCATCAGTATGTACTGACCTATAAGGAAATGCTTCACCTCATCCCATGAAAATACCCGTCCCACCGGCAGGGCCGAGCGATAGGACATGACACGCTTATGCCTCTGTCCCACCTTGTCATAGATAAAATTGCTTATGAAAAGGTCTAACGGCTCCTCACTGCCCTCCTCTCCGGAAAACTCGGAAAGCTTGGAGAGGACAGCCTGAAACGAAGCCTTATCCAGACGGTCATCCGAATCAAGGACCTTGAAGTAAAGGCCGGAGGCATTTTTAAGGCCTGTATTCACAGCCTCTCCATGACCTCCATTTTCCTGATGTATGGCCCTTACTATGCCCGGATAGCGTTCCTCATAGCTCTTTGCTATCCTGAGGGTATCATCTTTTGCAGAGCCATCATCTATGATGAGCACCTCCACAAGCTCGCCTCCTGAGAGGGCTGAGTCTATGGACCTTCGCATATAATCTGCAGAATTATAACAGGGTATGGCCACCGTAAGCAGCTTCATCTGTTTCCTCCTTATTCTCCTACGGCCACATGGCTGAAGGGTATGTAATCCGTATTTTTGATGCTGCTCTTAAGTAACAGGAGCAGCGCAATGAGCAGCACGCCGGATATCAGCATGGCTCCGTAAAACAGCTTCATGTTCCTTCCAAGCTCCTCATAAAGGGGAGAAAGTCCGGGAAGCACCATGAGTATATTGAGTATATTGACCGAGGCATGGGCGGCTATGCAGGCAGTGAGCTTATGATAGCGCTCATAGATATATGCAAATACTATGCCCATGAAAAATCCAAATATCCCCTGAACCAGATTAAAATGTATGATGCCGAAGCAAAGGCCTGCCACCGAGGCGGAAAACAGGAAGCCGTGGTTGTCCCTCATGCGCTGAAATATGACTCCCCTGAATACCAGCTCCTCCACCACAGGTGCCACTATGACCGTACTGAAGATGAGCACCAAAATGCTCGATGTCGAAGCCGAAGTATCTCCTCCGGTAAAGTGCACCGCACTTGCCGGACCTCCCACTCCGCCTACGTCGGTAAGGAGCTCCATCCTCGAATACATGATATGCAGTATGTCCATGAGGTCATTGACAAGGAGATTAAAAAACATACAGGCGATGACGGCAGTAAGGACTATGAGCAGGGGCTTCTTAAGCTCTGAAAAGCTCTTAAGTATGCCCTTTTTCCCCTTCCAGAGCTTTGCCTCCTTCATATTGAAGATATATTCGCCTGAGAGGGCCCTCTTTTTTTCCACACGATACTCCCAGTCCTCGCGATAAAAGTCCCTCAGAAAATGGGGTATCTTTATAAGGCCTGCCATGGCAGGTATGAGCATCTCCTCATTGGCAAACAGGAACTCGTCGATGCGAAGGAGTACCGGATCACCGATATATCCGCACAGCAGGGAAAACAGCAGGAACAGTATCGACAGTCCCAGCTCGACCACCACCACTCCTGCGATATAGAGGATAAAGGGAGAGAGCACATACATCGGCCCCTTTGTTTTGATAGGTCTTATCTTTTGTTCCATTCAGGCAGTCTCCTTTCCGTAAGCACTGAGCACCTTTCCTGCCGTCTCCGAAAGCGAGCTTCCGGAGCTCATGGCAGTATGCTGAAGGAACCTGTAGGCCTCAACCTCCTCCATGCCCCTTTTTTCCATCAGAAGGATCTTGGCTCCGTCTATGAGACGGTTCTCCTCCTCGCTCCTTCCCTTTCGGCCATGGAGCGCAGCTTTCTTTTTATATCTCCTCTTTTCGTCTATCTCAGCCTCCAGCTCCCAGAGCTTATCCGTAAGCTCCGAGGCCTTTATCGGCATATCCACTATATGAAGCCCCTGAGCCCCCCTTAGCTCTCCCCTTACTGAGGGTGAGGAAAGCAGCAGCATCTCAAAGCCCTTAGGCATATCGTCATAGAGCTCAGTACAGAGCATATCCCTGAGCCTGTAGCCGCATATGATGATACCGCTTCCCAGCTTATCGCAGGCAGAAAGGGCCGCAGCGCCGGACATACAAGAATAAGCCGCCCGATGACCGCTGCGGCTTAAAAGATTTCTTATCATCTCTGTGTCACTGTGTTTGAAAAAGCACACAACGATATTAGAAACATACATCCGACTCAAGGCTCATATTTATATCAATACTTATATAGATACTTTGACACCTCCCAGGGAGATACCTGCTTTATATACTCCTCCCACTCCTTCTGCTTTGCCTCAAGGAGCTTAAGGTAGATGGTGTCTCCAAGGACCTCCTTTATGAAACTGTCCCTCTGATATTCCTCCAAGGCCTGTCCCAGATTTTGGGGAAGGGAGCCTCGGCTTATGCCCTCTGCATCCGGCAGCTCCTTATCCGAAAGTCCTGAAAGCCCGGCTGAAAGTACAAGGGCAAAGGCCAGATAGGGATTGCAGGAGGGGTCAGGACTCCTCAGCTCTACCCTGACCTTGTCCGTATCCGTATGGGATATCCTCATCAGGGATCCCCTGTAGGTACCCGCAGACCAGCTTATGTCCACCGGTGCGTCATAGCCCGGGGTGATGCGCTTATAGGAATTGACAAGAGGATTAAGTATCAGGGACATGCCCGGTATATGCTTCATGATGCCGGCCATAAAATAATATCCCTCCTTGGAGAGCTTATGGCTGTCATCGGCATCAAAAAAGATGTCCTTCCCCTCCCTGTCATACATGCTCATATAAAAATGCATGCCGGAGCCGTTGACCCCCTCCTTGGGCTTGGGCATAAAGGTGGCATACATGCCGCTGCGCTTTGCCAGCATCTTGATAAGTATCTTAGCCGTGGCAATGGCATCGGCGCAGGATATGCCCTGCTTTTCCTCAAAGTCTATCTCATGCTGTCCCGGGGAGGTCTCATGATGGCTCGAAGCCACCTGATAACCCATATCCTCAAGATATATGACCATCTCATTTCTCAGGTTTTCCGAGAAGTCAAGGGGCGTGGTATCAAAATAGCTCGCAGTCTCATTGTTGAAGGTAGTGGGGTTTCCGAGCTCATCACAGTTGAACAGGAAGAACTCCAGCTCCGGCTTTATGCCGAAGGTATAACCCTTTTTCTTGGCCTCCTCAAGGACGCGCTTAAGTATATACCTCGGGTCTCCCATGAAGGGCCTGCCCTCATCCCTGTATAAATCGCATATGACTCTGGCTGTGACCCCTTCCCTTCCGCTTAAGGGAAATACCTGAAAGGTATCAAGGTCGGGGTGCAGAAACATATCCTCCTCGTCCCGCCTTATAAAGCCCTCGATGGAAGAACCGTCAAATACGCATTTACCGGAAAGGGCCTTGGAAAGCTTGGCAGCCGGCAGATTGACATTTTTAGGCATACCATACATATCCGTAAACTGCAGCTTGAGAAGTCTTATGTCCTCTTCCCTGATAAGCTCCAATATATCCTCTTTGGAATAAGCTCCCATGATCTATACACTCCGTAAGCTGCGATGCAGCTTTTTTATTTCTGAAAATGAGGCCTCATACAGCTAAGATAGGCAGACTCAGGTCATTAAAGGCCCAGCCTGCTTCCCTTAGGAGACCTCATATCATCAGGCTCTCTGAGCCAGCGCTGCCTCCAGAGCCTTCGTATACTGGTCGGCACAGGAAGTACCCTTATCCTTGCACTGGTTGCCCTTAAGTATGCTGATGGCCTTCTCTGCCTTCATGCCCTCGGTGAGCTTTGAAACTGCCTTCAGATTTCCATTGCAGCCGTTGGTGAACTTTGTGTTGTGGATGCAGTCGTCCTGATCCAGATCAAACTCGATGAGCGTGGCACAGATGCCGCTGGGCTTATATGTATAATGCTCCATATCATCCTCCTTGTATAAAGAAAATAACCGTCTCAGCTGCCTTACTTCCATGATGTTTGGAATAAGGCCGCCGATACTAAGATGGTATTAAGGCCATTAT
>DVNS01000141.1 GCA_018714145.1 Candidatus Avilachnospira avistercoris
AAGTTCTTGCGGTCTTTCTTGTGATAAACCAATAAAAATGATAAACTATTATATATTTTTCGCCTGTATATTATAAGATCGCTGCTGCAAAGGACTGCTGCTAAAATTCACAAAAATCGGCGATAAAAGGCGGGGCTCTATTCAAGGAAGGGTATATGGAAAACATTTACATGCAAAGAGGTGCCGATAAGGTGGTAAATACCTGCATGAAGGTAAAGCCAGGTGAGGAGATCCTTATCGTAACGGAGTATTCAAGGCTAAGCATTGCTGCCTGCATCGCCTCTGAAGTCTACAGAGTCGGTGCGGAGCCCAGCATATGCATCATGGAACCCAGGAAAAGCGACGGAGAGGAGCCTCCAAGGAACATTGCAAATGCAATGCTTGCAAGCGATGGCTTCATATCTGTGGTGGGTAAGTCCATAACCCATACTAATGCAGTGAAAGCTGCGATCGAAGCCGGATCCAGGGGCCTTGTGCTCACGCATTTTACTGAAGAGATGATGGTCCACGGAGGCATAGAAGGGGATTTTGAAAGGCTGAAGCCCCTCTGCATAGCCATGGCAAAGGCTATGGAAGGAGCGAAAAAGATAGTGCTTACCTCGCCGGGAGGGACTCATCTGGAGTATTCAGCTGAGGGCAGAAGGGGCAATCATCTTTATTGCATGGTGGAGAAGGGGCAGTTTTCCACCCTTCCTACAGTTGAGGCAAATGTATCTCCTCTGGAAGGCAGTGCAAGCGGCATTATCGTTGCGGACGCGAGTATCCCCTATGTGGGTATCGGCGTGCTGGAGGAGCCGGTCAGGTTCCGGGTTGAAGACGGCAGGATCGTGGAGATCATCGGAGGACGCCAGGCAAAGATGCTTGCAGATGACCTTGCGGCAAAAAATGATCCCAATGTCTATAATATAGCTGAGCATGGAGTGGGGCTTAATCCCAAGTGCCATTTCTGCGGGTTCATGCTGGAGGATGAGGGGGTGTTCGGGACCTGTCATATCGGAATTGGCACCAGCACCAACCTTGGAGGCAGGGTAAAGGCCAGCTGCCATTATGATGTGATCATGAAGGAGGGGACCATCATAGCAGACGGAAAGCTCATTATGGAAAAGGGCGTACCCTTGATCAAATACGATAAATAAAAATCGGTGATAAATAAGGAGGTACTATGAACTCAACACAGCGCATAGCCAGGGATATAGAGAGCCTTGGCGTCATCTCAGAGGTCCAGGGTATAGGCTGCACCAGATACACCTAGGATGAGGACAGTACCAGATGAAACGCATTATGCTGCTTGCAACAGGAGGCACCATAGCCTCAAAGCCCTCGGAAAATGGAGCACTGGCTCCGGCCATCAGCGCGGATGAGATACTCGAGTTTGTGCCTGAGCTTAAGGATATCTGCCATATCGAGGCCATGGAGCTTTATGATCTCGATTCTACAGATATGGGACCTGAGCAGTGGATCGGCATAGCCTCAGCCATCAGGGACAATTATGATGAATTTGACGGCTTTGTCATCACCCATGGCACGGACACCATGGCCTATACGGCCTCAGCCCTCAGCTATATGATCCAGCACAGCAGGAAGCCTGTCATACTTACCGGAAGCCAGAAGTCCATCTATAAGCGGGACACAGACGCAAGGCGGAACCTGATTCAAGCCTTTACCTATGCGGCTTCAGACTCTGCTTTTGGGGTACAGATCGTTTTTGACAGCAAGGTCATACTTGGCAGCAGGGCAAGAAAGGTAAGGTCAAAAAGCTTCAATGCCTTTTCCAGCATAGATTATCCTGAGACTGCGGTATTTCGGGATGAACGCCTTATTCCATTTTTAAGGCCTTCCGAAGAAGAGGATGAGCCCTGTTTTTCTCTTAAGCTTGATGAAAGGGTATTTGTACTCAGACTGATACCCGGCATAAAGCCTGACATCTTTTCAATGCTTTATCCTTCATACAGGGCTGTGGTGATCGAAGGCTTCGGAGTAGGAGGCCTTCCCGGAGGAGAAAAGGGAGAGCTTCTCTCTTCGGTGCGAAGATGGCTTTCATCAGGAAGGCTTGCAGTATTTTCAACCCAGGTATGGCATGAGGGAAGTGACTTAAGCGTCTATGAAGTGGGACGTATAGCAAGGGAGCTTCCCGGGGTACTGGAAGCAAGAGACATGACTCCTGAGTCCATAGTGACAAAGCTTATGTGGGTCCTTGGAAAGACGGAGGATCCCAATGAGGCAAGGCGTCTGTTTGAGACTCCTATAATGCATGATATTTTATAATAATTTTAAAATACGAGATTTGCTGCGAAAACTGTCGGCGCAGGACATTGCAGCGCGGCAGTCCAAGACGACAGTTTTAAAGACACAGATTTTTGCTTAATGCAGCTGGCAGATAAAGCATGAGGTGTATATATGGGACTTCCCAAGGACAGCGGATTAAAGCTTTTTGCAAAGTGGCCCTCGGGCCCGAAAAACCTTATAACTGACGTGCCGGGAGTAAGGGTTGGGCAGGTCACTCTGAAGGATGAGGAGCAAGACATACATACCGGTGTCACGGCGATCATACCCCATGAGGGCGATATCTTTCATGATAAGCTCATGGCCGGAGTGTCCGTGATAAACGGGTTCGGAAAGAGCGCGGGACTTGTGCAGATAGAGGAGCTTGGAAGTCTTGAGACCCCCATCATCCTGACCAACACCCTTAACGTTGGTACGGCCTATGAGGCCCTTACCGAATACATGCTTGAGAAAAACAGCGACATCGGCCGGGAGACCGGCACGGTGAATTGTGTCATAACCGAGTGCAATGACGGCAGGGTCAATGATATCCGCGGTATGCACGTTAAAAAGGAGCATGTTAGGAAGGCTCTTTCTGAGGCTTCGGAAGCATTTTCAGAGGGGTGCACAGGCGCAGGGACAGGCATGGTCTGCCTCGGGCTTAAGGGAGGCATAGGCTCTGCCTCAAAGCAGCTTAAGATCGATGGGGAAAGCTATACGATAGGGGCCCTTGTCATGTCCAATTTCGGATCGGCAGGCAATCTCGTCATCGGAGGGAAGCATTATGATACCTCAGTCTACTGCAATAAGCTCAAGGACGAAGGCTCCATCATAATCATCATCGGCACTGATATCCCTCTCAATGAACGTCAGCTCAAGCGGACCGCAAAGCGGGCCATGATAGCCCTTGGAAGGGTGGGCTCCTACAGTGGAAACGGGAGCGGAGACATAGCCCTGGCTTTTACCACTGCAAACAGGCTCAGCCATTACAGCGATAAAAATATCCTTGAGACAAGGATGTTCTATGATGAAAATATAGATCTGGTCTTTGAGGCTGCGGTGGAGGCTGTGGAGGAGGCCATTATAAGCTCCCTTTATCATGCAGAGACCACCTGCGGCATAGACGGAAGCTACTATATGGGGCTTAGGGACTTTGTAAGGAAATATGGAGACGGACTGGGAGATAAGGTCCTTTCCTGATATGAGGCACGATATCCGGTGAGATAGTTAAAAAGATAGTATTTGAAGCGCAGCAGCTTATGCTCCATTGAGCTCATGGGAGACTGGAAACAGGAGACGGAAATATATGAAAAAGAAGACATATTTTATCAGTGCGGATATAGAGGGCGTGACGGACGTTACTGCTTGGTGTGAGACCCAGAAGGGAGGGGACGGCTATGAGCGCTCCTGCCTTCAGATGACGAAGGAGGTTGCGGCTGCCTGTGAGGCGGTCATAGAGGCCGGTCACGAAGTCGTGGTAAGGGACGGTCACGGTACGGCGAGGAACATTTTCCATGAGCAGCTTCCGGAGGGAGTGAGGCTCATGCGGGGCTGGGCCTGTCATCCTGCTTCGATGATGGCCGGACTAAGTGACAAGTACGCAGGGGCCATCTACATTGGATATCATGCTCCGGCTGGCTCGGATGAGAGCCCCCTTGCTCACACTACCAATTACGACCATGTAGCCTCCCTTGAGATAAACGGAAGGATAGCCTCAGAGTTTACGCTTAACTCCCTCTATGCTGCGTCAAAGGGAGTGCCTTCGATATTTATAAGCGGAGACTCAGGCATATGCAGAAGGGCCTCGGAGGAGATACCGGATATAGTCACGGTGGCTGTAAAGGAATGCAGGGGCAATTCTACATTTAACCTCCATCCTAAGGAGGTGGCGGAGCGCATAAAGGCCAAGGTAAAGGAGGCCATAGAGAAGCCTGCTCCCCTTATAGAGCTTCCTGAGAGCTTTGAGATGGTTGTAAGGCTAAAGCAGCATCAGCTGGCACGAAATGCCCTTTCACATCCCAATGTAAGGCGCATATCCGAGGATACGGTGGCCTGCACCGTCCATAGCCCTGCTGAGCTCTGCTTTATGTTTGGGTTTATCGTGGGATAGATGATATAATATCCTCACTTTGTGAGGATAAGGCTGCTCGGCAGCCTTCAGCAGCGCAGCTGCTGGTTATACTATTCGTAAGCAAAGCTTACTCATACTCCCGACCGGACGAAACAAATGCTCACAAGTTCGCGCTTGTTTCGTTTGCGGTCGTGATATAACATAAAAGCTCCGCAGCTATGCTTCTGATAGAAGAGTCAAATACTGCGGAGCTATTTATGTATTCAAATTTATGTAGGTTTTACTGTTGACCTTTGCATTTAGCTATTATGTGCGTTTATGGCCTCAGTCATGCGCTTTAGTCCGGTCTCAATGATGGAACGGGGCATGGCAAGGTTCAGGCGTATATAGCCTTCGGCATTTCCTACAAACAGAGCATTGCCGCCTTCAAGAAGCACACCGGCATTATCTGCAAAGAAGGCAGGAAGGTCCTCAACATCAGGCAGGCACTTTGACATATCTACCCATGCCAGATAGGTGGCTTCCGGAATATACATGACTGCCTTAGGAAGGTTATTTGCCATAAAGTCTTTTACAAATTCAAAGTTCTTATCCAGATACTGCTTCAGCGCTTCATGCCAGTTACCACCCTTGTCATAGGCTGCCTTGGCTGCAGTGAGGGAGAGGGGATTGACCATGCCGAAGAGCTTGTCCCTGTCCTTGAAAATACGCCTGAGCTCAGGATCCCTGATGATGATATTGGAAAATGCAAGTCCGGCCATGTTAAAGGTCTTGGAGGGGGCCATACAGGTGATGAGCTTAGGATAATCTGTCATGACCTTAGCCATGGGGATATGCTTATTGTCGCATCTTATCAGGTCACAGTGTATCTCGTCGGATATTATCCAAAGATTATACTTTTTAACTATCTCTGCTATCCTTGAAAGCTCGTCCAATGTCCACATGCGGCCTGTAGGGTTCTGGGGATTGCACCAGAATACCAGCTTGCACTGGGGATCGGCGCATTTATGCTCAAAATCCTCAAAATCAAGCTCAAAGGTCCCGTCAGCCTTTTTCTTAAGGTCTGAATAGAGTGTCCCTACATGGGCATATTCTGCGGAATGAAGGAAATAACCGTAGGCAGGGGTATTCATAAGGACCTTTTCATCCTTCGTGCAAAGGCTTTCGGTAAGCTGATAGAGAGCGGGGATGATGCCGGGGGAAAAGCAGAGCTCCTCCTCGGGAAATTCCCAGTCATAATGGTCCCTGCACCATTTGAGGAATGAATTATAGTAATCGTGGTCATATACTCCGGTGTAGCCGAATATCCTTCTGTCCAGACGCTTATGAAGCTCCTCTATGATCTCAGGGGCAGCCGCAAATTCCATATCGGCAACCCACATGCGGACAAACTCGTCATCCTTATAGGGAAATACCTTCTCCGGTCCGGCATGGAATATATAGCCCCGGAAGCCGTCGGTATTGAGGGCATTGGTATGCTGTCTGTCGATGATCTCATCAAAATCGTACATCGTGTACCTCCTTATCATTTGTTTGCTCTGTATATCCT
>DVNS01000142.1 GCA_018714145.1 Candidatus Avilachnospira avistercoris
GTTTTGCAGAACGTTAAAATATATAATAATACGAAAACTGCTCTGATAGATCAAAGTCAAGCCTCCCCCGTGCAGCACATTGAGTACATTTAATCTGAAATACTGCTGCCATAGCGTGAAGGCGTCCTGAAATCAAGCTTTATGTATTTTGAAAGCTCCTTAAGCTCTGCGGAGATGAGCTCATTTCTGTGGCTTCCTCCCTCCGGGAAATGATGCCTGAGGCCCCGGTCATAATAATCATCTTCCTGATATTCGGAGTAGCCGTCCATACCGCAGATATCGGCCTCGCTTACATGGAGGTCCCGAAGGAGCTTAAGCAGCATGACTCCTGAATTATCGATGATATCCGCCTCCTTTGCGGCATAGCTTGAGAAGTTGACCACATAGTCCGTGGACTTACATTCCTTCATATTGGAGGTGGTGATGCACTTCGCCTTCGTCCTGCCCTCTATCCTCTCATAGCGTCTCATATTGCTGGAGAATATATAATCAGGCTCAAAGTCCTCGGCAAGGAAGTTCACAGCTATGGTGATAGTATCGGGGGCCTTCCTGAGGCTGTCCACCAGCTCCCTGTTTTCAAGGAGGCTCCTGCCCGGTGCCAGCACGAGGATATGCTTTCCGGAAAATGCCTCTGAAAGCTCCTTAAGTGCAGCGCTGTCATCGATATGATTTTCCAAGTACCTTCTATAGTATTCCTCGGCTTTCTCCTTTGAGAAGCGTACCTTATCCTCCTTTGTCATGCTCGCAAGGAGCTCCTCAAAGCCCTTTACCGTAAGGGAGTCCCTGCCCGCAAGATAGATGGCATAGTTGGGATGCACGCCCCTGCTTGCAGAAAGATAAAACGGCAGCGAATAGCCCCAGAACCTGGTCTTATAGATATCATTGAGATACCTGTCCATGATCTCAAGCATCGGCTCCACCCGGTAATCCGTCTCATGATTTTCATTCATATACTCGGCAAAGAGCTCAAGGTTCAGATTGCCTGCCCCCCTGCCCATGCCAAACACACAGGCATCTATGCAGAGGTCACGCCTCAGGTTCATCTCCACAAGGGCCTCGGCGTTGCCGAAAGCCTGCTGCAGATTGTTGTGGGCATGGTAGCCAAGGACTATGCCCGGTTCCATGTTATTGTCCGCCAGATATACGAGCCTCGTGAACTGCTTCCTCTTTATCAGGCCGAAGGTATCGACTATGGTCATGGCAAAGGGCTTAAGGCCGTTGAAGCGCTTTATGCCCTCTATAAATTCCATGTCTGTATAAAGGTCCGTGCCTACGAAATTCACGAACAGCATATAGCCCATGGCCTTGATATGCTCACAGTAGCTGTAGGCAAGGTCCATCTTATCCTTTTTAAAGATGACCCTTATGGCATCTATGCCCTCAGGACTGCGCTTGGTGATGCGTTCCATCGCCACCGGGGCGCTCATGTCCACCATGCCCGCATATATGAGCTTGGGGGACTTGGGAGTTATCATCGGCGTCATGGACTCCACATCAGGAAATACGGACCTGTCCCTGCAAAGCTTATCCCCCTTGATAAAGCCCATCTCTATCATCTCGATGCCTGTATCAGCTATAAGCCTTGCAACGCCCTTTATGGCCTCCTCGCCAAAGCACCAGTCATTGACATAGCCGCCGTCCCTGAGCGTACAGTCCAAAAGATATATCTTTCTCATAAGCTCTCCTTTTTAAGCTCCAAGCCTTTCCCCTGCTCAGGCTGCTTAGCTGAAATACGCTTAAACCGTCCTGAAGCTCAGGACTCTGCCAGCATATCTCTTATCCAGAGCCTCTGTTTCCATCACAGCTGAGCACCTTGCCCAGAGCTCCATAAAATGTCTCAAATGTCTCTCTAAGGCTCAGACGAAGCTCCTCATTTCCCGCCCATAAGTACTTACTTCGATATCCGGAAAATGCTCCCCCACAAACTCCGCCATATATCCTGCAAATATATGCTCAAGGCCATAGTGCCCTGCATCGATAAGGCTGATGCCGTCTGCCACCGCATCTATACCGTCATGATGTCCCATGTCTCCGGTTATGAAGGCATCTGCAGAAAGCTCCCTTGCGAACTTCTCCATGCCCCTTCCGGAGCCGGGACAGCAGGCTATCCTTTTTATGGGCCTTTTTGCATCATAATAGGTCACAAGCTCAAGGCCGAACTGCTTCTTTATAAGCTCCGAAAGCTCCCTTGCGCTCATCTCCTCCTTAAGCTCTCCGAAAAAGCCCACGCCTATCTTTGAGCCGTCCTCATCTTCAGAGGTCACCTCCATGGGACAAAGCTCGGCTACTCCCATGCGTTCTGCCACTATGGTCCCCATGCCGCCCTTCGCACAGTCAAAATTCGTATGCATGGCATAGAGGCTTATGTCATGGCTTATGAGCTTTAAAAGCCTGCGGCCTATGAAGCTCTGGTCATTGACATTTTTGATGGCGCCGAATATCATCGGATGATGGGTAAGCACAAGGTCAAAGCCGCCGTCTATGGCCTTCTCTACGACTTCATCAGTACAGTCCAGCGCTATGAGCACCTTGTTTACCTCCTTATCCATCCTTCCGCAGGTAAGGCCCGGGTTATCCCACTCAAGGGCATAGCTCTTCGGATAGGATTTTTCTATACATTCAAATATCTCAGCCGTCTTAAATGCCATGATGACCTCCTTTAATAACTCTTTTAATAATACTCCAAAGCGATGTTTATATCCCTGATAAGCTCATTGAGCTCTGTCTGTCTCTTTTTTGCATTGTCCGAACTGCCCCTAAGGGCTCTGTTCAGGGCCTCCTCTGATGAACGAAGCTGAAGCCTGAGGTATTCGTAAAGGACCTTATCCTTAGCTAAAAGGCCCTTCCTTCCAAAAAGGAGCTCCGAACTCGAATATGGAGCGGACCCGCAGCTTTCTTTTTCGGCAGTTCTTTCTGCATCTATCAGCACATAGTACTTGCCCTCATCCTTTATCCAAGTTTCAGAGACTATATCATAGGAAAGCTCGTTAAGGAGCAGGCTCCTCACAAGCTCCGGCTCAGACTGGGGACTGAGTATCAGCCTGTCGATAAGCTCAAGCCTGTCCTTTCCCTCAGTCAGTATGCTGCATATCAGCGCTCCGCCCATGCCGGCACAAAGGAGCACTGCCGGCCTTTTTATATCTTCCGCACTCAAGGCCTTTAGTCCGTCAGAAAGCACCGTCCTTATACTTCCTTTTAGACCAGCCGCCTCGATATTCTTCTCTGCTGATAAAAGGGGTCCCTTGTTTATATCGCAGGCCAGAGCCCTCTCACAGAGGCCTCTTTTTACCGCCTCCATGGACACATAGCCATGGTCGCAGCCCACATCTATGAGGAGCGAGGCCCTGCTATGGGACAGCAGCTCTAAAAGTCCTTCCAGCCTTGCCGATAATCTCATCCTTCCTCCTCATCAAAGCTTATCCTGAGCCTCTGAAGCTCATTTTTACGCTCAAAGAGCCTCTGAAGCGCTCCTAAGTCATCACCGCTTTTTTCTATCTCAAGGTCAAGCTGTTCTCCCTTTATGCTCTGAACGGCCTTTGTCACCGCCTTGGATAGCTCAAATGAGTTCAGCTCATCGGGATTTTTATAGCCCGTATCAAAATTAAGTATGAGCCCCACAAGGCTGCGCTTTTCCTCATCCTCAGGGTATAGCTCCATGAGCCTTGAAGCAGATATGCCTCCCTGCTCGCTCTCCCTTACTATCTCAGTATAAAGCTCCCGATTTACCCCCTCATAAAAGTCCTCAGCGCTAAGATTCTTCCTTACGGCCTTAAGGACCTCAGGACTTGCTATGCACCAAGAAAGGAGGAGACGCTGGGATTTGAGTGAGGCATTGAAACTCCTGCCCTCGGTCCTAGGACCTATCTTCCGGGGTCTTTGAGAGGAAGTCTTTGAGGCTTCCGCAGCTTTTCCGCCCTGCGATGCAGCATCACCGGCACCTATCCTTCCCCTTGAAGGACCCGAGGCAGCTGCTGCGGAAGCTGCTCCGGCAGAGCCTCCCCGCCTTTTTAGCTCCTCATTGCCAGAGGAGGCCCGTTGCTTTTCAAAGTAAGAGGGTTCTTCCCTCCGCCTTGAGGCGCTCTTTAGGAAGCGGTATTCCGTAAGCTTCTTAAGCTCCTCATAATTTATCATATACTTATGGCTTATGGCCTGAATATAGTTGTCCCGCTCCAAGCTCTCCGTAAACATACAGAGCTTTTCCGCAAGCTCCTCATAAAATTTAGTCTTCATGGCAGGGTCAGACAGATCGTACTGCCCTCTTATGACCTCAGCCTCATACATAAAGGCATTTTCCGCCTTCCTGATGAGCTCCTCATAGGCCTCCGCACCCTTGGCCTTTATGAACTCATCCGGGTCCTTATAGCCCTTCATATCAAGGATGCGCACATTGAGCCCTGCGTCCCTGAGTATCGGAAAGGCCCGAAGCTTGGCCTTTATGCCCGCCTCATCACTGTCCTGAGTAAGGACCACCTCATCGGTATAACGCTTAAGCAGTCTTGCATGCTTCTCATTGAAGGCCGTGCCGAGGGAGGCCACCGCATTGGTAAAGCCTGCCTGATGAAGGGCGATGACATCCATATAGCCCTCACATAAAAGAAGCTGCTTCTTCCTGCTCTTTTTTGCAAAATTAAGCCCATAGAGCACTGAGCTCTTGTCAAATATCGGAGTCTCAGGAGAGTTCAGATACTTGGGTTTTCCGTCACCCATGACCCTGCCTCCGAAGCCCACGACCCGGCTGTTCTGGTCCATGATAGGGAACATGACCCGATTCCAGAAGCGATCCGATATCTGGCGCTCGTCAAAAATTATAAGGCCTGAGGCCTTAAGGCTCTCATCATCATAGCCCTTATCCTTAAGCCTCTTATAGAGCTCTCCCCGCTCCTTTCCGGAGTAGCCGAGGCCAAAATGGGTTATCGTAGCCTTGGAGAGCTTCCTGTTTTCCTCAAAATAAGAAAGCCCTATGCCCCCTTCAGGAGACTTGAGCTTTTCATAATAAAAATAAGCCGCCTCCTTATTGATATCATAGAGCCTTTTCTTCATGGCAGTAAGCTCGGAGCTCTCTCCGCCTCCGGCCTCGGGAAGCTGGATATTGGCCCTGTCTGCAAGGTTCTTAAGGGCTTCAGTGAAGCTGAGATTTTCGTACTCCATCAGGAAGTTTATGACATTGCCCCCGGCTCCGCAGCCGAAGCAGTAATATATCTGCTTTTGGGGACTTACGGAAAAGGAGGGAGTCTTTTCCCCATGAAAAGGACAGAGCCCAAAATAATTTGCGCCCTTCTTCGTGAGGCGGACATAGCTTCCTATGACATCCACTATGTCATTGGCCTCCCGCACCTGTTCGATTATCTCTTCACTGTATCTTGGCATAAAGAACTATATATCACGCTGCCAAAAAAGGCTCCTTCCCATGACATGCCTTAGACATACCTTGGTATAATGTGTCTCCTGCTTTAGGATAAGCGGCATCCTCCGGCAATATTTT